>NZ_BAABJO010000002.1:0-379833 GCF_039543345.1 Pseudonocardia adelaidensis | reverse complement strand
GAGACCGCCGACGACGAGCGCGCCGACGGCCGGGCCGGCACCGGCGGGCGCGCCGCCGCGCGCCGGGTGCCTGCGGCCCGCCGTTCGCCGGAGCCACCGCGGCGCCCGGCGCGCCGCCGGTGGTGGCGACGGGCGGAGCCGCAGGTGGAGGAGCCCGTGTCCGTTCCGGATCAGCGCCGTCCGCAGACCGTGGCCGACCTCGTCGCACAGCGCGCCGAGGAGGACGCGGGCGAACGCAACGACGGGGAGTGACGGGTCCGAAGGCGGTGTGACCTGCACCGCGGCTTACCCTGGACACGTCGTCCGTGATTCCCCGACCCGTCGAGGAGCTCCTGCGTGCCCGCGTCCCCGAGCCGTTCGTACCGGGTGGAGACCCCCGTGCCGGCCCGGGTCGTCGTGCTCGTGTCCGGCACGGGCACGCTCCTGCAGGCGCTGCTCGACGCCGCAGCCGAACCCGGCTACCCGGCGCGGGTGGTCGCCGTCGGGGCCGACCGCGACGGCATCGATGGCCTCGCGCGCGCCGAGCGCGCCGGCATCGCGACGTTCGCGGTGCGGGTCGCCGACCACCCCGACCGCGCCGCCTGGGACGCGGCCATGGCCAAGGCCGTCGCCGAGCACCGCCCGGACCTCGTGGTGAGCGCGGGCTTCATGAAGATCCTCGGTGCGGGCTTCCTCGCGGGTGTGGGCAGCCCGATGATCAACACGCATCCTGCGCTGCTCCCGGCGTTCCCCGGGGTCCGCGGGGTGGCCGATGCGTTGTCCTACGGGGTGAAGGTCACCGGCGCCACCGTCCACATCGTCGACGACGGCGTGGACACGGGCCCGGTGCTCGCCCAGAGCGCGGTGCCCGTCGAGCCCGGCGACACCGTCGACACGCTGCACGAACGCATCAAGATCGAGGAGCGACGGCTGCTGGTGGGCACCGTCGCCGCGCTGGCCCGGGACGGGGCCACCGTGACCGGACGAGAGGTGACCATCCCGTGACTGAACGCAAGCCGGTGCGGCGGGCCCTGATCAGCGTCTACGACAAGACCGGGCTCACGGAGCTCGCAGCGGGCCTGCACGCCCAAGGCGTCGAGATCGTGTCCACCGGGTCCACGGCGCAGCGGATCGCCGACGCGGGGGTGCCGGTCACGCCGGTCGAGCAGCTCACCGGGTTCCCGGAGTGCCTGGACGGCCGCGTGAAGACGTTGCACCCACGCGTGCACGCCGGCCTGCTCGCCGACACGCACAACCCGGCGCACGTGGCGCAGCTCGCGGAGCTGGAGATCGCGCCGTTCGAGCTGCTGGTGTCGAACCTCTACCCGTTCACCGAGACGGTGGCGTCCGGTGCCACGCCCGCCGAGTGCGTCGAACAGATCGACATCGGTGGGCCGGCCATGGTCCGCGCGTCGGCGAAGAACCACGGCAGCGTGGCCGTCGTCGTCGAGCCCGCGCGGTACGAGTGGGCGCTCGAGCAGGTCAAGAACGGCGGCTTCGCGCTCGAGGACCGGCGGCGGCTCGCGGCCGCGGCGTTCCGGCACACCGCGACGTACGACGTCGCCGTGGCGTCCTGGATGGGCAACGTGCTCGCGCCCGAGGAGGACGGCGCGTTCCCCTCCTGGGTCGGCGCCACCTGGGACCGCGCCTCCACGCTGCGCTACGGCGAGAACCCGCACCAGCGGGCCGCGCTGTACGTCTCGGGGCGGCCCGGGCTCGCAGCGGCGCAGCAGCTGCACGGCAAGGAGATGTCCTACAACAACTACGTCGACGCCGACGCCGCGTGGCGCGCCGCGCACGACCACGACGGAACGTGCGTCGCGATCATCAAGCACGCCAACCCGTGCGGCATCGCGCTCGGTGCCGACGTCGCCGAGGCGCACCGGCTGGCGCACGCCACCGACCCGGTGAGCGCGTTCGGGGGTGTGATCGCGACGAACACCGAGGTCAGCGTCGCGATGGCCGAGCAGGTGGCGGAGGTGTTCACCGAGGTCGTGGTGGCGCCCGGCTACGCGGACGGCGCGCTCGAGGTGCTCACCCGGAAGAAGAACGTCCGCGTGCTGAGGCTGCCGGCCGACGCGCGGCAGGGCGCCGAGCTGCGGCCGATCTCGGGCGGTCTGCTGCTCCAGCAGCGCGACGCGTTGGACGCCGCCGGGGACGACCCGGCCACCTGGACCCTCGCCACCGGCGAGCCCGTGCCTGCCGATGTGCTCGCCGACCTGGCGTTCGCCTGGCGGGCCTGCCGGTCCGTGAAGTCGAACGCGATCCTGCTCGCCTCCGGTGGGGCCGCCGTCGGGATCGGGATGGGGCAGGTCAACCGGGTCGACTCGTGCCGGCTCGCGGTGCAGCGCGCGGGCGACCGCGTCCGTGGTTCGGTCGCCGCGTCCGACGCGTACTTCCCGTTCGCCGACGGGCTCGAGGTGCTGCTGGAGGCGGGGGTGCGGGCCGTCGTGCAGCCGGGCGGCTCGGTGCGCGACCAGCTGTCGATCGACGCCGCGGCGGCGGCGGGCGTGTCGATGTACTTCACGGGCACCCGCCACTTCGCCCACTGAAGCAGGTCCGGCGTGCTGGTCCACCACGAGTCGGCACGCACGCTTGAGCTTCCTCCCGGAGTCCACTAGCATCGAACACACGTTCGAACAGCTGCCTTCCCCGCGGCGTGGATGTTGGGGAGGCGTGTGTGGGTGCACCTGCTGTCGCTGATCGGCTCGAGCTCGCCCGCGGGCTGCTGCGACGCATGGAGGACCGGTCGGCGGCGGTGCGGCCGGCACCGGAGTCCGACGGCCGGGTGCTCCCGGTGGCCGAACCGCTGGCCCGGCTGTTGCCCGGGGGTGGGCTGCGTCGCGGATCCACGGTCGCCCTCCCGCCTGCCTCCGCCGCCACGTCGTTGCTGTTCGCGCTGCTCGCGGAGGCGTCGGCCGGGGGAGCGTGGGCGGCCGTGGTCGGTCGGCCGGGGCTCGGGCTGGTGGCGGCGGCCGAGGCCGGGGTGCGGCTGGAACGCCTCGCGCTGGTCCCCGAGCCCGGGCCCGACCTGATGGCCGTCACCGTCGCGCTGCTCGACGGGATGGACGTCGTGGCGGTGGCGGGCGCGGAGCGGGCCGGGGTGCGCGCGGCCGAGCGGCAGCGGCTGGCGGCACGGGCGCGGCAGCGGGGTGCGGTGCTGGTGGCGCTCGGGGCGTGGCCGGGTGCCGACCTCGAGCTGAGCTGCGCCGACGTCGGCTGGCGGGGGTTGGGCGCCGGGGCCGGACGGCTCGCGGCGCGGCAGGTGCGGGTGCGGGTGCACGGGCGGGGTCTGGCGCCGGGCGGGCGGTCGGCCGGCCTGCTGCTGCCGGCACCCGGTGGCGCCGTGGCCGCGGCGCCGGACGCCGAGGTTGTCGTGCCGCACATCGAGAAGGTGGCGGGATGAGCGCGGTCGACGCGCCGAATGGCGCCGTGGCCCCGGTGAGGGCCTCATCCGGCGAGCCCGGCGGGGCCACCCGGGTGCTCGCGCTGTGGTCGCCCGACTGGCCGGTCACCGCCGCGGCCATGGCCGCGCACGTCCCGCCCCACCGGCCGGCGGCGGTGGTCGTCGCCAACCGGGTGCTGGCGTGCTCGGCGGTGGCCAGGGCGCAGGGGGTGCGGCGCGGGTTGCGCAGGCGGGAGGCGCAGGCGCGGTGCCCCGACCTCGCGGTGCTCGACCGCGACCCCGACCGCGACGCCCGCGCGTTCGAGCCGGTCGTCGCCGCCGTCGAGGAGCTGGCTCCGGGGGTGGAGGTGGTCCGGCCCGGGCTGGTGGCGCTGGCCGCGCAGGGGCCGGTGAGCTGGTTCGGAGGGGAGCAGGAGGCCGCGGAGGTCCTCGTCGACCAGGTCGCCGCCCGCACCGGGGTCGAGAGCCAGGTGGGGGTGGCCGACGGGCTGTTCGCCGCGGTGCTCGCGGCCCGGCGGGCCCTGGCCGTCGCGCCCGGCGACACCCCGGCCTTCCTGGCCCCGCTCGGGGTCGAGGAGCTCGACCGCGAACCCGACGTCGACCGCTCCGAGCTGATCGGGCTGCTGCGCAGGCTGGGGCTGCGCAGCCTGGGGGCGTTCGCCAGGCTCGACGCCGAGGACGTCGCCTCCCGGTTCGGGGCCGACGCCGTGCACTGCCACCGGCTCGCCCGCGGCCTCGACCCGCGCCCACCGGTGCGCCGCACTCCGCCGGAGGAGCTCGCCGTCGAGGTCGAGCTGGACCCACCCGTCGACCGGGTCGACGCCGCCGCCTTCGCCGCCCGCGGTCTCGCCGAGCGGCTGCACCGCACGCTGGCCTCGCACGGCCTCTCGTGCACCCGGCTCGGGGTCGCCGCTCAGACGGTGGGCGGGGAGGAGCTGCACCGGATCTGGCGGTGCGCCGAGCCGCTCACCCCGGCCGGCACCGTCGACCGCGTCCGGTGGCAGCTGGACGCCTGGCTCACCCGCCGCCGCCGTTCCGGGGACGTGCCGGCCGAGGCCGACGGCGCGGTCGCCCGCCTCCGGCTGGTGCCGGAGGAGACCGTCACCGCGGGAGCGCTGCAGCTGGGCCTGTGGGGCGACGTCGGGGAGGCGCGCGAGCGCGCGGGGCGTGCACTGGTGCGGGTGCAGGCGCTGCTCGGACCGGAGGCGGTGGTCACCGCCGTGCTGGTGGGCGGGCGAGATCCCGCGGAGCAGGTCCGGTTCGTCCCCTGGGGCGACGACCGAGACCTGGGCCTCCCCGCACCCGCTCCCGGTTCGGACGAGCGGCCCTCCCGTCCGATGGAGCCGGACGAGCATGCCGTTCGTACGAAGAGCGCGGAGCGCACGTGGGCGAGCTCCGGCCCGCTCGTCGCCCCGGCCGGATGGCCGGAGGACGTCGTGCGCCGCACCGGGCGGACCTCCGCGGCCGAGCTGCCCGAGGCGGAGCGCATGCGCACCACCAACCGGCGCCGGCGCGTCCCGGCCCCACGGCCTCCCGCCGGCCGCGCCACCCCCCACGAGCCACCGCCGTCGTGGCCGGGCCGGCTCCCCGCGCCGTCACCGGCCACGGTGCCGCCGCAGCCCCTCCCGGCCGAGCTGACCGCCGCCGACGGCAGCCCGGTCCTGCTCCGCGCGCCCGACCTGCTCTACGGGTTGCCGGCCGCCGTCGCGGTCGACGGCGGCGAGCTGCGGCAGGTCCTGGGGTGGGCCGGGCCGTGGCCGGTGCGGCAGCGGTGGTGGGCGGCGGGCAGCGCTGAGGCGAGCCGCCTGCAGGTCGGCCTGCACGACGGCGAGGCGCTGCTGCTCCTGCACCGGGAGGGGAGGTGGTGGGTGATCGGCGAATACGACTGACGCGCCTCACCAGCACTTCACCCCCAACCCGGATCGAGCATGATCTCCATCAAGGCGTCGTCACGCCGGAGGGCCCGGCGACCGGCTGACTCACCACGGCAGGGTCTGGTTCCGGTGGTCGACGAAATGCAAGCCGCCCTTGCCAGCGTGCTTCTCGATCGTGTCCACGATCCCCGGGATGCTCTCGCCGATCGTCAGAGGGGCGGCCGGACCGCCCAGCTCGGTCTGCACCCAGCCCGGGCTGAGGAGCAGCAGGGTGCGCGGGTCGCGCCCATGGCGTGCGGCGAAGCTGCGCATGAGCTGGTTGAGCGCGGACTTGCTGGCCCGGTAGACCTCGTAACCGGCACGGTCGTTCAGCGTGATGCTCCCTTGCCGCGACGACATGATCCCGATCGTGCCGGTCGGTGGCACGAGGTCCTGTAGTGCCTCGACGACGCGCACGGGGCTGAGTGCGTTGGTCACCATGACGCGGTTGAACGTCTCGGTCGAGACGTCGGCGACCGGGACATCGCCATTGCTGATCGCGGCGTTGACGAACAGCAGGTCGAAGGCCCGGCCGGCGACTCGCGCGTGCAGTGCGGCGACCTCCTCGGGCGCCGTGATGTCCACCTTCTCGACGGTCAGCCGACCGTCGGCCGAGTCCGCCAGGTCATGCAGCGCTGTCCGCCCGTCGCCTCGGACGGTGGCTGTCACCCACCACTCGCGGGACACGTACTCGGCAGCCATCGCCAGACCGAGCCCGCGCGACGCCCCGATGATGAGAGCGGACTTCCGATCTGTTGCGTGGATGGTCATGCACCGATGACAGCACCGGACATCGACGCTCGTCCAAGACCGATCGACCTCCTCGTCGATAACCTCCAGGTATGGATCGGTTGGAGACGCGCGAGCTGGAGTACTTCCTCGCCGTAGCCGAGGAGCTGCACTTCGGTCGTGCCGCCAGCCGGCTCATGATCGCTCAGCCGGCGCTGTCGAAGGCGATCCGACAACTCGAGCAGCGGCTCGGTGTCCGGTTGCTGGAACGCAGCAGCCGCCACGTCTCCCTCACCCCCGCCGGAGAGGTTCTGCTCAGCGACGGGCGGCACGCGCTGGACGTGGTGATGGCCGCGGCCCGTCACGCCCGGCAGGCGGGTAGACCCGACGCCCGTCTCCGGCTGGTGGTGAAACCCGGCGGTGACGGTGGCCTGCTGCCCGACATCCTCGCCGAGTACGAGCGGGAGCCGGATGCGCCGGCTGTGGAGGTCCTCTTCGGGGGTGTCGCCGATCGGGCGAACCTGCTGCACGACGGACGGGCGGACGTGGCGCTGCTGCACACGCCGCACGAGAACGTCCACGGGCTAGAGGCGAGGACCCTCATGATCGAGAAGCGCGTGGCCGTGCTGCCCGACCGGCATCCCCTGGCACGGCGAGCGACTCTGCGCGTCGCCGACCTGCAGGGCGAGACGTTGCCGCGCTGGCACGGCGGGGCGGCAGACGGTGCAACCGGGCCCGAGGTCGCCGACATGACCCAGCTGGCGCAGCTGGTCGCCCTCGGACGCACGATTGCCGTCCTACCCAGGTCCGTCGCGGAGCCCTTCGGTCCCGACCTCGTACGCGTGCCCGTCGCCGACGCGATCCCCAGCACCCTGGTCGTGGCGTGGCCACCGGCCTCTCCGGTGCGCCACGTCGCGACCTTCGTCCGAGTCGCAACGACCGTGGCGGCCCGTCGTCAGCACATGAGCCGAACACCGACGGCCGCCGACTCCTGACAGCCACGTCGAGAAGCCGAACGTTCATCGCCTCGTGTGAAGCCGGTACGGGATGTGTGAGGCGGCACCTCCACTCAGCCTGCGGCGAGCTCGTCCGTCGAGAGCGCGAAGTGGGCGAGCGCGGAGGCGAAGGCGTCGGTGTTGCGGTCGAGGGCGGTGCGGTCGAGCGTGTCCAGGCGGTCGCAGGCCTGGTGGTAGCAGCGGTCGTACGCCTCGCCCGCGGTGCCGCCCCAGCGCTGCGCCTCCTCGGGCGACTTGACCTCCTCGGCGCCGGTGAACAGCCCGCCGGAGGGGATGCCCCGCCCGATGAAGGGGCCGTAGTCGGAGCGGCCGCTGAAGTCGGTGCCGGCGGCCTGCACACCCGCCGCGGCCAGGCCCTCGACGAGCGCGCGCTCGACGGCCGCCGAGCCGGGCGGGCCGGGGCCGTCGCCCTCGTGGTCGGAGTCGTCGCCGTCGTACACGAGGTAGCCGGCGTTCGGCGAGCCGACCATGTCGAGGTTGAGGTAGAGCGCGATCCGCCTGAGCTCCTCGTCGGGGAGCCCCTGCACGTACGCGGTGGAGCCCACGAGCCCGGCCTCCTCGGCGCCCCAGAACGCGAAGCGCACGGCGTTCGCCACCGGCGGCGACGCGCCGAGGTGGACGGCCGTCTCCAGGAGCGTGGCGACGCCGGAACCGTTGTCGTTGACGCCCGGCCCCTCGGGCACGGAGTCGAGGTGCGCGCCCGCGACCACCACGTCGTCCGGGTTGCCGGTGCGGGTCTGGGCGATCACGTTGCGGCTCTGGGTCTCCTGCGTCGTGGTCACCAGCGTCAGCGTGACGGGTGCGCCGGCCCGCCCGGCCAGCGCGTCGCCCGCCGACCGGGACACGCCCCCGGTGGGCAGCACCCCGGTCGCGGCTTCGCCGAGCGTGCCGTCCTCCAGTGGCTCGTCCGCATTGTTGATCACGATGAGGCCTGCGGCGCCTGCCGCGGCGGCGTGCGCGGCCTTCTGGGCGAACGTGCACGTGCCTCGCCGGACGAGGGCCACCGACCCGGGCGGCACGGCCGATGCGTCGGCCGGGTTGCAGCCCTCGCCGGCCATCGGGGCGAGCGGCCCAGTGACGCCGTCTCCCGGTGTGGTGGGCGAGAAGCCGAGCGCCGAGACCGCCACCGGCTCGCCGCCCACCACGAGCCGTTCCTGCTGCACGTCGAACCGCCGGGCCGTGAAGGTCGGCGTCTGCACGTCGTAGCCCGCGCCGCGCAGTACCCCGACGACGTGGTCGACGCTCGCGTCGTAGCCCGGCGTGCCGAGCGCCCGGTTGCCGCCGTTCGCGTCGGCGATGCGCTGCAGCTCGGTGAGGTGGGTCAGCGCGCCGTCGCCGGTGACCTCCTCGACCAACCGGGACGGCAGGGCCGGGTCGGGCGCCGGCGGCGCGGGCGGGGCCGCGCCCGGTGCCCCGCACGCCGCTGCCGTGATCGCAACGAGTACCAGCGCGTGCACGGTCCGCATGCGGGGCAGTCTGCCGGTTTCAGGCCACGGGTGGGGGCGGTTCCGCCGCCCCCGTCATGATCGCCACTGCTTCGGTCATCGTGTGTGACTGCGGAGTGATCACCGTGGCGCGGCGGCCGAGCCGCTGGATGTGGATCCGGTCGGCCAGCTCGAACACGTGCGGCATGTTGTGGCTGATGAGGATCACCGGCAGGCCGCGGTCGCGGACGTCCCGGATGAGCTGCAGCACCCGGTTGCCCTCCCTGACGCCCAGTGCCGCCGTCGGCTCGTCGAGGATCACGACCTTGCTGCCGAACGCGGCCGACCGCGCCACCGCCACGCCCTGCCGCTGACCACCGGACAGGCTCTCCACGGCCTGCCCGATGTTCTGCAGCGTGGTGATGCCGAGGTCGGTCATGTGCCGCTGCGCCTCCGACCGCATGTGCTTGCGGTCGAGCATCCGGAACACCGAGCCGAGGATCCCCGGCTTGCGCTCCTCGCGGCCCAGGAACAGGTTGTCGGCGATGTCGAGCCCGGGCGCGACGGCGAGGGTCTGGTAGACGGTCTCGATCCCGGCGCGCCGGGCGTCCATCGGGCTGCGGAAGTGCACCGGCCTGCCGTCGAGGAGGATCTCGCCGGCGTCGGGGATGAGCGCCCCGCACAGTGCCTTGATCAGGCTGGTCTTGCCGGCACCGTTGTCGCCGATGATCGCGAGGATCTCACCGGGGTAGAGCTCGAGGTCGCTGCCCCCGATCGCGGTGACCGGCCCGTACCTTTTGACGAGCCCGCGCGCCTGGAGCACGGGCGTTCGGGTCGTCGTCATGCGCGGACCTTCCTGATCCACTGGTCGATGGACACGGCGACGAGCACCAGCAGGCCGATCGCGAAGCCCTGCCACACGACGTCGACGCCTGCGAGCTGCAGCCCGTTCTGGAACACGCCGACGATGAGCGCGCCGACCAGCGTGCCGAGCACCAGGCCGCGGCCGCCGAAGAGGCTGGTGCCGCCGAGCACGACGGCCGTGATGGAGTTGAGGTTGTACTCGATGCCGACGTTCGGGCTGGCCGACGCGAGCCGGCCGATCAGGACCCAGGCGCCGACCGCGTAGACCAGCCCGGCCACCAGGTAGACCGAGAACAGCACCCTGCTGGTGCGGATGCCGGCGAGGCGGGCGGCCTCGATGTCGTCGCCGGTGGCGTAGACGTGCCGGCCCCACGCCGTGTACCCGAGCGCGTAGTAGAAGAACGCGAAGAGCAGCAGCATGATGATCGACCCGTAGGTGATCCGGAAGTCGCCGATCGGGAACGTCGTGCCGGTCCACGTGAGGATCGAGGGCATGTCGGTGCCGCGGACGGTCTCGCTCTTGGACACCACCGAGTTGAGCGAGAAGAAGATCGAGAGCGTGCCCAGCGTGACGATGAACGGGGGCAGCGCGATCCGCGTGACCAGGAAGCCGTTGAAGGCTCCCATCGCGGTGCCGCACACGATCCCGAGCAGCAGGGCGGGGACGCCCGGCACGCCCAGGTCGGTGGCCAGGTTCGCCATGATGATCGAGGAGAACACGGCGATCGCGCCGACCGAGAGGTCGATGCCGGCGGTGAGGATCACCAGCGTCTGGCCGAGCGCGAGCACCGCGATCACGGTGACCTGCTGCATCACCAACCCGAGGTTGGCCGCGGTCAGGAAGCGGCCGCTCACCAGCGAGAACGCGATGATCGCGAGCAGGAGCACGGCCAGGGGGCCGAGGATCGGACGGGCGTGGAGGACGTGCTGCATGCGCTGCAGCGGTGTGTCGGCCCGCCGTTCGTCGAACCCGTGGGGCTGCGGCCCGGCCGCCGTGGCGACCGGGCCCGGCGTGTCGTCGGCCATCCGATCAGCCCCAGCAGTTCTGCAGGCCGAACGCGGTGTCCTTGGAGTCGACGCCCGGCTGCGGCTCGTCGGTGATGAGCGTGACGCCGGTGTCGGTGAAGTCCTTGCCCGCGGTGGGTTGTGCCTCCGCGCCGTTGCTCGCGTGTGCGGCGAGCGCCTCGACGCCCAGGGACGCCATCTTCAGCGGGTACTGCTGCGACGTGGCGCCGATGATGCCGGCCTTGACGTTCTGGACCCCGGGGCACCCGCCGTCGACGGAGACGATCTCGATGTCGTTCTGCCGCCCGGCGGCCTTGATCGCCTCGTACGCGCCGGCGGCCGCCGGTTCGTTGATCGTGTAGACGAGGTTGATCGACGGGTCGCTCTGCAGGAGGTTCTCCATCGCCGTGCGGCCGCCCTCCTCGGCGCCCTGGGTGACGCCGTGGCCGGAGATGCGCGGGTCGGACTCGTCGCCGATCTGCTTGGGGTCGCCCACCTCGACGCCGAAGCCCTTCAGGAAGCCCTGGTCGCGCTGGACGTCGACGGTCGGCCGGTTCGGCGAGAGGTCCAGCATCGCGATCCGGGCCTGCTTGCCCTCGGCCTCGAACTTCGACTTCGCCCACTGCCCGATGAGCAGGCCGGCCTGGAAGTTGTCGGTGGCGAAGGTGGCGTCGGCGGCGTCCGGCGGATCGGTCTGGGTGTCGAGCGCGATGACGTACAGGCCCTGCTGACGCGCGCGGTCGAGCGTCGGGACGATCGCCTTGGAGTCGTTGGGGGTGATCAGGAAGCCGGCCGCCCCCGCGGAGATCAGTGTCTCGATGGCCTGCACCTGCGACTCGTTGTCGCCGTCCTGCTTGCCCGCGAACGTCTGCAGCTCGACGCCGGACGAGCCGGCAGCCTGCTGGGCGCCTTCCTTCATCTTGACGAAGAACGGGTTGGTGTCGGTCTTGGTGATGAGGCCGACGATCGGCTTGCCGCCGCCGCCTCCGCCGCTCGATTCGGACCCGCCACCGCACGCGGCGAGTGCGAGGGCCGCCACTGCCCCGACGGCGAGCGCGGTGGCCCGCCTGCGGGTCCTCCCTGCCTTGTTCATCGCAACGACCTCTCGTCAGCGTCGACGTGGAGACAACGTTGTCGGAACTGTGGCGTCCGACACCCCGGTGCCACAAGGGTGCGGTTCGTAACGAAGTGGTTAAGCTGACAACGATGTCAGACGCGACGGACCATGCTGCCCACGTGCAGACCGTCCCGGCGCGGCGCCGCCGCCCGACCATGCGCGACGTCGCCCAGCGCGCTGACGTCAGCCTCAAGACGGTCTCGCGGGTGGTCAACGACGAGCCGGGGGTCTCGACGGCGCTCGCGGTCCGGGTGCGGCGGGCGATCGACGAGCTGGGCTTCCACCCCCACGCGGGCGCCCGCCTCCTGCGCACCGACGGCCGGACGTCGGCGATCGCGCTGCTGCTCGAGGACGTCGCCAACCCGTTCTCGGCTGCCGTCCAGCGGGCCGTGGAGAACGAGGCGCGCGAGCGGGGGGTCGTGGTCTTCTCCGCGAGCATCGACGAGGACCCGGCGCGGGAGCGCGCGCTGGCCCGGGAGTTCGGTGCGCGGCGGGTCGACGGGCTGCTGCTCGCGCCGGCCGGCGACGACCAGTCCTACCTCGCGGACGAGCTCCCGTCGGGCACGGCGGTCGTCTGCGTGGACCGCGAGGCGAACGGCATCGCCGTCGACTCCGTGATCACCACCAACGCGCTCGGCGCGGCGGAGGGTGTGCGGCACCTCGCCGCGGCCGGGCACCGGCGCATCGCGTTCCTCGGGGACCGGCGCTCGATCCGCACCGCCGACCAGCGCTACGCGGGTTACCGCGACGCCATCGCCTCGCTCGGCCTGCCCCTCGACCCCGGCCTCGTGGTGCACGACCTGCGCGAGTCGGCCGACGCCGACGGTGCCGTGACCGCCCTGCTCGCCCGGCCCGACCCGCCCACCGCCCTGTTCACCGCGCAGAACCTGATCACTATCGGGGCGGTGCGGGCGCTGCGCAGGCTCGGCGCGGAGTGGTCGGTCGCGTTGGTGGGGTTCGACGACGTCCTGCTCGCCGACCTGCTCTCGCCCGGCATCACCGTGGTGGCGCAGGACCCGGCCGCCATCGGCCGGACGGCGGCGAACCTCCTGTTCGCCCGCATCGCGGGCGACACGAGCCCGCCCGGGGTCCGCCTGGTCCCGACGACCTTGATCCGCCGCGGATCGGGCGAGATCCAGTCCGGCTGAACGCTGGCGTTGCCGTCGGCGGCAGGGTTTAGCGTCGTCCGGGTGCGGATCGGTGAGCTGGGCCGCCGCGCCGGGGTGAGCCCCCGGACGCTGCGGCACTACGAGGAGCTCGGCCTGCTCGCCGCGCGTCGGCGGGCCAACGGCTATCGCGACTACGACGAGCGCGACGTGGCGCTCGTCGCCGAGATCCGGTCGCTGGTGGACCTCGGGTTCGCGCTCGAGGAGACCAGGCCGTTCGTCGAGTGCCTGCGTGCGGGCCACCCGACGGGGGCGAGCTGCCCGGCCTCGCGCGCCGTGCAGCGCCGCAAGCTGGCCGAGGTGGACGAATGGCTCACCCGGTTGCACGCCGTGCGCCGCGAGCTCGTCTCCCAGCTCGGCGATCCGCCCGTCCCGCGCTGCTGCTTCTCCGAGGAGAACCGATGATCCCCGTTTCCGACGACACGTTCGAGGAGCTCGTGCTGCGCGCCGAGCTGCCCGTGCTGCTGGACTTCACGGCGGACTGGTGCCCGCCGTGCAAGATGATCAAGCCGGTGCTGCAGGAGCTGGCCGTCGAGCTGTCCGGGCAGCTGGTCGTCGCCGAGCTCGACGTCGACGCCAACCCGCGCACCGCGCGTGCCGCCGGCGTGCTCGGGATGCCGACTCTCAACCTCTACGTGGGCGGGCAGGTCGTCACCCAGGTGGTCGGCGCCCGGCCCAAGGCGGCACTCGTGGCGGCGATCGCCGACCACCTCCCGCTGGTCAACGCCTGATCCGGAGGAACAAACGGCCGACGCCCGCTGTTGATTGTCGTATGCTAAGTAATTCGGTCCGCTATGTGATCACGTCGACGGGCGAGCGGATCGGGTACGACACGTGCTTCGCGCCGCAGTGCCTGCGTCCGCTGAGCCAGTGCACGTGCCCGGGTGGCCCGACGCCGCCCCACCTCGGTGCCAGTGCCGGTGAGCTGACGCCCGAGCCCGAGCCCTCTGCTGCGCCGCTCGCCGCCTGACGGGTAACTCGCTACCCCGCCCGGCGAGCCGGCTCTACCGTGCGCCCCGTGCCGGAGGTCGTGGTGCCCGAGGTCGTTCGGGCCAAGGCGCTGCGGGCGGGTGCCGCGGGCTGGCTGGCCGGGCTGTCGGCGCTGGTCGCCGCCATCGAGCGGGACTGGGGCATCACCGTGGGCCGGGCGTACGCGGAGCCCACCGAGGCCTACGTCGCCGAGGCCGAGCTCGCCGACGGCACGCCGGCCGTGCTGAAGCTGCTCGTCCCGCGCCCGGGTCAGGCGGCGGACGAGATCACCGTGCTCCGGCTCGCGGACGGCGCCGGATGCGTGCGGCTGCTCGCGTCGGACGCCAACCGCGGCGCGCTGCTGCTCGACCGGCTCGGTCCCTCGCTGAACCAGCTGGGCCTGCCCATCGAGCGGCGGCTGGAGATCATGTGCGCGCTCGCGGCCCGGCTGTGGCGGCCCGCCCCCGACTCGGGCCTGCGCACCGGCGCGGAGAAGGGCCGATGGCTCGCCGACCACATCCTGCGCACGTGGCGCGACCTCGGCGGGCCGTGCTCCCGGGCGGCTCTCGACCACGCGCTCGCCTGCGCGGAGCGGCGGATCGCCGCGCACTCGCCGGAGCGGGCGCTTCTCGTGCACGGCGACGTCCACCGGTGGAACACCCTGCAGGCCCGCGACGGCGGGTTCGCCCTGGTCGACCCGGACGGCCTGCTCGCCGAGCCGGAGTACGACCTCGGGGTCCTGATGCGCGAGGATCCCGTCGAGCTGATGGAGGGCGACCCGCGCGAGCGGGCCCGGTGGCTCGCCGCGCGTACCGGGTGCGACCCGGTGGCGATCTGGGAGTGGGGCGTGGTCGAACGCGTCTCCACGGGGCTGCTCGCCGTCTCGATCGGCCTGCAGCCGGTGGGGTCGCAGATGCTGGCGGCGGCCGACGCCATCGCGGGATCGGCCCTCTAGATCGATGGTTACTGGGTTCTCAGTGGTCGAGGGCGATCGGGCAGCGCTCGATGGGGCGTCGTCGTGCACGTGGTGTCGTCCGAGGTGCAACACGTGCACCGGATGGCCGACCAAGGGGAAATGGTGGCCGAATGACCTCCGGGAGCGACCAGTTGCCCTTGATCGCCCGGCTACGGTGCGAGTCGGTGCAGGTCGCGGGGGAACAGCGTGGTCCGCCGGACGTTGTCCGCTCCGACCAGACGCGCGGTCCACCGCTCCAGCCCGATGGCGAACCCGCCGTGCGGCGGCATGCCGTGCCGGAACGCCTGCAGGTACGGCTCGAAGGCGTCGGTGGCTTCGCCCCGGTCCGCGAGCGCTCGGGCGTAGTCGGCGTACTCGTGCAGCCGTTGGCCTCCGGTGACGAGCTCCAGGCCCCGGAACAGCAGGTCGAAGGAGTTGGTGGAGCCTGCGTCGCCGGGCTCGGGGTGCGTGTAGAACGGGCGCTTGCGCGCCGGGTAGCCCTCGACGGCCACGAAGTCCGACCCGTGCTCCTCCAGTGCCCAGCGTCCGATGTGCCGCTCGTGCTCGGGCGCCAGGTCGGGCTCGTCCGGGTCGGCGCCCACGAGCGCGAGCGCGTCCCGGAAGTGGATGAGCGGTATCCGCTCGGGCACCTCCGGCAGGCGTGCGGCCGCCCGCTCCACCGCCTGCGCGGCCTCGGCGCGGATCGTGCCGACCATCCCGGCGAGCACGTCGCGCAGCACGGCGAGAACGTCGCGGTGGTCGTCGACGAAACCCAGCTCGACGTCGAGCGACACGTACTCGGCCAGGTGCCGGACGGTGTCGTGGGGTTCGGCGCGGAAGACCGGGCCGACCTCGTAGACCCGCTCGAACACCCCGACCATCATCTGCTTGTAGAACTGCGGGGACTGCGCCAGGTAAGCGGGACGGCCGAAGTAGTCGACGACGAACACCGTCGCGCCCGACTCGGTGGACCCGCCCACCAGCTTCGGGGTCTGGATCTCGATGAAGCCGCGCGCGTCCAGCGCACGGCGGAACCCGCGCACGGACGCGGCGGCCAGCTGCCACACCGCTGACCGGGCTGGGTGGCGCCAGGCGATCGGGGCGTGGTCGAGCAGTGTGGGCAGGCCTGCCGTCAGGGCTGGACGCCACAGTTCGACCGGCGGCGGGGTGGCCGAACCGAGCACCGTGATCCGCGGGTCGGTCAGCTCGGCGCCGCCGGGGGCCCTCGGGTTGGCGACCACCGTGCCCTCGACGGCGACGACGGTCTCCTCCCCGAGTGCGTCGAGCAGGTTCCCGTCCGCCACGACCTGGGCGAGCCCACTGCGGTCGCGGACCACGAGGAACGCGATCCGGGACAGCCGTCTGCGACGGTGGACCCACCCCCGCAGCGTGACGCGTTGCCCGATCCGCTGTGGTAGGTCTGCGGTGAGCGTTCTGGACATCGGCACCTCCTCGGTCGGTCTCCCCGGGAGGTGTGGGCGATCGGGTCGCTCGCGGTGCCACCACACCTTCACCGACCGCATCGGCCGGCCTCGTCGTGGTCGATGACGGTGACCGGCCGGGCGGCTCGGGGGTCGTCACGCCCGTCGTCGCCGCTGCGGCGCAAGGTAGTGGACAAGGCTCGGCGGAGCACCGGGATTTCCGCCGTGACCGGGGTGCCACGCACCGTGGTGTGACCGATTCGCCTGGTCGGGCGGTTGATATGATCTCGAACAACTGTTCGACTACGGATGTGGGCTGGAACAACCCGGACGTCCCGTGGCACGAGCTGGAGGCCGCGCTGTCGGGGCGTGCCTGGAACGGCGGGAGTCTGTCCGGCGGCCCGGAGGCCGACGGCGGCGACAGCCCGGCGTGGTCGCGCAAGCGGGAGCCCTACGTCGCCCCGCCGGTCGGCGAGCCGGGTGCGCGCGTGCCGTACGCCGAGCTGCACTGCCACTCCAACTTCAGCTTCCTCGACGGCGCGAGCCACCCCGAGGAGCTGGTGGAGGAGGCGGCGCGGCTGGGGCTGGACGCGATCGCGCTCACCGACCACGACGGCGTGTACGGGGTGGTCCGGTTCGCCGAGGCGGCCGCCGAGCTGGGTGTCCGCACGGTCTTCGGCACCGAGCTCTCCATGGGCCTCACCGCCCCGCAGAACGGGGTGGCCGACCCGGAGGGCAACCACCTGCTGCTGCTCGCCCGCGGGCCGGAGGGCTACCGCGCGCTCTGCCGCACGATCAGCACCGCCCAGCTGCGCGGGCAGGAGAAGGGGCGGCCGATCTACGACGCCGACGAGGTGGTGGCCGACACCGCGGGCCAGGTCCTGGTGCTCACCGGCTGCCGCAAGGGCAGCGTGCAGCAGGCGTTGCGCGCAGGCGGGCGCGACGCGGCGGGCAAGGAGCTGCGCCGGCTCGTCGAGCGGTTCGGGGCCGACCACGTGGCCGTCGAGCTCACCCACGCCGCGCTGCCCACCGACACCGAGCTGAACGACGTGCTCGCCGAGCTCGCCCTCGACGCCGGGCTGCCCACGGTGGCCACCACCGCGGCCCACTACGCCACTCCGCGCCGGTTCCCGCTGGCCACGGCGCTGGCCGCGGTGCGGGCGCGGCGCAGCCTCGACGAGGTCGACGGTTGGCTCCCGCCGGCAGGCACCGCCCACCTGCGCTCCGGCGCGGAGATGGCGGCCCGGTTCGACACCCGCTACCCGGGCGCGGTCGCGCGGGCCGCGGAGATCGGCACCGCGTGCGCGTTCCCGATCCGCCTCGTCGCGCCGGACCTGCCCCCGTTCGACGTCCCGCCGGAGCACGACGAGGCGAGCTGGCTGTGGGAGCTGATCCAGCGCGGGATGATGCTCCGCTACGGCAGCCACGCCGAGCACCCGGAGGCCGTCGAGACGATCAGGCACGAGTTCGAGATCATCGAGCAGAAGAACTTCCCCGGCTACTTCCTGATCGTCCACGACATCGTCGAGTTCTGCCGCAAGGCCGACATCCTCTGCCAGGGCCGCGGCTCGGCCGCCAACTCGGCCGTCTGCTACGCGCTGGGCATCACCAACGTCGACGCGGTCGCGATGGGGCTGCTCTTCGAGCGCTTCCTCTCCCCGGCGCGCGAGGGCTACCCGGACATCGACCTCGACATCGAGTCCGGCCGCCGGGAGGAGGTCATCCAGTACGTCTACGCCAAGTACGGGCGCGGGTGCGCCGCCCAGGTCGCCAACGTGATCACCTACCGGCCGCGCTCGGCCGTCCGCGACATGGCGAAGGCGTTCGGGTTCTCGCCGGGCCAGCAGGACGCGTGGAGCAAGCAGATCGAACGGTGGGGCGGCCCGGTCGCCGATGTGCCCGTCGAGATCCCCGACCAGGTGGTCGGGTTGGCCAACGAGCTGCTCGGCTTCCCGCGCCACCTCGGCATCCACTCCGGCGGCATGGTCATCTGCGACCGGCCGGTGTCGGAGGTCGTGCCCGTCGAGTGGGCGCGCATGCCCGGCCGCACCGTCGTGCAGTGGGACAAGGACGACTGCGCGTACGCGGGGCTGGTCAAGTTCGACCTGCTCGGGCTCGGCATGCTCACCGCCCTGCACCTGATGCTCGACCTGGTCGAGGAGCACCACGGCAAGAAGATCCAGCTGCACGAGCTGCAACCCACCGACCCGGACGTCTTCGCGATGCTCGCGCGCGCCGACTCGGTCGGGGTGTTCCAGGTGGAGTCGCGGGCGCAGATGGCCACGCTCCCCCGGCTGAAGCCGGAGGTGTTCTACGACCTGGTCGTGGAGGTGGCGCTGATCCGGCCCGGCCCCATCCAGGGCGGCTCGGTGCACCCCTACATCCGCCGGCGCAACGGCCTGGAGGAGTGGGACTACGACCACCCCCTGCTCAAGGGGGCGCTGCAGAAGACGTACGGCGTGCCGCTGTTCCAGGAGCAGCTCATGCAGATCGCCGTGGACGTCGCCGGCTTCTCCGCAGGCGACGCCGACGAGCTGCGCCGCGCGATGGGCGCCAAGCGCTCCGAGGAGAAGATGGAGCGGCTGCGCGACCGCTTCTTCGCCGGTATGGCCACCAACGGCATCACCGGCGAGGTGGCCGAGGGGATCTTCCGCAAGATGGTCGCGTTCGCCAACTTCGGCTTCCCGGAGAGCCACGCGATCAGCTTCGCGTCGCTCGTCTACTACAGCGCCTGGTTCAAGCTCTACTACCCGGCTGCGTTCTGCGCCGCGCTGCTCAACGCGCAGCCGATGGGCTTCTACTCGCCGCAGTCACTGGTGGCCGACGCGCGTCGGCACGGCGTGCTCACCCGCGGCGCCGACGTCAACCTCGGCCGGGCCGAGGCGATCCTGCAGCCCGACCCGCTCTCCACCGGCGGGCAGGCCATCCGGCTCGGCCTGGCCGAGGTGCGCGGCATCGGGATCGAGCTGGCCGAGCAGATCGACGCCGAGCGCGACCGGCACGGGCCGTACCGCGACCTCGCCGATCTCGCCCGCCGTGTGCGGCTCACCGTGCCGCAGGCCGAGGCGCTGGCCACCGCGGGCGCGTTCGGCAGCTTCGGGATCGACCGGCGCTCGGCGCTGTGGGCGGCCGGGGTGGTCGCGGCCGTGCGGCCCGAGCAGCTGCCCGGCACGGAGGTCGGGCTGGAGGCGCCCGCCCTGCCCGGGCTCACCGACGTCGAGCTCACCGCGGCCGACGTCTGGGCCACCGGCGTCTCGCCCGGCACCCACCCCATGCAGCACCTGCGCGAACGGCTCGACGCCCTCGGCGCCCACCGGATCGACGCCCTCGACGCGATCGGCGGCGCCGTCCCACCCGGCGACCCGGAGCACGCCATGCCGCGGGTGCTGGTCGGCGGGCTCGTCACCCACCGGCAGCGGCCCGCCACGGCCCGCGGCGTCACGTTCCTCAACCTCGAGGACGAGAGCGGCATGCTCAACGTCACCTGCTCGGAGGGGTTGTGGGCGCGCTACCGCACGGTGGCGCTCAGCAGCTCCGCCCTGCTCGTGCGCGGGCGGCTGGAACGCAGTCCCGAGGGCGTGCTCAACCTGGTGGCAGACCGGCTGCAGAAGCTGGCGCTCACGGTGCCGGTGAAGTCGCGGGACTTCCGCTGATCAACGCCGGGGCCAGCTCCCGCCATTCACGCGTCGGCAGCGCGGCCGGGCCGGAGGTCAGCACCTGGATGCAGACGTGATCCGCTCCGGCGTCGAAGTGCTCCTGCACCGCCAACTCGACGATGCCGATCAGCCGGACCGGCTTCTCGCTCGTACTCGGCGCCATCAATCACGGCTGACGAGAAACCGAGTGTGCTCCGCGACCCGGGGCGGGACGATCCGCTCATGCAGCTCGCCGACGCGATGCAGGCCTGGCACACGGACGGGTTCGCCGTCGTGCCCGGATACCTGTCCGCAGACGACCTGGCGCCCACGCTCGACGAGCTGACCCTGTGCTTCCCGACCGCCGCCGGCTTCCACGAGGGCTCGGATCCCCGGCGTCAGCGATTCCTCGACGACGAGTTCGACGGCATCGACACGTTCCCGTTCGCCAGCTCGCAGCTGAGCCTTCTGGCGGTCCATCCCCGGATCATCGACCTGGTCGATTCGCTTCTCGGGAGCGAGACCCGCCTGTACTCGGCTGAGGCGTGGGCGAAGTACACCGGGGCCGCCGACTACGACCAGCGGCTGCATCGCGACTTCCTCAACCACACGCTTCTCGTGCCGGCCGGGCTCGAGCAGGTCGAACTCTTCGTCTACCTCGTCGACGTCCCCGACGACCTCGGGCCGCCGCACCTCGTCCCGCGTGCCCACACAGGAGGCCTACCGCCGCTGCCGAACTGGTACCCGCGGGTCGGTACCGGCCAGAGTGGTGACCGCTTCGTCGCGAGCACCGGCCGTCCCGACTTGTACGACGTCGGGGTGTCCGCCGCCGGCCCCGCCGGCACGGTGGTGGTCTTCACGCCGGACACCCTGCACCGCGGCACGGCTTTGACCCGACCGGCCGGCGCGCGCTACACCATGCACCTGAGTTTCCGCGTCGCTGCGGCGGAGTGGGCGCAGCGGCAGGGCTGGGCCGACCGCAGCCACGACCCGTCCTGGTATCAGTTCGTCGAGCAGGCCACGCCACGTCAGCTGGCGCTGTTCGGCTTCCCACCGCCGGGGCACGCGTTCTGGACGCCCGAGACGCTGGCAGGAACGGCGCTTCGCTATCCGGGCCTGGACCTCACGCCGTGGACGAGCCGAGATCGCGACTGCGAAGTGCGGTATTGATCAATCAGGCCGGAGGTCTCCGCGAGCGCGGTGAGGTCCTGCTGATGTGCGACGGCGCCGCCGGCTCGCGCGGTTCGCTCCCTGTGCGTGCGGTAGTCGACGTCGGCCTGCTCCCGGAGCTCGTTCAGCTTGCCGCGCTCCCGTCGTCGCGACCCACGCGGCGAGTTCGCCGAGCGCACCGATGGGCGAGTTGGGAAGTGCCCGACTCGATCGCGTCTCTCGACGCCTGTGTCGCCCCGCCCTTGCACGCCCGCCACCCCGCCACCGGTTTGGTGCCGGCCCTGCCGCACCACCGCGCCTCGCTCGGTGTGGCAGCTCGCCGAGGCGGCCGGCGGCGTGGGCCCGGCGTGACCCGTGGGAGGGTGCCAATGTGGATCAGGTGGACGACGGCGAATACATCGATCTCGACCTGTCGGAGGTGCGCGCTGGGGACGAGCCGTGGCGGCGGCGGCGGTTCGTGCGCTGCAGCTTCGTGGACGGGGACCTGCGCGGGCTGGTCACCGAGTCCTGCACGTTCGACGAATGCGACTTCACGGGGGCCGACATCGGCGCGTCCACGCACCGGGGCGGAGCGTTCCGCAGCTGCCGGGTCGTCCGGGCCACGCTCGGCGGGTCGACGTTCCGTGGCTGCTCGTTGCTGGGCACGTCCCTGATCGACTGCCGCCTGCGCCCGATCACCTTCACCGAGTGCGACCTGACGCTCGCCGCCCTCGGCTACGCCGACCTGCGTGAGACGGACCTGTCGGGGCTGCGGATGCGGGAGGTGAACCTGGTGGAAGCAGACCTCCGTGGCGCTGACCTGCAGAAGGCCGACCTCAGCGGGGCCCGCCTGCTGCGCGCCCGCCTGGACGGCGCCGACCTACGGGGGGCCCGGATCGACCCGAACGGCCTGGTCCAGGCGGGGCTGGACGGTGCCTCCGTGGACGTCGAGCAGGCGATCGCCTTCGCGGAGGCCCACGGTCTCCGCGTGGGCTGACACATCGACTTCTGCGCTGGCACATCGACTCGAGTCGGTGTGCCAGCAACACAACCGCTGTGTCAGCACCAGGACAGTTGTCGGTCGCGCCTCGGCGCACCGGCCGATGGACCTCGCTCGCTCAACTGGGAGGATGGGCGTCGTGACGGCGACGGTGATGGACGGCAAGGCCACGTTGCAGGAGCTGCTCGGCGAGCTGGCGGGGCGGGTCGAGAAGCTGCAGGCGAGCGGCGTGACACCGGGGTTGGGCACGCTCCTCGTCGGCGACGACCCGGGGTCCCACTCCTACGTGCGGGGCAAGCACCGCGACTGCGCCAAGGTCGGGATCACCTCGATCCAGCGGGAGCTGCCGGCCGACGCCTCCCAGGCCGACGTCGAGCGGGCCGTCGACGAGCTGAACGCCGACCCGGCCTGCACCGGGTTCATCGTGCAGCTGCCGCTGCCGAGGGGTCTGGACGCGGGCGCTGCGCTGGGGCGGATCGACCCGATGAAGGACGCCGACGGTCTCGCGCCAGTGAGCCTCGGGCGACTGGTGCTCGGCGAGCCGGGCCCGCTGCCGTGCACGCCGCGCGGGATCGTCGAGCTCTGCCGGCGCTACGGGGTGGAGCTGAACGGCGCCCGCGTCACGGTGGTCGGCCGCGGCGTCACGGTCGGGCGCCCGCTCGGGCTGCTGCTCACCCGCCGCTCCGAGAACGCCACCGTGACGCTGTGCCACACGGGCACGAAGGACCTCGCGGCGGAGGTGCGTCGCGCCGACGTCGTGGTGGCCGCCGCCGGCGTGCAGGGGCTGATCACCGCTGACATGGTGCGCCCGGGGGCCACCGTCCTCGACGTCGGCGTCACGCGCACCGAGGCCGGGCTGGTCGGGGACGTCGCGCCCGAGGTGGCCGAGGTGGCCGGACTGCTGGCCCCGATGCCGGGCGGGGTCGGGCCGATGACGCGGGCGATGCTGCTGACGAACGTGGTCGAGGCGGCCGAACGGAGCTTGTCGGAGTGAGCATCAATGCCGAGCGGGCGGTCGGCGAGCGGCGATGAACGAGCTCCGCTCCCGCCTCCCGGTGCACGCGCCGATGACGTTCGTCCTGCTCATCGCGGGGGCGGGCATGGTCAGGACGCTCACCCAGCACTGGCGGGAGGGCGCGGTGTTGCTCGGCGGCGCGCTGCTCGTTGCGGCGGTGCTGCGGCTGCTGCTGCCGACGGACCGGGTCGGGCTGCTCGCGATCCGCAGCCGCCCGATCGACGTGCTCTGCTACGCGGGCCTCGGCACGGTGATCGCCGTGCTGGCCATGACGATCACCGCGAGCTTGTTGAACGGCGGGTCGGCGTGACCGAGCGCCGGCTCCGCCCGCTGCGCCCCGACGAGCTCGACCCCGATCAGCGTGCCGTGTACGACGCGCTCGCCGACCCGCCCGGCCGGGTGGCCCTGGGTCGCGGCGGGAGCCTGCAAGGTCCGTTCGACGCGATGCTGCGCGCCCCTCGGTCCGGCGCGGCCCTGCAGTCCGTGGGCGCGGCGCTGCGCTACCGCGGCGTCCTGTCCGAGCGGGTCCGCGAGCTCGCGACGCTCCAGGTGGCGGCGCACCACCGGTCGCAGTTCGAGTGGTACGCCCACGCCCCGATGGCGGCCGCGGCCGGGCTGCCGGCGGTTCTCGTCGAGGCCGTACGCAGCGGCGGTCCCGTCGAGCCCGACGACCCGGCCGAGCGGGCCGCCGCCGCGGTGGTCGCGCAGCTGCTCGCCACCGGCGACGTCGACGACGACGCGTGGGCGGGCGCCGTCGGCTCACTCGGTGAGGCGGGCGCTGTGGAGCTCACCACGCTGGTCGGCTACTACTCGCTCCTCGCGATGCAGATGCGGGTGCTGCGCGTGCCGCTCCCGGACGGCGCCCCCGCCGTCGAGTTCCCGGCATGATCGGGGGATGACCGACCGCTCGGATCGGATCGTCGACACACTGGTCGCGGCGTTCTCCGACCTCATGACCGCCGATCCGGCCGCGTTCCGGACCAAGTTCCGGAAGATGGCCGCCGACCCGTTCGCGTTCTACCGTGGCAGCGCCTGCCTGTTCTACGCCGACGTCGCGGAGCGCGACGACCCGTGGGCCGACGAGCGGACGAGCCGCGTCTGGATCCAGGGCGATCTGCACGCGGAGAACTTCGGCACCTACATGGACGGCGACGGGGTGCTGATCTTCGACGTCAACGACTTCGACGAGGCGTACGTCGGGCACTTCACGTGGGACGTCACCCGGTTCGCGGCCAGCATGGCGCTGCTGGGCTGGCGCAAGGCGATCTCGGACGCCGACATCTCCCGCCTCGTCGAACGGTACGTGCGGGCCTACCTCGACCAGGTGCGGTGGTTCGTCGACCAGACCGACGACCGCAGCTTCTCGCTGCGGCTCGCCACCACCGAGGGCGCCGTCCACCAGGTGCTGCAGCTGGCGAAGCTGCGCACGCGGGTCGGGCTGCTCGACGCCATCACCGAGCCGGAGGGCTTCGACCGGGTGCTGCGGAACGTGCCGGGCCTGCGCAGGCTCGAGGAGGCCGAGCGGGCGGCGGTGACGGCCGCGTTCGAGCGCTACCTGGACACGATCCCGGCGGCCAAGCGGCTGCGCGGGGTCGCGTACACGGTGAAGGACGTGGCGGGCCGCTCCGGGTTCGGCATCGGCAGCGCCGGGCTTCCCGCCTACACCGTGCTCATCGAGGGGTACAACCAGGCGCTGGACAACGACGTGGTGCTGTCGATGAAGCAGGGCAACGTCGCCGCGCCCTCCCGGGTGGTGACCGACCCGGCGATCGCGAGCGCGTTCCGCCACCACGGCCACCGCACCGCCGTGTCGCAGCGGGCGCTGCAGGCGCACGCCGACCCGCTGCTGGGCTGGACCGATCTCGACGGCGTCGGGTTCGTGGTGAGCGAGGTGTCGCCGTACGAGGCCGACCTGGACTGGTCGGAGCTCACCGAACCGGCCGAGATCGCGCCGGTGGTGGACTACCTCGGCCGGGCCACGGCGAAGGTGCACTGCGTGGCCGACTCCGACGCCGACCACTCCCTCGTGCCGTTCCAGACCGAGGGGGCGATCGCCCAGGTCGTGGCGGGTCGGGACGACGAGTTCGTGGCGTGGGTGGTGGAGTTCGCCCACGGGTACGCGGCGCAGGTGCGGAAGGACCACGCCCGCTTCGTCGACGCGTTCCGGCATGGCCGCATCCCGGGTGTGGCCGCCTCGGTGGCCTCGTGAACGGTCAGCCGCGGGCGTAGAGAGTTCGCACCAGATCCTCGATCGACGGTTCGACGACGGTCACGTCGCGCAGCTCCACCCGCGCCGCGACCGCGGCGATCAGCGCGGCGGCGGTGGTATCGGCCGGGGCGAACGCGAGCCGCTGGCGCAGGCCGTCGGCCTCGACGCGGACGTCGCGGACGCCGGGGAGGTCGTGCAGCGGGGCGGCCGGCTGAGTCAGCTCGACCACGACCTCACGCGCACCCCCGGAGCGGGCGTGCAGCGCATCGATGGCGTCGTCGGCCACCACCCGGCCCTGATCGATCACGACGACGCGCCGGCAGAGCCGTTCGACGTCGGGCAGGTCGTGCGTGGTGAGCAGGATCGTCATGCCGTCGACGACGTTGACCTCCTGCAGGAACGCGCGCAGCCGCTCCTTGCTCACCAGGTCGAGCCCGACGGTCGGCTCGTCGAGCACCAGCAGCCGAGGGCCGTGCAGCAGGGCCGCGGTCAGCTCGCCGCGCATCCGCTGGCCGAGCGACAGCTGCCGGACGGGCACGTCGAGGAACGGGCCGAGCTCGAGCACGTCGACGCACCGTTCGAGCCGCGCGCGGTGCTCCGGTTCGGGCACGCGGTGGATCGCCCCGAGCAGCCCGAAGCTGTCGCGCAGCGGCAGGTCCCACCACAGCTGGCTGCGCTGCCCGAACACGACACCGAGCCTGCGGGCCAACTCGCGGCGCTGCCGGGTGGGATCCAGGTCGCACACCCGCAGCCGCCCCGCGGACGGGACGAGGATGCCGGTCAGCATCTTGATCGTCGTCGACTTGCCGGCGCCGTTCGGGCCGAGGAAGCCCACGGCCTCGCCCGGCGTGATGCGCAGGTCGACGTCGCTCACCGCGACGACGCGGCGTCGCGCGCGACGGCGGCCGACGGTGAACTCCCGACGCAGGCCCTCCGTCTCGACGACTGCGGTCTCGGCGGCGCTGGTCTCGGCGGCGCTCATGATCCGGCTCCCTGGTAGTGGCGGACGGCGGTGTGCCAGACGAGCGCCGCGACGAGCACGGCGGCGACGGCGACGAGCGGGGCGGCGTAGCGCAGGACGTGCGGCAGGCCGAGCGGGTCGGGCCGGTCGAGCAGCGCGAGGGCGGGGAAGTAGGCGACGAACGCGCCGGGTACGGCGTAGCAGAGCAGGCGGCGCAGCCACGGTCCGAAAATGCTGATCGGATAGGCGGTGGTGAGGGTCGAGCCGTAGGTGAACGCGTTGGCCAGCTCGCGGCCCTCGATGACCCAGAACGACACCGAGCAGGTGACCACCCAGATGGCGCCGATGATCGTGGCGCCCACCAGCGGCGTGCCGATGATGAGCAGAGCGTTGAGGGGGGTGGGCTCCACCCGGCCCGCTGCCAGGACCGCCGCGAGCACGACCGCGCCGACGGCCGAGCGGCCGAGCCGCCGCAGCTGCAGGTCACTCGTCACGAGCTGGGGCAGCACGCCGAGCGGCCGGGCGAGCAGCACGTCCAGCTCGCCGGTGCGGATCCAGCGCGGCAGCTCGTCGAGCTGGCCGACGGCGAGGTCGGCGAGCCCGAACGAGATCCCGGCGAGCGCGTAGATCAGCAGCACCTCGTCGCGGGCGAACCCGCCGAGCGAGTCGACCTGCGCGAACACGACGAGGATCACGGCGAGCTCGTTGGCCTGACCCAACGCCTGGCCGAGCGAGTCGAGAGCGAACGAGACGGGATAGGCGAGCTGGCCGCGCACCCGCGAACCGAGGATCCGCGCGTGGACCCGCAGGTCATCCACCCTGCACCACCAGCTTCCTCGTCGCCCGCGCGAGGACGAGCCTCCCGGCGGCGATCAGCAGCACCGCCCACAGCGCCTGGTGGGCGAGCAGCGCGGCCGTCGCACCGCGCTCGCTGAACACGTCGATCGGTGTCTGCAGCATCGCCGGGAACGGGGTGGTGTACAGCGCGATCCGGACGGGATCGGGGAAGTAGGCGATCGGGACCGTCAGCCCGCACAGCATCCCGGTCGACGCGGCGTAGACGGTGACGACGCCCCGGTTGTCGATCAGCCAGAACGCGGTCAGGTCGAGCAGGAAACGGATCGCGAAGCTGATCACCACCGCGAGCACGGTGGACAGCGAGAAGACCAGCACCGTCCACGGGCTCTGCGGCCAGCGGAACGGCAACGCGAGCGCGCCGAACAGCACCGGCGGCGCGAACCGGATCAGCATGGCGTGCGCGGCGCGGCCGAGGTCCTGCGCGAGCAGCGCCGGCTGGAGGTTCCACGGCCGGGCGAGGTCGATGGCGATGTCGCCCGACCGCACGCGAAGGGCGAGCTCCCGGTCCGGCCAGAGCGTGACGACCGCGAGCAGCCCCTGACCCAGCCACACGAACGTGCTGGTGTCGGCCGCGTCGTAGCCCGCCGCGCGGCCGGTCTGCTCGACGACGGCGAGCAGCACGGCGACCCGCAGGAGCCCGAACACGGTGTTCGTGAACAGGCCGGCGAGGCTCGCCGCGAGGTAGATGGAGTGGCGCCGGAAGCCCGCCCTGACCAGGTGGAGGTAGGGCCGGAGCACGTCTGTCCACGTTACGACCGCACGCAACCGATTTTCCGCATCGGCTGCTACCAGTGATCCATGAGCATCCTCGTCGCCGGCCGGGATGCGGAACGGGCAGAACGCCGTGCGAGGGCCACGGGATCGGCCGGTGCGCGCCGCGTGGACGTCGCGGACGTGGCGGGGTTCGAGCGCCTGCTCGTCGACGACCGCACCTCCGCCGTGGTGCTCTGCGTCGAGCCGCCCGACACGCGTCAAGGAGCAGGGCGTCTACGCGGCGACGCTCACGATCGGCGGCTTGATCGAGCGCGGCGACATCCACCGCGCGATGGTGGAGCAGGGTACGTCCCTGCCCACGCTCGACCCGGACGAGATCGCCGACCGAGTGTGGCGGATGGACGTGCCCCGCGACGAGGCGGAGGCGGTGTTCGACGCTCTCACCCCGGCGGCCTGAACCGCCCTCGTGAGTGGATACGAGTGCTCCGGCACTCGTATCCACTCACGGGTCAGAAGTCCGCGAGCGCCGCGTTGAACGTCGCGCTGGGCCGCATTACCTCGTCGGCCTTGGCCTTGTCGACGAAGTAGTAGCCGCCGAGCTCCACCGGGCTGCCCTGCACGCCGTTCAGCTCGCCGACGATCTCCTCCTCGGCCCCGGCGAGCCGCTCCGCCAGCGGCGCGAAGATCGCGGCCAGCTCGGCGTCCTCGGTCTGCTCGGCGAGCGCGCGCGCCCAGTAGAGGGCGAGGTAGAAGTGGCTGCCCCGGTTGTCGAGCTCGCCCGCCCGCCGGGACGGGGACTTCCCGTTCTCCAGCAGCGCGCCCGTGGCGTCGTCGAGGGCCTTGCCGAGCACCCTCGCGCGCGCGTTGTCGGTCTTGTCCCCGAGGAACTCGAGCGAGACGGCCAGTGCGAGGAACTCGCCGAGCGAGTCCCACCGCAGGTGGTTCTCCCGCACGAGCTGCTGGACGTGCTTGGGGGCCGAGCCGCCCGCGCCGGTCTCGAACAGCCCGCCGCCGTTCATCAGCGGCACGATCGAGAGCATCTTGGCACTGGTGCCGAGCTCGAGGATCGGGAAGAGGTCGGTGAGGTAGTCGCGCAGGACGTTGCCGGTGACGGAGATGGTGTCCTCGCCCCGCTTGGCGCGCTCCAGCGTGTACCGCGTGGCCTCGGCGACCGGCAGGATCTCGATGGTCAGGCCCTCGGTGTCCTCCTCGGCGAGGTAGGTGCGCACCTTCTCGATCACCTGGGCGTCGTGCCCGCGCGTCTCGTCGAGCCAGAACACGGCGGGCCAGCCGGTGGCGCGGGCGCGGGAGACGGCCAGCTGAACCCAGTTGCGGATCGGGGCGTCCTTGGTCTGGCAGGCGCGCCAGACGTCGCCGGCCGCGACCTCGTGCTCGAGGAGCGCCGTGCCGGCACCGTCCACCACGCGGACGGTGCCCGGCGCGCTGATCTCGAAGGTCTTGTCGTGGCTGCCGTACTCCTCGGCCTTCTGCGCCATCAGCCCGACGTTCGGCACGGTGCCCATCGTCGTCGGGTCGAACGCGCCGTTCTCCCGGCAGAAGGCGACGGTCTCGGCGTAGAGCGCCGCGTAGGACGAGTCCGGGATCACGAACTTCGTGTCCTGCAGCTCGCCCTTCGCGTTCCACATCTGCCCGGACGAGCGGATCGCCGCGGGCATCGAGGCGTCGATGATGACGTCGCTCGGGACGTGCAGGTTGGTGATGCCGCGGTCGGAGTCGACCATCGCGAGGCCGGGGCCGCTGTCGTAGGTGGCGGTGATCGCCTCCTCGATCCTCTCCCGCTTCTCGGCGGGCAGCTTCTCGAGGGCGGTGAGGATGCTCGCGAGGCCGTCGTCCGGGTCGGCACCGACGCTCGCGAGGTCGTCGCCGTACTGCGCGAAGACGTCGGCGAAGTAGGTCTGCACGGCGTGCCCGAACAGGACCGGGTCGGAGACCTTCATCATCGTGGCCTTGAGGTGCACCGAGAACAGCACGCCCTTGGCCTTGGCGTCGGCGACCTGCTCGGCGAGGAACGCGCGCAGCGCCTCGGCGCGCATCACCGCCGCGTCGACGATCTCGCCCGCCTGCACCGGCACCGACGGCTTGAGCACGGTGACGGTGCCGTCGGCGGCCACGTGCTCGATCCGCAGCTCGCCGGCCTCGGCCACGGTGACCGAGCGCTCGGAGTGCCGGAAGTCGCCGTCCGACATCGTGGTGACGTGGGAGGTGGAGCCGGCCGACCACGCGCCCATCGAGTGCGGGTGCTTCTTCGCGTAGTTCTTCACCGACGCGGGCGCCCTGCGGTCGGAGTTGCCCTCGCGCAGCACCGGGTTCACCGCGCTGCCCTTCACCGCGTCGTACGCCGCGCGCGCGGCCCGCTCATCGTCGGTGCTCGCGTCGTCGGGGAAGTCCGGCACGGCGTACCCGGCGGCCTGCAGCTCCTTGATCGCGGCCTTGAGCTGCGGGATCGAGGCGCTGATGTTCGGCAGCTTGATGATGTTGGCGGCCGGGGTCTTCGCGAGCTCGCCGAGCTCGGCGAGCGAGTCGGGGGCGAGGTCGAACGCGGCGAGGATGCGTCCGGCCAGCGAGATGTCGCGGGTCTCGACCTCGACGCCCGCCTTGCCGGCGTACGCCTCGATGATCGGCAGGAACGAATGCGTGGCCAGCGCGGGCGCTTCGTCGGTGTAGGTGTAGATGACCTTCATCTTCTGCTTCGGCCTGCCTCGGGACGGGTGTTTTGACGTGAACACGCTATCCCGAACCGCGAGCGGACCGCGCCATGAGGCGCGGCAGGCCACCTGCCCGCTACCGTGGGTTCGCACACCATCTCGGGGAGGCACGGCCGTGGCCAGGATCACCGTTCCCAAGCTGGAGGCCTCCAGCTTCAAGGGGTGGACGTTCGTACTGATCGCGGGGGTCGTGCTGGCGCTGCTCGCGATCATCGACCGGGGCGGCCTGAACGCGATCACGGTCGCCGACGGCTCCACCGGGTGCCAGCTCGAGGTGACCACCGACCAGCTGAACGTCCGCAACGGGCCGAGCCAGGGCGCCGCGCTCGTCGAGACGCTGCCCCGGGGCGCGCACGTCGACGGCACCCGGGTCGTCACCGACGGCTTCCGGCAGCTGGAAGAAGGTCGGTGGGCGGCCGACCAGTTCCTGGTCCCGCTGCCGGGCACGAACTGCGCCTGAGTGGCCACCGTGGTCCGTCCGCCGGCCGGTGACGGCGCATGACCGGCTTCAGCCCCACCCGCATGATCGGCGGCCGGTACGTCGTGCTGGGGGACATCGACGGCACGGTCCGGCGCGCCTCCGACCGGGTGACCGGGCTCCAGGTCGCCGTCGAGGAGCTGCGGCTGCCGCATGACCCCGGCGAGCGCACGCTCGCGCGGGAGCAGCTGCTGCGGGTGGCGAGGGCCGCGGGCCGGCTGGACCATCCCGGGTTCGTCACGATCCACGACGTGGTGACCGACGGCGACGCCGACCACATCGTCACCGAGCTCGTGGACGCGCCCACGCTCGCCGAGCGGGTGGCGGCCGACGGCCCGCTCGACGAACGCGAGGCGACCGCGATGACGCGGCAGCTGGCCTCGGCGCTGCAGGCGGCCCACGGCGCGGGGATCGTGCACGGTGACATCAGCCCGCACACGGTGCGGCTCGGCCCGGACGGGAAGGTGCGGCTGGCCGGCGTCGGCAAGGCCGTCGACCCGCAGCGCGCCGCCCGCGACCCCGGTTTCCTGGCGCCGGAGCTGCGCGACGGCGGGCAGCCCACCCCGGAGTCCGACCTCTGGGCGTTCGGTGCCGCGCTGCACGTTGCGGTGCTCGCCCGCCCGCCCACCGACGGCGCCGTCCCGGTGTTCGGGGGCGGCGCGCTGGGGAGCGTGCTCGCGGGGCTGTTGCAGCGGGTGCCGCGGGACCGGCCCTCGGCCCGTCAGGTGGTCGGCGCGCTCGACGACGCACACCGGCTCGCGCGCGCGAGCCGCCGCCGCGGGCGCCGCTGGTGGTGGGCGGTGGCGGGCGCGGCCCTCGGCCTGCTGCTGGGGCTGGCCGCCGGGTTCGTGCTCGCCACACCGCGCGTCGAGGCGCTCACCTACGGCCCGGACGGCGACGTGCGGCTCGACGGGCCGGTCGCGGGTGCGTGCCTCGCCGCCGCACCGGCCACCGGAGTCGTGCTCGACGCGGTCGACTGCGCGGGTCCGCACGGGGCCGAGGTCGTCGCCACCCTCGACCCGTTCGGCGGGAGGGACGTGCCGTACCCCGGCCAGGAGGCCTTCTCGCGGTTCGCGGCGGGAGCGTGCACGCCGGTGTTCGACGCCGTGGTGGAGCCGTCCGGGCTGGAGCTCGTGGCGCTCGTCCCGGCCAGGGCCGGGTTCGCCACCGGCCAGCGCGAGGTGCACTGCGTGGTCCGGGCCACCGACGGGAGTGCGCTCGACGGCGGCCGCGTCGCCGGGAAACGCGGATGACAGGCAGCGCCGGTGCCGTGGTCTGATGCGGGGGTGAGCACCGCGACCCACCGCAACATCGACCTCGTGGTCGCCGCCCTCACCGCGGGCGGCGCCGATCCCTCCAGGGTGGCCCGGATGCGGGTGCTGCCCGATGCCGTCACCACCGCCGCGGCCGCGGCGGCGGCACTCGGCGTCGAGGTGGGGCAGATCGCGAACTCGCTGGTCTTCGACGCCGACGGCGAGCCGCTGCTCGTACTGACCTCCGGCGCCCACCGGGTGGACACCGCCAAGGTCGCTCAGCTGATCGGCGTGCAGCGGGTGCGGCGGGCGTCGCCGGACTTCGTGCGCGCCGCCACCGGTCAGACGATCGGCGGGGTGGCGCCGGTCGGGCACCCGCGGCCGCTGCGCACGCTCGTGGACCGGGCACTCGAGGCGTACGACGAGGTGTGGGCGGCCGGTGGTGTCGCGCACGCGGTATTTCCCAGCACGTGCTCCGAGCTTGTGAAGGTCACCGGCGGGGAGCTGGCGGACGTGGCCTGACGTCGGCCGAGGCCGGCCGCTCCGGTCGTGCTCCCCGGATCCGTCACCCCGTGGCCACCAGGACGCCGCCGGCCAGTACCGCGGCGACGCCGACCGCCTGCACCGCGCGAAGCCGCTCCCCGAGCGCCGCGACGGCGATCAGGACCGTCACGACCGGGTCGAGTGAGCCCAGCGGACCGACGACCGCGAGCGGTCCGATCCCGACCGCAACCACCAGCGCCAGGTCGCCCACGACGTCGACCAGTCCGACCGCGCCGGCCGCCAGCAGGAGCTGCGGGCGCGGCGCGAGGCAGGCGCGGGTGTGCCCGGCCGCGGCGAGCAGGGTCACCAACAGCGCTCCGGCCTGCACCGTGAGGGCGACGGCGAGCGTCGGGCCCGCGGAGCCGCGCCCTCCGGCGGCGGTGGTCGCCAGGTCGAGCAGGACGAAGAACCCACCGAACCCGGCAGCGGCCAGCACCGCGGGGACCGCCGAGGACCGCGTCGAGCTCGTGCCGTGCTCCGGCACGCACCGGTCGTCGGCCGGAGCCGGGTGGGTCCGGCCGGGGCTGGAACGGATCAGCCGGCGGTGCGGCCGGTCGGCAGGCTCGGGCGAGCCGCTGGCGTCCGGGCCGTCGCCGCTGCCGGTCGCGGCGACGACGAGCACGCCGGCGATGACCGACCCCACCCCGAGGATGGCCGGCCAGGCCAGCGGCTCCCCGCCGAGCAGCCCGGCCACCACCGGGACCACCACGCCGGAGCCGGCCACCGGGGCGACGACGGCGGTCCGGCCCCGCTGCAGGGCGGTGTAGAACAGCAGCAGCGCGACGGCGGCGAGCGCGCCCGCGGCGAGGCCCCAGCCGACGACCGGCCAGCTCAGCGCCGGGCGCACGACCAGTGCAGCCAGCCCGAGCAGTGCCAGTCCCGTGAGCTGCGACCACAGTGCCACCGACGCCGTCGAGTGGCGACGCACCGCCGAGCCGCTGAGGACGTCGCTGAGCCCGTACGCCACGCTGGCGACCACCGCCAGCACCACACCGAGCATCACCTGCTGCGCCCGTCTGGCCGACCGTCCTGCTCGGCCAGCGCGGTGGCCTCGAACGTCGCGAGTGCGAGGCGGAGCGGCGCGATGTCGCCGGTGGCGCCGGCGAGCAGGACCCCGCCCTGGTACGCGGCGAGCAGTCCGGCGGCCGCGTGTTCCGGGTCGAGGCCGGCGGCGAGCTCCCCGCGGTCCCGGACGCGGCGCAGGGCGTCGGCCAGAGCGGACCGCCAGCGCCCGAAGCCGTCGGCGAGCGCGGTCCGGGCTGCGTCGTCGTGCTCGCCGAGCTCGTGGACCAGGGATCCGATCGGGCAGCGCGCTCGGTCATCGGTCGCGTGCCATTGCTCCGCCGCGGCGCACCAGGCCCGGACGTCGGCCGCGGTGGACATGGACTCCAGCAGCGGCTGCTGGGCGTCGAGCAGGTGCTGGACCTGCTGGGTGACGACCGCGGTGACGAGGTCGGACTTGCCGGCGAAGTACAGGTAGAGCTGCCCGCGCCCGGTGCCCGATCGGCTACCCACCTGGTCCAGGGTCGTCGCTCGGATGCCCTGCCGGGCGAACAGGTCGCAGGCGGCGTCGAGGACCCGCTGCACGGTCGCCCGGCCCTTGGCCGTGCTCGGTTCGGTGCGCATCCGGTGCCCCAGTTTGTACTATGCGATACATTCAGCTTTGTACTGCAGAGTACATTCGAGGTGCGGTCAGGTCCACCGAACTGGGAAGTCCGGTCATCTGGGGCCGCGCGGCGTTTGACCGGTCGCCCGTTCCCCGGTTGGCTCTGCCGATGGCGTTCGTCACCCACCCCGTCACGCCGGATCGCGTGGACGACTTCGTCGCGGTGGCGAACCCCAACCGGCGGGCGAGCCACTGCTGGTGCCTGTCGCACCGCCTCACCTCCCGAGAGGTCTCCGAGCTCGGGAACGGGAGCCGCGAGTCGGCGTTCCGCGCGCTCTGCGGCCGGGAGAACCCGCCCGGGGTGATCGGGTACGACGACGGAGAGTCGGTCGGCTGGTGCAGCATCGGCCCACGCTCGGAGAACACCCGGCTCAGCCGGTCCCGGCTGATCCGGCCGCTCGACGGCGTACCGGTGTGGAGCATCATCTGCCTCGTCATCCGGGGCGGCCACCGCAGGCGCGGCTACACGACGCCGTTGATCGAGGGTGCGGTCGGGTACGCCGCGTCGCGTGGCGCGCCTGCGGTCGAGAGCTATCCGGTGGACCCCGGGTCTGGGCGGATCGACCTCACGATGGCCTTCGTCGGCACGCGTGCGATGTTCGAGAAGGCCGGCTTCACGGTGGTCGGGACCACCGGTGCGACGGCCAGCAAGCTGCCGCGCATCGTCATGCGTCGCATGATCTGAGCCAACCCGTGACCGACCGGTCAGTGCCTGACCGCGTAGTGCAGGTGCAGCACGCGGTCGCCCTGGACCACCTGGTCGGGATCGTCGAGGAGCACGGTGCCGGTGTGGCTGCCGAAGAAGCGCACCCCCTCGCCCAGAACCACCGGGACGACGTCCATCGCGACCTCGTCGACCAGCCCCGCCGAGAACGCCTGCCCCCCGAGGTCGCCCGCGGTCACGTCGACGAGGCCGTCGCCTGCGAGCTCCTTGGCGAGCGCGATGCCGGCCTCGACGGAGTCGGCGGTGTGGAACGGTGCGTCCGGGTGGGCGGCGAGCCACTCCTGCGGCAACGGCCGGTGGGTGACGACGACCAGCTCGTCCCCCGCGGCAGGCTTGCCGTCCCAGCCGTTGGTGGTGTCGAACAGGTGGCGGCCGATCACCGTCACCTTGATCGCGTCCCAGATGGGCTGGAGGTGGTCGGCCGACGGCCGCGAGACGCGGAACGTCCAATCGCTCGCCGTGGCGCACAGCTCGGTGTCGCCGTTGAAGTACCAGTCGAACAGCGGCCCGACCGAGTCATCGGGGTAGGCGATGTAGCCGTCCACCGACACGACGGCCTGCATGACAACCCTTGCCATCTCCACCCCTCAGCCAGAAGTCGCTCGCCGCACGATCGAGACGCTAGGCCGGGGCCGGCCGCCGCTCTTGTACGAAACGCAATGGCGGCGTGACGTGGCGCTGTGAGGGGAGGCTAGCCTCGGGCGCCCCTCGCGCCGAAGATCTCAGGAGGCACCGTGCCCGCCGCGTCCCGTCCCGCTGGTCACGTCAGCCGCCGCCGGCTGCTCACGGGGGCCGGAGCGTTCGGTGCGATGGGCCTCCTGGCCGCCTGCGGGGGAGGCGCCACCGAGCCGCCGGTGCAGGCGGCGGGCCCGGCCGCGTCGGGCGCGTTCCCGCTCACCGTCGAGCACAGCATGGGCGCCACCGAGATCACGGGTGCCCCACAGCGCGTCGTCACGGTCGGCTTCAGCGACCAGGACCCGGTGCTGGCGATGGGGGTCCGCCCGGTGGGCGTCACGGACTGGTACGGGGACCAGCCGTACGCGACGTGGCCGTGGGCGCAGGACGAGCTCGGTGCCGCGCGGCCCGCGGTGCTGAACCGGGGCGCGTTCACCGGCACCCCCGACTACCGGTACGAGGAGATCGCCGCGCTCTCCCCGGACCTGATCATCGGGCTCTACACGTCGATGGACGACACGCAGTACCGGACGCTCTCGCGGATCGCCCCCACCATCGCGCCGCCCGCGGGCTATCCCGAGTGGGGCGCGCCGTGGGACGAGTACACGCGCCTCGCCGGCCGCGCGTTCGGCGTCCCGGACCGGGCCGAGCAGCTGATCACCGGCGTCGACGTGCAGCTCGAGGCGGCCGCCGCGGCGAACCCGTGGTTCGAGGGCCGCACCGCCGTGGTCGCGGAGCGGCAGGAGGACGGCCAGACCTTCGTCCGCTCGCCGAACGACCAGCGCTCGCAGGTGGTGGCGGCGCTCGGCTTCACGATCCCGCCCGAGATCGGCGAGCTCGCGGGCGACGAGGACGGCGCGACGATCAGCGACGAGCAGATGGCCCTGCTCGATCGCGACGTCCTGCTGTGGAACACCGGGTTCGCCGCCCCACAGGCGCGCCGGGACATCGAGCGGGCTCCCCTGTACTCGCGGCTGGACGTGGTGAAGGCCGGCCGGTCGGTGTTCGTCGACGACCCGCTGGTCTCCGCCGCGTGGACGTGGGGCACGGTGCTCAGCCTCCCGACGGTGATCGACGCGCTGGTCGCGCAGATCTCGGCCGTCCTGAGTTAGGTGAATGCGCCACACAACAACTTCGGCGCCGGCACACCAACTGCAGTTGGTGTGCCAGCGCCACGGTTGCTGTGTGAGCGGCCGGCCGACGCCGGTCGCAATCACGGGCCCGCCAGGCGCGACCACAGGAAGCCCGTGGCGTCCAGCGGGGTGTCCGTGGTGCCCGCGTCTGGGCCTGCGCCCGGCCACGCGTGCCCGCCGCCGTCGATGACGTCGCGCACCACGGGGCGGCCGGAGGAGCACGTCCACGTGCCGACCGCGGCCGGCGGGTCGTCGGCGAGCGCGGGAGCGGGGGAGCACCCGTCCCCGGCCAGGAACGGGGCGAGCGAACCGGCCACGGTCGGGTACTGCGCCCCGCCTGCTCCCGCGCCGCCGCCGAACGGGACGCGGTCGTCCTCCGTGCCGTGGACCGCCACCACGGCGACCGGGCCCGGCGCCGCGCAGGGCACGAGCACCGCGCCCGCCACGGGGCCGATGCCGGCGAGGTCACCCGGACGGCTGCAGGCCCAGGCGTAGGCGAGGATCGCTCCGTTCGAGAAGCCGACGGCGTAGACACGGCGCGGGTCGGTGCCGTCCTCCTCGGCGATCCGGCCCGACAACGCGGCGAGGTAGCCGACGTCGTCGACGCCGCGGGTGCGGGCCCGTCCGCAGCAGCCGCCGCCGTTCCACGTGCCGTCGAGCCCGTCGGGGTAGGCGACGACGAACCCCTCCCGGTCGGCGAGGCCGTCCCAGCCGAGGTCGGCCTCCACCTGGGCGCCCGAGCCGCCCGCGCCGTGCAGGACGACCACGAGCGGCGCGCCCGCCGGGGCGCCCTGTGGGTGGTGGACGTGCGCGGTGCGGTCGCCGGCGGCGGTGGAGACGACGACGGTCCGGTCGGCCGTATCCGCGCCGCCCTGCGCCGGCGCGCACGCCACCAACGCGAGCAGGCAGGCGAGCCCACCGGCGAACTGCCTCCCCAGCACGGCGCCATGATGCCGGGGACCTCGTCGTATTCCCGTGTTGTGCTGTGATCTGTAGCGGGGTCCGGCAGGTCGACCTCGTCGGCTCGGCCGACCTACTGTTCACGTCATGGTCGAGGTGCTCCGCGAGACCGAGCCGTCCGACGCCGCTCTCCGCCGCGCGCTGCGGCGGGCGCGGGACGGCGTCACGATCGACGTCGCCGAGGCGTCCGTGCTGCTGGCCGCCCGTGGCGAGGCCCTGGACGAGCTGCTCGCCGTCGCGTCCCGGGTGCGGGACGCGGGCCTGGTGGCCGAGGGCAGGCCGGGTGTCGTCACGTACTCGAAGAACGTGTTCATCCCGCTCACCCGGCTGTGCCGCGACCGCTGCCACTACTGCACGTTCGCCACCGTGCCGCACCGGTTGCCCGCGGCGTTCCTCGAGCGGGAGGAGGTGCTGGAGATCGCCAGGGCCGGGGCGGCGGCCGGCTGCAAGGAAGCGCTGTTCACCCTGGGCGACCGGCCGGAGGACCGCTGGCCCGCCGCGCGGGAGTGGCTGGAGGCGCGCGGCTACGACTCCACGTTGGACTACGTCCGCGCCTGCGCGATCGCGGTGCTGGAGGAGACCGGCCTGCTGCCGCACCTCAACCCCGGCGTCCTGTCCTGGGCCGAGCTGACGCGGCTCAAGCCGGTGGCCGCGAGCATGGGGATGATGCTGGAGACCACGGCGGAGCGGCTGTGGAGCGAGCCGGGCGGCCCGCACTTCGGCAGCCCGGACAAGGAGCCGGCCGTCCGGATCCGGGCGATCACCGACGCCGGGCGTGTCGGCGTCCCGTACACCACGGGCATCCTGATCGGGATCGGCGAGAACCGCACGGAGCGCGCCGAGTCGCTGTTCGCGATCCGCTCCGCCGCGCGGGCGCACGGGCACGTCCAGGAAGTGATCATCCAGAACTTCCGGGCCAAGCCGGACACCGCGATGGCGAACGACCCGGACGCCGACCTGCAGGACCTCGCCGCCACGATCGCGGTCGCGCGGATCGTGCTCGGCCCGAAGATGCGGATCCAGGCGCCGCCGAACCTGATCGGCGAGGAGTACGCGCTCATGCTGCGCGCCGGGATCGACGACTGGGGCGGGGTCTCGCCGGTCACCGCCGACCACGTCAGCCCGGAGATGCCGTGGCCCGCCATCGACGAACTCGCCACGCGCTCGGCTGCGGCCGGCTTCCAGATCAGGGAGCGGCTCGCGGTCTACCCGAAGTACGTGCTGGCCGGGTCGCCGTGGATCGACTCCCGCGTGTCCGCGCACGTCGCCGCGCTCGCCGACCCGGACACCGGGCTCGCCGACGAGAGCGCCGCGGTGGTGGGGCGGCCGTGGCAGGAGCCGGACGGCGGGTTCGCCTCCACCGGACGCGTCGACCTGAACACCGCGATCGACACCGAGGGGCGCACGGACGACCGCCGCGGCGACTTCGCATCCGTCTACGGCGACTGGGAGGCGGTCGCCGAGGAGCTGGCAGCGACGCAGCGGACGGCCCCGGAACGGCTGGACTCCGACGTCCGCGCGGGGCTCGCGCTGGCCGCCTCCGATCCGGCCGCGCTGCTCGACCCGGCGCACGAGGCGGTCGCGATGGCCGTGCTCACCGCCGACGGACCGGCGCTGGACGAGCTCGTGCGGCTCGCCGACGCCGTGCGCGCCGACGTCGTGGGCGACGAGGTCACCTACGTCGTCAACCGCAACATCAACTTCTCGAACGTCTGCTACGTGGGGTGCCGCTTCTGCGCCTTCGCGCAGCGCGAGCGCGACGCCGACGCGTTCCGGCTCTCGCTCGACGAGGTCGCGGCGCGCGCGGTGGAGGCTGCCGAGGCGGGCGCCACCGAGGTGTGCATGCAGGGCGGGATCGACCCGCAGCTGCCCGTCACCTTCTACGCCGACCTCGTGCGCGCGGTGAAGGCCGCGGTGCCGGGCATGCACGTCCACGCCTTCTCGCCGATGGAGGTCGTGTCGGCGGCGGCGAAGGCGGGCGTGTCGATCGAGGAGTGGCTCACGGAGCTGCGCGACGCGGGGCTGGGCTCGATCCCGGGCACGGCCGCCGAGATCCTCGACGACGAGGTCCGCTGGGTGCTCACCAAGGGCAAGCTGCCGGCCGCCCAGTGGCTGGAGGTGGTGGGCACCGCGCACCGGCTGGGGATCCCGTCGTCGTCCACGATGATGTACGGCCACGTCGACGAACCCCGCCACTGGCTCGGCCACCTGCGCACGCTCGCGGCGCTGCAGGACGAGACGGGAGGCTTCACCGAGTTCGTTCCGCTCCCGTTCGTGCACCACAACGCGCCGATCTACCTCGCGGGCATCGCCCGCCCCGGGCCGACGGTGCGCGACAACCGCGCGGTGCACGCGTTCGCCCGGCTCGCCCTGCACGGGCGGATCGACCACGTCCAGTGCTCGTGGGTGAAGCTCGGCGACGACCTCGCCGCCGACATCCTCCGCGGCGGCGCCGACGACATGGGCGGCACGCTGATGGAGGAGACGATCAGCCGGATGGCGGGGTCGGAGAACGGCTCCGCGCGCACCGTCACCGAGCTGACGGCGATCGCGGAGGCGGCGGGCCGCCCGGTTCGCCAGCGCAGCACGACCTACCGCGACCCGGTGGATCGGCTGGTGCCGGCCCAGCGTCCCGGCCCGCGGCTGCTGCCGCTGGCGCCCGCCTGATCGATCCGGTGTGCACACCGATGCGGTCCGAGCAGCACCATCGTGCGTCTCGCCGCGATCTTCGGGTCGTGCGCGGTGCGGCCGGGCGGTCGGGGCTGCGTCCCCGTGCCGGTCATGACGATCGTGGCCGCGTGGTGGCCGTCGACGTCTCGGCGGACGCGCTCGCACTGGCCCGGGCCCGCGGCGCCGAAGTGGTCGTCGACGCCTCCGGGACGCGGGACGTCCCGGCGGCGGTCCACGAGCTCACCGGCGGCGGGGCGCACGTCTCGCTCGACGCGCTGGGCTCGCTCGCGGCGATGGACGGCCCGACGCCCGCGGGCATGACGGTGGTCGCGCTCGACCCGTGATCCCTCCGCGATTCGCGGTCTCCGGGCGAGCGGGTCGGGGACTGCGTGCGCCTCACGTGGGTCGGCAGCCGCGCAGCTCCGGGGCATCGACCCCGTGCACGACCTCCTCGGCGACGAGCCTCCCGGCGACCGCTGCGAGCGTCACGCCGGAGTGCATCGCCGCCACGTAGGCGCCACGGACGGTGGGGAGCGGGCCGATCACCGGGTGTCCATCGACCGGCATCGGCCGCATCCCGACCCGTGCGCTCAGCAGCCGCACGTCGTCCGCACCGCGGAACATCGAGGCGATCCGAGCGAGGCCACGTTCCGCGGAACGCGCGAGTTCGGCGGCCGTCGACTCCCCCGCGTAGGCGATGGGCGAGAGCAGCTCGCCGTCACCACCGGCACGCACCTCCACACGAGGCGTCGCGACGACGGTCCGCACGAGATCGGGAGGTCCGGCGAGCCGCAGCAGGATCGCCGGTGACGGCGCCACCGGCACCCGCACGCCCAGCGGCCCGCAGAGCACGGAGACGTCGGCACCGCTCGCCAGCACCACGGTGTCGGAGTCGACGAGGCCACCCGTCGTCTCGACGCCGACGACGCGGCCATGGACGACCCGCAGCGCGGTCGCCGCGGTACCCCACACGAGCCGGGCACCCCGATCGCATGCGGCGGCGATCAGGGCGTCGGTGGTCGCCCGCGGGTCGACCGCCCCGTCGCCGGGGATGTGGACGGCCCGCGCCGGGGGCGTGCGCAGGTTGGGCTCCAGCGCGGCGATCCGCTCCGCGCCGACCAGGTGCCGCCCGGGTTCGAGGTCGCCGGCCGGTTCCGGCCCGCCCCACGACAGCGATCCGGACCACCGCACGTGCACATCCGGGATCTCGGCCTCGAGCCGCCGGTACTCCCGCACCGCGGCCGCGCGCAGCGCGCCACCCGGACCGGGCCCGCGCTCGGACGCGCCGATCCACCCGAACGACTCCCCGGTGGCGCCGGACGCCGGCCGGGCCTTGTCCACGAGCGTCACGTCCGCCCCGAGCCGGGCCACGTGGCAGGCGATCGACGCGCCGACGATCCCGGCGCCCACCACGACGACGTCCGCCACCGCGCGGACGGTAGGTCAGGGCTCCGGCGACGTCGACCGACTTCCGCGTCGTCAGCCCGGCGTGATGACGACCTTGAGCGCCTGGTGGGCCGCGGCGTTCTTGAAGACGTCGTACGCCTGGTCGATGCGGTCGAACGTGAACGAGTGGGTGCCCATCTTCTCGGCGGGGATGCGCCCGTTCGCGACCATCGTGAGCAGGGTCGGTATGGAGACCGTGTCGACCAGCCCCATGGTCAGGGTGATGTTGCGGATCCACATCTCCTGCATCGGGAGCTCCACCGGCACCCCGTGCACGCCGATGTTGGCGATCGTGCCGCCCGGCCGTACCAGCGCGGCGGCGGTGAGCAGGGTCTCCGGGTACCCGACGGCCTCGATCGCGACGTCGACGCCGAGGCCGTCGGTGAGCGCGGTGACCTCCTTGACCGTGCCGGGGCCCGCCTCGACGGTGTCGGTGGCGCCGAACTCGATCGCCTTCTCCAGGCGGAACTTGTTGCTGTCGACGGCGATGACCTTCGAGGCGCCCCACAGGCCGGTCGTGAGCACGGCGGCCAGCCCGACCGCTCCGGCTCCGACGACGGCGACGGTGTGCCCGGGGCGGACGTTGCCGGCGAGGACCCCGACCTCGTAGCCGGTGGGGAGCGAGTCGGCCAGGAAGATCGCCTGCTCGTCGGAGACGCCATCGGGAACGGCGTACAGGGACGTGTCCGCGTACGGGACGCGGACGTACTCGGCCTGGGTGCCGTCGATCAGGTGCCCGAAGATCCAGCCGATCCCGCCGACCGTCCGGCAGTGCGACGGCATCCCGCGCTGGCAGTACTCGCAGCGGCCGCACTTGGTGATCGCCGGTACCAGCACCCGGTCGCCCGCCGAGAACCCGCGCACCGCGGCGCCGACCTCGGTGACGGTCCCCACCGCTTCGTGGCCCAGGATCCGCCCGTCGGTGACGGCGGGGACGTCGCCCTGCAGGATGTGCAGGTCGGTGCCGCAGATCGTGGTGGTGTCGACCCTGACGACCACGTCGGTCGGCTCCTGCACGGCAGCGTCCGGGACGTCCTCCCAGGACTTGTCGTCCGGACCGTGGTAGACGAGTGCCTTCATCTGGTGCCTCCGCTGGTCGCAAGTCGCGGGGGGTGACGCTAGTGAGGCGGGTCACGTCCGGTTGTCTCATCCTGCGACGCGTACCGTGGCGGCATGGGCGTTCTGGGAGAGATGTTCCCCGGGCGGAAGATCCGGGACGAGTCCACCGAGGCGGGCGACGGCCAGGAGCACTTCCAGCTCGGGCCGATCGACCTGGACAACCGCACCGTTCAGGTGCAGCGCGTGGCGGCCGACGAACCCGAGCAGGACGACACCGCCCCCGCGTAGCGCGTCCACGCGGGTTGGGAGAATCGGGGGCATGACCGCCCCCACCGACCGTCGCCAGCGGGTGCTCTCCGGCATCCAGCCCACCGCGGACTCGTTCCACCTGGGCAACTACCTCGGCGCGGTCCGGCAGTGGGTGGCGATGCAGGACTCCTACGACGCCTTCTACTTCATCCCGGACCTGCACGCGATCACCGTCGAACACGACCCGAAGACGCTCGCCGACCGCACCCGCAACGCGGTGGCCCAGCTGCTCGCGTTAGGCCTCGACGCGCAGCGCTGCACGCTGTTCGTCCAGTCCCACGTGCCCGAACACGCCCAGCTCGAGTGGGTGCTGGGCTGCCTCACGGGCTTCGGCGAGGCGAGCCGGATGACCCAGTTCAAGGACAAGGCGGCGCGCCAGGGCGCCGACCGGGCCACCGTGGGCCTGTTCACCTACCCGATCCTGCAGGCCGCCGACATCCTGCTCTACCAGGCCGACGGCGTGCCGGTGGGCGAGGACCAGCGCCAGCACCTCGAGCTCACCCGCGACCTCGCGCAGCGGTTCAACACCCGCTTCGGCAAGGCGTTCACGGTGCCCGAGCCGGTCATCCCCACCGGGATCGCGAAGATCCAGGACCTGCAGGACCCGACGGCGAAGATGAGCAAGTCGGCGTCGAGCCCGGCCGGCATCGTCGAGCTGCTCGACGACCCCAAGGTGAACGCCAAGAAGATCCGGTCGGCCGTCACGGACGCGGAGCGGGAGATCCGCTACGACCCGGAGGCCAAGCCGGGCATCTCCAACCTGCTCACGATCTACTCGGCGCTCACCGACCGGAAGGTCTCCGAGCTCGAGGCGGACTACGCCGGCAAGGGCTACGGCGATCTGAAGAAGGATCTCGCGGAGGTCGTCGCGCAGTTCGTGGAACCGCTGCGCGAGCGGGTACGTACCTTCCGGGACGACCCGGCCGAGCTGGACCGGGTGCTCGCCCGCGGAGCCACCCGGGCGCGCGAGATCGCAGGCGCGACACTCGCGGCCGTCCACGAGAGGATCGGCTTCCTGCCGCCGACGTGATGGGGTGACACCGTGGCCGCACCGGAGAAGCCGTCCAGGATCGAGCGGCTGCGGGCGCGGTACGCGTGGCTCGACCACGTCATGCGGGCCGCCACCCGCTACACCGAGCGGCACGGGGACCACTACGCCGCGGCGATCACGTTCTTCAGCGTGCTGTCGCTGGTGCCGTTGCTGATGATCGCGTTCGCCGTCGCCGGGTACGTGCTGTTCTTCAACCCGGATCTGCTGCGCGAGCTGCAGGCCGGCATCGCGGAGAACGTCCCGCCCGGTCTCGGCGAGATCATCAACCCGACGATCGAACAGGCCATCGCGTCCCGCGCGGCCGTCGGCGCGGTGGGTCTGCTGGCGGCGCTCTACTCGGGGATCGGCTGGATGTCGAACCTGCGCGAGGCGTTGTCCGAGCAGTGGGCCCAGGTCCCGGCCACGCCCGCGATGGTGAAGCGACTGTTCCTCGACCTCCTCGCGCTGGCGGGCCTCGGCCTGGCGCTCGTGGGGTCGTTCGCCATCACCGGCGTCGCGAACGGCTTCGCCGCGACGTTGCTGGAGCTGGTGGGCCTGGCCGACGAGGAGTGGGCGCGGTTCCTGCTCGGCGTCGTCGGGTTCCTGCTGGGCCTGCTCGCGAACTGGCTGATCTTCCTGTGGGTGATCGCCCGGCTCCCGCGCCGGCACGTGACGCTGCGCAGCGCGGTGAAGGCAGCGCTGTTCGGTGCGATCGGCTTCGAGGCGCTGAAGTTGATCATGACCTACTACCTCGCATCCGTGACGGCGTCGCCCAGCGGTGCCGTGTTCGGCTCGTTCCTCGGCCTGCTGGTCTTCGTGTTCTTCGCGTCCCGCTTCGTCCTCTTCGTCACGGCGTGGGCCGCCACCGCGCGGGAGAACGAGCAGGAGGAGCCGGTACCGGTGCCGGAGCCGCCCGTGTTGCACTCGGAGGTGGTGGTGCGCCGCGGTCCGACGGGCGGCGTCGCCGTCGGGCTGCTCGGTGCCGGCCTGCTCACCGGCTGGCTGAGCAGCCGTCGCCTGCTCGGTCGTCGCCGCGTCGAGCGCTAGCGTCGGCGCGCACGAAGCGAGCGGCGCTCTCCCTCCTAGCACCCGAACGTGCCGTTCGCTCCGCGGGAGCCACCGCAGCGCGCCCGAGGCGGGCCGGGATCAGCGGCGGCGGCGCAGGGCGAGGCCTCCGATGACCATCCCGGTGACCGCGATGGCGCCGAGGCCGATCGGGAGCATCGGCGGGACGGGCCGGAGGGCGAGGGTCTGGACCCCCGCGTCCGCCTCGGGGGGTGTCGGCGGCGGGGCGGGCGCGGCCTCCACCAGCTGCCCGACGGCGGGGGTGTCGGCGGGCAGCTCGAATCCCCAGTCCAGCAGGTGGGCGCCCTGCTTCCACATGGGCACCGGTGTCTGCTCGCCCCTCATCAGCACGACGACGAGACGTCTCCCGCCCCGCTCGGCCGCGGTGACGAGCGTGTGCCGGGCGGCCTGCGTGAAGCCGGTCTTGCCGCCGATCGTGCCCGCGTAGTGGGCGAGGTTCTTGCTGCTGTTGTAGAGCACGAACCCGGGGTGGTCGCCGTAGCCCGGGAACGGCGTCGAGTGCAGGGCGGTGGTCTCGGCGAACAGGGGTTCGCGCATCGCCGCCCGGAACATCAGCGCGAGGTCGTACGCCGAGCACGCCATGCCCGGCCCGTCGAGCCCGGACGGGGTGGCGGGGCGGGTGTCGAGCGCGCCCATCTCGCGCGCGATGTCGGTCATCTTGGCGACCGTGGCGGCGTCGCCGCCCATCGCTCGGGACAGCGCCTCCGCGGTGTCGTTGCCGGAGTTGAGCAGGAGGCCGGCGAGCAGCTGCCGCACGGTGTACTGCCCGCCGGGGCCCACGCCTGCCTTGCTGCCGTCGATCGCCTGGTCCTCGGCCGTGCCGGCGACCACCTGGTCCGGGTCGAGCGACCGCAGGGCGGTGATCGCGGTGAGCACCTTGAGCGTGGACGCGGGGCGGTGCCGCGCGTGCGGGGCGCGCGCGGCGAGCACGGCTCCGGTGTCGAGGTCGGCGAGCACCCACGACTGGGCGGTGAGGTCGGGGGCACCGTCCGGGCCGATCTGCCCGCACGTGCCCATCTGCGGCCCGCCCACCGGTTCCGGCGGCCAGGGCAGCGGGGCGGGTGGCGGGTCCGCCTTCTCCTCCTTGACGGGTGGGCCGGGCGGGGCCTGCTGACCCGCGCAGCCCCCCGTCACGCTCGCCACCGGCTGCGGGGCCGCCGCCGGGACGGCCGGGCACGCCAGTGCGAGCACCAGCGTCACCGCCGCGACCCATCGCACGTCCTCGACTGTAGATCGGTTCAGTCCGCATGCGTCGACCGGAAGCCGTGACGATCATCCATTGGGGGACGCGGTCGGGTGGTCACGCTCCGGAGTCGACGATTCGGTCACGCCCATCGGTCGATCATGTGAACACCCAGGACCCTCGGATACGGTTCCCCACCGTCGTCCCGCCGGATCAGGAGAGGTCTCCCTTGCGGTTCAGTCGAGGTTTCGTTCTGGCAGCAGCCGTGCTGACCAGCGCGCTGGTGGTGACGGGTTGCGCTCGTGACACCGGCGCCACGCAGCAGGGCGGTGGTGGCGCCGGGGGTACCGAGTGCACCCGCAATCCCGCGCCCGCCGCGGCGGGCGGCGTTCCCACCCCCGCGCCGGTCGCCCCGAACGCCGACGCCAGCGCGCTGCGCGTGGGGATGGCCTACGACATCGGAGGCCGCGGCGACCTGTCGTTCAACGACTCCGCGGCCGCCGGGCTCGAGAAGGCGATAAGCGACATCGGCCTGCAGCAGTCCAACACCCGGGAACTCGCGGCCGCCGAGAACGAGAGCGAGGACGCCGCCGCCACCCGGCTGCGCCAGCTCGTGGCCGACGGCTTCAACCCGGTCATCGCGGTCGGCTTCAAGTACGCGACGGCCCTGAAGACGGTCGCCACCGAGAACCCGAACGTGCAGTTCGCGATCGTGGACGACTCCACGGTCGAGCTGCCGAACGTCACCCCGCTGGTCTTCGCCGAGGAGCAGGGCTCGTTCCTCGTGGGTGCCGCGGCCGCGTTGAAGACGAAGGCCTGCCGGATCGGCTTCGTGGGCGGCGTGGACACGCCGCTGATCCACAAGTTCGAGGCGGGCTACGTGGCGGGTGCCAAGGCGGTGGCGCCGAACGTCCGGGTCGACGTCGACTACATCAGCCCGGCGGGTGACTTCTCCGGCTTCAACGACTCGGCACGCGGCACCGAGGTGGCCCGCGGCCAGCTCGACGGCGGCGCCGACATCGTCTACCAGGCCGCGGGTGCATCCGGCCAGGGCGTGTTCGAGGCCGTGAACGCGGCGACGAAGGCGGACGCCCCGAAGTTCGCGATCGGCGTCGACTCCGACCAGTACAACACCGTCGCGCCGCCGGTCAACGAGGTGATCATGACCTCGATGCTCAAGCGCGTCGACGTCGCGGTGTTCAACTACATCAACGCGGTGGCCGGTGGCCACCGGGACGCGCTCCCGAAGGCGTTCGACCTCTCCGTCGACGGCGTGGGCTACTCGACGTCCGGCGGCAAGATCGACGACATCACCGACCAGCTGGACGCCTACAAGGCCGCGATCATCAACGGCGACATCACGGTGCCCAGCGAGCCGCAGTAGCGCGGTCTCCTCGCGTCTGAGGCACCATCGGGGGCCGGGTCCGCACGGATCCCGGCCCCCGCGCCGTAGTCCGCCCGAACACCGGCGACCCCCGGAAGGCTGGAGGTATGGCCGTAGCCGAGACCGCGCCACCTCGCGGCGAGTACGCCGTCGAGCTGGCGGGCATCACCAAGCGCTTCCCCGGTGTGGTCGCCAACAGCGACATCTCGCTCCAGGTGCGCCGCGGCGAGGTGCACGCGCTGTGCGGGGAGAACGGCGCGGGCAAGTCGACGCTGATGAAGATCCTCTACGGGATGCAGCAGCCCGACGAGGGCTCCATCTCGGTGGACGGCGAGGCGGTGCACTTCCGCTCGCCCGCCGATGCGATCAAGGCCGGGATCGGCATGGTGCACCAGCACTTCATGCTCGCCGACAACCTCACCGTCGCGGAGAACATCCTGCTCGGCGCGGAGGCCCTGCACGGCATGGGTGCCGCGGCGCGGCGGCGCATCGCCGAGCTCGAGGGCACGGTCGGGCTGCGGGCCGGGCCGGACGTGCTGGTCGAGCGGCTCGGGGTGGCCGACCGGCAGCGCGTCGAGATCCTCAAGGTGCTCTACCGCGGTGCGCGCACCGTGATCCTGGACGAGCCGACGGCCGTGCTGGTGCCGCAGGAGGTCGACGAGCTGTTCGCCACGCTGCGCAGGATGCGAGGGGAGGGGTACACGTTCGTCTTCATCTCCCACAAGCTCGACGAGGTGCGGGCCATCGCGGACCGCGTCACCGTCATCCGCCGCGGCACCTGCGTCGGCAGCGCCGACCCGAAGACGGTCACGAGCCGCCAGCTCGCGGAGATGATGGTCGGCAGCGAGCTGCCCAGCCCGGAGACCAGGGAGTCCACGGTCACCGACCACGAGGTGCTGCGCGTCACCGGGCTCACGCTCGATGCCGAGGGCGGCGGGCGCCCGGTGCTCGACGGCGTGGACCTCGTGGTGCGGGCGGGCGAGGTGCTCGGGATCGCGGGCGTCGAGGGCAACGGGCAGACCGAGCTCGTCGAGACGATCATGGGGATGCGCCGGGCGAGCGGTGGCACGGTGGTGCTGGAGGGCAGGGACATCACCCGTGCCCACACGCTGCAGCGCCGGGAGGCGGGAATCGGCTACGTGCCGGAGGACCGCACCCGCCACGGGCTGCTCGCCACCCAGCCGCTGTGGGCCAACCGGATCCTGGGCTACCAGAGCCGCAAGCCGGTGGCATCGGGCGGGCCGCTCGGCGTGCTCGACCGCGGTGCCGCGCGGCGCGACACCGAGCGCATCGTCGAGGAGTTCGACGTGCGCACGCCCGGCGTCGACGTGCCGGCGGCCGCGCTGTCCGGGGGGAACCAGCAGAAGCTCGTGGTGGGGCGCGAGCTCTCCGGCGAACCGGTGCTGCTCATCGCCGCCCACCCCACCCGCGGCGTGGACGTCGGCGCGCAGGCCGGCATCTGGGACGTGCTGCGGCGCGCCAGGGCCCGCGGCCTCGCGGTGCTGCTCGTGAGCGCCGACCTGGACGAGCTGATCGGGCTGTCCGACACGATCAAGGTGATGCTGCGGGGACGGCTCGTCGCCGGCGCCGACCCGGCCACCGTCACGCCGGAGGAGCTGGGGGCCGCGATGACCGGTGCCGACGCGGAGGGTGCCGCGTGACCCGCATCCGGACGGTCCTGCTGCCACCCGTGCTGGCGATCGTCTTCGCCGCACTGCTGTGCGCGGTGGCGCTGCTGATCAACGGCGACTCGCCGATCACGGCCCTGACCGTGATGGTCACCCAGGTGGGCACGGGCACCACGGCCGTCGACATCGTCAACACCGGGGCGATCTACTACATCGCCGGGCTCGCCGTGGCCATCGGCTTCCAGATGAAGCTGTTCAACATCGGCATCGAGGGCCAGTTCCGGCTCGCCGCGTGCGTGGCCGCGATCGTCGGCGGCGCGATCTCGCTGCCGCCGGGTCTGCACACGCTGGTGATCATCCTGGTCGGGGCTGCGGTGGGCGCGCTCTGGGCCTCGGTGCCGGCGTTGCTCAAGGCCTACCGCGGCGTGCACGAGGTCATCGCGTCGATCATGATGAACTTCGTCGCGACCGGCCTGATAGCCTACCTGATCAGCACCGACGGGTTCGGCGTGCTGCGTGGCAACAACATCTCGACCGATCCGATCGAGCCCACCGGCCACTTCCCCGGCATCTCGTTCGGGGACAGGGGGACGGTCTTCGGGTTCGTGTTCGTTGCCGCGGCGCTCGGTGTGGCCTACGGGTTCATGCTGAACCGCACGCGGTTCGGGTTCGAGCTGAAGGCCTCGGGGGAGTCGCCCACGGCGGCCGCAGCGGGCGGGGTGGACGCGCGCCGGATGGTGATCGTGGCGCTGCTGCTCTCGGGCGCGATGGCCGGCCTCGTCGGCCTGCCCGAGCTGGTCGGCCGCGACCACGCCTACACGCTCACCTCGCCCGCCGGCTACGGCTTCACCGGGATCGCGGTGGCGCTGCTCGGGCGCAACCACCCGGTCGGCATCGCGCTCGGCGCGCTGCTCTGGGCGTTCCTGGACAAGTCGGCGCTGGCTCTCGACAACGTCGGGGTGCCGCGCGAGATCGTGTTGATCATGCAGGGATCGGTGGTGCTCTCCGTGATCGTCGCCTACGAGATCGTGCGCCGCTACGAGCTCGCGGCCGAGCAGCGGCGGGTCGCCGCGCAGCTGCGCGCCGCGGCGGGCGTGCCGGCGGAGGTGGCGTCGTGACCGAGCTTGCGAGGTCACCATCGAACACAGCACGGCCCGGCACGGCGCCGACGAGCGTCAGCGAGGTGGCGTCGTGACCGAGCTTGCGAGGTCACCATCGAACACAGCACGGCCCGGCACGGCGCCGACGAGCGTCAGCGAGGTGGCGTCGTGACGGCGGTCGAGACCGCGCCCGCCCCCGCGGGCGCCCGGAACGGGCGGCGGCTGCCCGGCTGGGCGCGGGCCGCGATCGTCGTCGCGATCGGGGTCGGGGTCCTGACGATCACCACGACGCTCACCGGGCAGATCCAGCTCACCTCGAGCGGCACCACCCAGGCCGCCGTCCGGCTGCTGCTGCCGATCCTCTTCGCCGCGCTCGGCGGGCTCTGGTCCGAGCGCTCGGGGATCATCAACATCGGGCTCGAGGGCATGATGATCCTCGGCACCTGGGGCGCGGCGTGGGCCGGGTTCTACTGGGGTCCGTGGGCCGCGGTCATCGGCGGGCTCGTGTTCGGCGCGCTCGGCGGCCTGCTGCACGCAGTGGCAACGGTGACGTTCGGGGTCAACCACATCGTCTCCGGCGTCGCGATCACGCTGCTCGGGATGGGCGTCACGCAGTACCTCGCCCAGCTGGTCTTCGTGCCGCTCTCGCGGAACCCGCGGCAGTCGCCGCGCATCGAGGGCTTCGAGACGTTCTCGATCCAGCCGTTCGCCGACTGGCTCGCCGCACTGGAGGACCAGCAGCGGGTGCTGGTCTCCGACGTGGCCGGCCTGCTCGGCGGCCTGATCTCCGGGCTCACCCCGCTCGTCGTGCTCGGGTTCCTGCTCGTGCCCGTGAGCTACTACGTGCTGTGGCGCACGCGGTTCGGGCTACGGCTGCGCTCGTGCGGCGAGAACCCGGTGGCGGCCGAGTCGCTGGGCGTGAAGGTGTTCACCTACAAGTACATCGCGGTGATCGCCTCGGGCGGTTTCGCCGGGCTCGGCGGCGCGGCCCTCACGCTCAACCCGGGTCAGCTCGGCTACCTGGAGGGCCAGACGGGCGGGCGCGGCTACATCGGCCTGGCTGCGATGATCTTCGGAAACTGGCGTCCCGGCGGCCTGCTCGCCGGCTCGGCCCTGTTCGGGTACGTCGACGGCGTGCAGCTGCGCGCGGGCGGCGAGGCGGTGCACGCGCTCCTCTACACCACCACGATCCTCGCGGTGCTCCTGGCGGTGTTCTGGGCCGCGCGGCGGAACTGGCGCTCGGCCGTGGTCGCGCTGGCGGCGGGCGTGGTCGTCTACGCCGTGTACTGGGTGATCCCCGAGGTGCCGCGCGAGTTCGCCTCCTACGCGCCGCAGCTGGTCACGCTGCTCGTGCTCGCAGTGGCCTCGCAACGGCTGCGGCCGCCCGCCGCGGTCGGGCTCGAGTACCGCCGAGGTGAAGGTGACTGAACTCGAAGCCGACTGGCCGGCCCTGCGCAACGCGGCGGTCGCGGCCGCGGGCTCGGCCTACGCGCCCTACTCCCGGCTGCAGGTGGGCGCCGCCGCGCTCTGCGACGACGGGCGCGTCGTCGCCGGGTGCAACGTCGAGAACGCCTCGTACGGCCTCGGGCTGTGCGCCGAGTGCACGATGGCCGGGCAGCTGCGCCTCACCGGAGGCGGCCGGTTCACCGCGGTGACCTGCCGCTCCGGCACCGGCGAGCTGCTGATGCCCTGCGGCCGGTGCCGCCAGGTGCTCTACGAGTTCGGCGGCCCGGGCTGCCTCCTGGACACGCCCAGGGGCATCCTCCCGCTGAGCGAGGTCCTCCCCGACGCCTTCGGCCCGGACGACTTGCCGACGTAACCACAGACCGCACCGTGGAGCCGTACTGCTGCCCAGCAGTCGCTCGGACGCCACCATGGCTCCACGGTGCGCGGGGTGGGCATAGAGTCGGTCGAATGCACGCCGTCGAGATCATCCAGGCGAAGCGGGACGGCCGGCGGCTCACCGACGAGCAGGTCGACTGGGTCGTCGACGCCTACACGCGCGGGAGCGTCGCCGACGAGCAGATGGCGGCGCTCGCGATGGCGATCCTGCTCAACGGCATGGAGGCGGGTGAGATCGCCCGCTGGACCCAGGCCATGATCGACTCCGGCGAGGTGCTGGCGCTCGGGGACGTCGGGCGACCGTTGGTGGACAAGCATTCGACCGGAGGGGTCGGCGACAAGATCACCTTGCCGCTCGCCCCGCTCGTGGCCGCCTGCGGGGCGGCGGTGCCGCAGCTGTCCGGCCGCGGGCTCGGCCACACCGGTGGCACCCTCGACAAGCTGGAGGCGATCCCCGGCTGGCGCGCGTCGCTGTCGGAGGAGGAGATCGCGGCGCAGCTCGCCGACGTGGGCGCGGTGATCTGCGCGACCACCCCGACGCTCGCCCCCGCCGACCGCAAGCTGTACGCCCTGCGCGACGTCACGGGCACGGTCGAGTCGATCCCGCTGATCGCGAGCTCGATCATGAGCAAGAAGATCGCCGAGGGCACGGACGGGCTGGTGCTCGACGTGAAGTTCGGATCCGGGGCATTCATGAAGACGCCCGAGCGCGCGCGGGAACTGGCCGAGACGATGGTCGCGATCGGCTCGGCGCACGGCCTGGCGACGACGGCGCTGCTCACGGACATGTCCGTGCCGCTCGGGCGGGCCGTGGGCAACGCCCTGGAGGTGGCCGAGTCCGTCGAGGTGCTGCGCGGCGGCGGGCCGGCCGACGTCGTGGAGCTGACCGTGGCGCTGGCCCGCGAGATGCTCGCACTCGCCGGCATCAGCGACGCCGACCCGGCGCAGGTGCTCGCGTCCGGCAAGGCCCACGAGGTGTGGGAGCGGATGATCGCCGCGCAGGGCGGTGACCCGGGTGCCCCGCTGCCGAGCGCGGCCCACGTCGAGGAGCTGGTCGCCGACCGGTCCGGGGTGCTCGGCCGGCTGGACGCCTACGCCGTCGGTGTGGCGGCCTGGCGGCTCGGGGCCGGCCGAGCCCGGAAGGAGGACGCGGTGCAGGCCGCCGCGGGCGTCCGGCTGCTGGTAGGCGTCGGCGACGAGGTCGAGGCCGGGCAGCCGCTGCTGGAGCTGCACACGGACACCCCCGCCGCCGTTGCCGGCGCCCGTGCGGCGCTGGACGGGGGCGTCGTTCTGACCGACGAGCCCGCTGCCCGGTGCGCGCTGGTGAGGGACGCGATCCGCTCCTGACACCGCGGGAGCCGGGCCGTATCAGTGGCGGCGTGGCCGGGTAGGACCACGGCATGACGTGGCGAATCTCGCGTCGCCGGCTCGGGCGGTGGGCCGTGACCGCCGGGGTCGCCGGGGTCGCCGCGGCGTGCAGCGGCGGTCGGCCCTCGAGCGTCCCGGCCGCGGGTGGCGGCGCCGCCAAGGCCGCTCCGGTCGGGTTCGTCCTGTCCCACGAGCAGTTCCCGACCCAGGAACTGGTCTCCTACGCCGAGCAGGCCGAGCAGGCCGGTTTCGGGTACCTGTGGGCCAGCGACCACGTGCAACCGTGGCAGCACGACCAGGGACACTCGATGTTCCCTTGGCTCACGCTGGCCCTGGCCGGCCAACGCACACAGCGGATCCCGCTGGGAAGCGGCGTGACCTGCCCCATCTACCGCCACCACCCGGTGGAGGTCGCGCATGCCTTCGCGTCGCTGGAGCTGCTGGCCCCCGGACGGGTCTTCCTCGGCGTCGGCACCGGCGAGCGGCTCAACGAGCAGGCGGCCACGACGCAGTTCGGCCCCTACTCGGAGCGGCACGACCGGCTGATCGAGGCGATCCATCTCATCCGGCAACTCTGGACGGGGCAGCGGGTCTCCTACCGCGGCCGCTACTTCCAGACCGAGCAGCTCGAGCTGTACGACCTGCCGGAGAAACCTCCGCCGATCTACGTCGCCGCCGGCGGGCCGAAGAGCGCTCGGCTGGCCGGCCAGTACGGCGACGGCTGGATCACCCAGGCATCGTCGGCGACGAATCCGCAGCTCGTGGGTGCTTTCATCGACGGCGCGCGCGCAGCGGGCAAGGACCCGGACGCCATGCCCAAATGGGCGGAACTGTTCGCCGTGCCGGGCGAGCAGGACGAGATCGACCGCGCCGCGCGGCTGTGGAGCTTCACCGCCGCCGGGTCCATCGACCAGCCCAACCCGGAGGCGATCCAGCAGGCGGCCGAGCGCACCCCGCCGGAGCAGGTGGCCGCGGGTTGGGTGACCGGCACCGACCCGGCCGTTCACATCGGGGCCGTGCAGCGCATGATCGATGGCGGTAGGACGCCGTTCCTCCACTTCCCGCAGGACGATCCCGGTGCGGCCATCGACTTCTACCGCACCCAGGTGCTGCCCCGGCTGAGATGAGCGATGCGTTCGTATGAGTCTCATCTCATATGAGATCCATACGAGTTCGGTACAGTGATGGCGTGAGCCAGGACACGCACACCGCGCAGCGCTACCGCCGGATGGTCAACCGGATCAACAAGATCATCACGGGTCTCCAGAGGATCGGCATCGCGTTCGGACCGATGGAGCTCCTCACCGTTCCCGGCCGCCGCACCGGCCGGCCCCGCACCTTTCCCATCGCGGTGATCCCACTGACCGGCGGCCGGTACATCATGCAGGCGTTCCCGAATGCCGCCTGGGTGGCCAACGTGCGAGCGGCGGACACGGTCACATTGACGCGCGGCCGCCGCAGCCGGACGGTGCGGCTGGTCGAAGTGCCTGTGGAGGAACGTCGCCCGCTGCTGCGCGAGGTCGTGGCGAGCCAACCAGCGAGTGCGGCACAACGCCTCGTGACGAACGGGCTGGCCGCCGCACCCACACCCGATGCGGTGGCCGCTGCCGCGGACCGGATCGCCGTGTTCCGCGTCCAACCCTCTTGAGAACGCTCCGGCGGGCGGTCAGACGTCGGGGTCGTCGGTGACCGTGTCGTGCGCCGAGGCGCCGTTGGGGCTCTTCACCGCGACCTTGCTGCGGTTGCGGCGCGGGGTCTGCCGCGGCGGGGGCGGCGGCATCTGGTGCACCGACGGGCCGCGGCCGAGGATGAGCTCGGCGAACGTGGCCATGGCCTCGTCGAGCTGACCGGCGTTGCGCCGCTCCGACTCGGCGTTCGCGCGCTCCACGAGCGAGCGCAGCGAGCTGGTGTCGGGGCGCTCGACGATCGCGGCGTCGAGCTTGCCGAGCTTCTCGTCGATCGTGCCGCCGAGGTTGCCGAGGCGCCCGGACATGCTCTCCTCGATCGCGTCGAGGCGGGCGGCGAGGTTCTCGAGGCGCCTCTCCAGGCCGTTCAGCGGCTCCGTCGGGTCGACGGCGGGGCGGGCGGCCAGGTCCTCGAGCCTGCGGTGCAGGCCGACGCTGGTGTCGCCGAGCAGGTTGCGCAGGCCCTCGCCGGACTCGTCGACCGAGCGGATGGCGTTGTCGAGCTGCTCGCGGACGATGCGCTCGATCCCGTCGACGCGCTCCTTGATCGGCGCGCCCACCGACGACGGCATCGCGTCGAGGCGCATCTCGTGCCGGTCGAGGCGGTTGTCGAGGTCGTCGAGGCGCTTGTGCAGGCCGCCGAGCCGGTCGTCCAGCCCGTCCATCCGCCCGGAGACGCCCTCCAGGCGGCCTGCCATCCCGTCGAGGCGGCCGTCGAGCTGCGCGATCGGCTTCGCCAGCTTGTCCGGCATCGCCTCCACCGCCCTCAGGACGGACGCGATCGAGGCGTCCTGGGCGTCGAGCTTGGCGACCGTCTCGTCGAGGCGCTCGGCGAGGACGCTGACCTCGGTGCGGTCGGGGAGCTCGGTGAGGCGCTTGCGCACCGTGCCGAGGGCGTCCAGGGCCGCGAGCCGAGCGTGGATCTCGTCGAGCGAATCGAAGATCTGCTGCTGCTCGCTGTCGCGGATCTCCGCTGCGCGCATCAGCATTCCGCGCATGCGGTCGAACGAGAGGGTGGAGTCATTGCTCATGGCGGCGGGGGAGCTTCCTCTGAGCCGGACATCGGGTAGTGCGGCAATGAGGGTAGCGACCACGGTGCGTCACCCGTCCGCGGCTCCCCGATCGGAGGTGTCATACCTCGATCGGACCAGCTGATTGCGCCCGGGCATCCCGAGGTGGGGCCGTGTTCTAGCGTTGCCGCGTGCCTGCGCCCCTGACCGTCGACACCATCCGCGATGCCCCGAAGGTGCTGCTGCACGACCACCTCGACGGCGGGTTGCGGCCCGCCACCGTGATCGAGCTCGCCGACGCCGCCGGCTACCACGGCCTGCCGTCCACGGACGCGGCCGAGCTGGGTGGGTGGTTCCTCGCCGCGGCGCACTCCGGGTCGCTGGTGCGCTACCTGGAGACGTTCGGGCACACGGTCGGCGTGATGCAGACGGTCGACGCGCTGGTCCGCGTGGCCGCCGAGTGCGCGGAGGACCTCGCCGCCGACGGCGTCGTGTACGCGGAGGTGCGGTTCGCGCCCGAGCTGCACGTGGAGGCGGGTCTCGAGCTGGACGCCGTGGTCGAGGCGGTGCTCGAGGGCTTCCGGGTGGGTACGGCGCGTGCGGCAGAACACGGCAGGCGGATCCGGGTGGGCTGCCTGCTCACCGCCATGCGGCACGCGGCGCGGTCGCGCGAGATCGCGGAGCTGGCGGTGCGCTACCGCGACCTCGGCGTGGTCGGGTTCGACATCGCGGGCGCCGAGGCCGGGTTCCCGCCCACGCGGCACCTGGACGCGTTCGAGTACGTGCGCCAGCAGAACGCCCATTTCACGATCCACGCGGGTGAGGCCTTCGGGTTGCCGTCGATCTGGGAGGCTCTGCAGTGGTGCGGCGCCGACCGGCTCGGGCACGGCGTCCGCATCATGGACGACATCACGTTGGGTGCCGACGGAACGCCCCGGTTGGGTCTGCTCGCCGCCTATGTGAGGGACAAGCGGATCCCGCTCGAAATGTGTCCCACGTCGAACGTGCACACCGGCGCCGCGAAATCCCTCGCGGACCATCCGATCGGGTTGCTCACGCAGTTGCGGTTCCGCGTCACGGTCAACACCGACAACCGCCTGATGTCCGACGTCTCGATGACGAGCGAGCTCACCGCGCTCGCCGACACGTTCGGTTACGGGTGGGCCGATCTGCAGTGGTTCACCGTGAACGCCATGAAGTCGGCCTTCATCGGCTTCGACGAGCGGCTGGCGCTGATCAACGACGTGATCAAGCCGGGCTACGCCGCGCTCATGGCCTGACCGGATCCACCGAGAAGGTGCGGGCGACGTCGTCCAGCATCGCGTGCGCACCCTGGATCCCCACGGCGCTCATCCACGTCAGGTCGCTGACCTCGTGCCGGGCGCCGCGGAGCCTGCCCCACAGCGGGTTGCCGGTGAACTGGGCCTTCGGCCCGTCGGTCGTGGTGTCGGGGTAGGTGGCGACGAAGATGTGGTCGGCGTCGAGGTCGAGGATGCGTTCCTGCGAGACGTCCACGGCGATCTCGTCCGTGGTGGGCTGGCTCGCGGGGCGTGGGAACCCGACGTCCTGCAGGACGACCCCGGAGTAGGACTTCTCCCCGTAGAGGCGGACGGTGTCCTCGCCGGCGAAGCGGACGACCGAGATCGTCGGGAGCGTGCCGCCGGACGCCTCCCCGATCTTCCTGCCGATGGTCGCCGCGCGCTGCTCGTACTCACCGATCCTGGTCTCCGCGAGCTCCTCCTCGCCGAGGGCACGCCCCACCAGGCGCAGGTTGTCCTTCCAGGTGGCACCCGTCGTCTCGCTGAAGACGGTGGGCGCGATCCGGGAGAGCTGCTCGTACAGCGCCTCGTGCCGGACCTTCGCGGACACGATGAGGTCCGGTTGGAGCGCGGCCACCTGCTCGAGGCTGGGGTCCTCCAGTGCGCCGACCGGGATGGCGTCGCCTGCGTACGTCCCGGCGAGCGGGCCGAGGTAGTCCGGGAGGCCGTCGGTGATCGCGCGGTAGGTCGTGTAGCCGACGAGCGGCGTCTCCAGCGTCAGCACGGCGTCGACGAAGCTCTGGTCGAGCGCGACCACCCGCTTCGGTGGGGCGGGGATCGCGGTCTCTCCCATGGCGTGCGTGACCACCCGGAAGGGCGCGCCCTGCGGCGCGGACTCGTCGGTGGCGGAACCGCACGCGGCCACGGCGAGGGAGAGCAGCGCGCCGAGCGCGACGGCGGGGATGAGCTTCACCCGGTGATGTTAGCCTGGCCTAACAGGATCAACCGACGGTGAGGGTGCGCAGCCGCGGCCAGAGTTCGTCCCACGGGAGCTCCCGGCCGCTGCACAGCCAGACGCTCGCGTCCGGCCCGCCGTCGGCCAGCATGCGCACGTCGGAGAAGTACGGCCGCAGCGGCTCGGGGTCGCTGCCGACGAACAGCACGGTGTCCTCGTCCTCGGACGGGGGTGGGAACCAGCCGTACCCGCGGTTGCCGCTGTGGGCCTGCGGGAGGTCGTACTGCAGCGAGTAGCCGTCGAGGTAGGCGGCGACGATGTAGGAGCCGCCCATCAGGGCCGTGTGCTCGCGCACGCCGGGCGGGAGGTCGTGGTAGGCGGCGGAGGCGCGCTGCGCGATCGCCTCGCCGATGTCGTCCGACGCGGCGGTGATGGTCGTGGCCGTGAACAGGAGCAGGCCGCCCGCGGCGGCGGCGCTCACCGCGTAGGCGGGCCACGCCACCCAGCTGAAGCGGCGCCGTCCGGCCTCGCGGCGCCGTTGCAGGCCGAGCGCCGCGGCCGCGGCGATGATCCCGTACAGCCCGCACAGGTAGTAGGGACGGCCCGGCGTGAGCGCGAAGACGGCGTACAGCGCCACGAACGTCACGGCGAAGAAGCGGTAGGGGCGCATCTCCCCGGAACGCACCAGCACCCACAGGCCGTAGAGCAGGAGCGCGGTGCCGGCCACCCCGGCCATGACGATCAGCGTGACCGCGACTCCCGGTCTCCCGGCGTACAGCGCGTCGGCCTCGGCGGCCACCACGGCGGTCATCTTCAGCTGGGGCCAGCCGTGCAGCGCCTGCCAGACGAGGGTGGGCAGCGCGATCAGCAGCCCGGCGCCGGCACCCACCCACAGCATCGGGCGGCGCAGGAGCTCCCGCGGACCGCAGGCGAGCACGGCGAGGAGCAGCACGGCGGCGAGCAGCAGCACCTGGAACTTGGTCTGGGCCGCGACGCCGATCACCAACCCCAGCACCATGAGGAGCCGGTCGTCGCGCGTCCGGATCCAGCGGACCAGCAGCCACCCCACGACCAGCCACTGGACGGGCTCGAGCGCGTACGGGGTGAGCCAGTGCCCGGCGAGCGTGGTCCACAGCCCGGTGGCCTGCACGCCCGCTGTCAGCGTCTGCGCTCGCCGGTCGCCGCCGAGCTCGCGGGCGACGAGCGCGGCGACGACGACCGCGGCGACCGTGGCGAGCACCGCGGGCAACCGCAGCGCGACGATCGAGCCCGGGGCGATCGCGTCCATCAGGGCGGCGAGCAGCGGTGCCACCGGGGGCTGGTCGGCCGAGCCCCAGTCGAGGTGGTGGCGCCCGATCGCCAGCATGTACATCTCGTCGAACCAGTAGCCGCCTGGGAGGCTCGCGGCCAGCTGCGCCGCCGCGACCACCGCCGCGACCGACAGGACGGGGCCGCGGGCGAACGGCACGGTGCGGGGCAGTGGTCGCGTCACGGCGGCCTCGAGGGTGGTCACGATCTCCATCAGACCGGCCCGAGTCGCCTCCTGACCAGCGTCGACGGATGGCCACGCCCCCTACGGAAGTCGGTGCGGCAACCCCCTCCACGCAGGTGATCGGCAGGGCCGGGCGCGGATACCGTGTCCTGGTGCGCCAGCAGGCGAAGGAGCAGGACCACCCGACCGAGGCGGTGTTCCTGCTCGTCGCTGCCGTGCTGCTCTTCGCCGGCCTCGACGTGCTCTACGCCCTGCTCGGCTCCCGGACCACCGGTCCCGCCGGCCCGTGGGCCGGGCTCGCGCTGCGGCTCGTCCTCGACGTCGCGGTGCTCGCGGCGCTGCGGGCCCCGATCCTCGTGACCTGGCTCATGATCGCCGGCGCCGGCGCGTTGCAGCTGAGCGAGCTCGTGAGCCCGGGGCTGCTCGTCGCGACCCCGGTGATCGGCGGCGACCCGCTGACGCTCAGCGTGACCCCGGTCGTGGTCAACGTCGTGGTCCAGGTGCGCAACCAGCGGTCCACGTGGGTGCTGGTCGGGATCCTCACGCTGCTCGCGACGCGGCCGTGGGACCCGTCGTGGCTCACGGTCTCGCTCGGGCTGCTGATCACGGGGGTTCCCGCGCTGCTCGGCCGTTACCTGGTGGCGCGGCGCAACCTGATGGCGAACCTGCGCGAACGGGCCGAACGCACCGACCGGGAGCAGCGCCTGCTCGCCGAGCAGGCCCGCGCCGAGGAGCGGGCCCGGCTCGCGGCCGAGATGCACGACGTCGTGACCCACCGCGTGAGCCTCATGGTGCTGCAGGCCGGTGCCATCGAGGTCACCGCGACCGACCCGGAGACGCGCCGCGCCGCCGAGGGTCTCCGCGACGCCGGCATGCAGGCCCTGGACGAGCTGCGCGACCTGGTCGGGGTGTTCGGTGGGGAGCGGACGGGGGAGTCGCCGTCGGTGGGCCCGCCCGCGCCGCGCGTCGAGCTGCGCGAGCTCGTCGACGCGTCCGGCGCCGCCGGGGTCGACGTGCGGTTGCGCTGCACCGGGGACGCCGACGCGGTACCGGTGGCGGTGCTGCGCACGGCCCACCGCGTCGTGCAGGAGGCGTTGACGAACGTGCACAAGCACGCGCCCGGCGGGCGGGTGCACGTCGACGTCCGGTACGCCGGCGATGCCGTGACCGTGGCCGTGACCAACACCGCCGCCACCGCCGATCCCGTGCTCGCCCCGACCGGCTCCGGGAGCGGGCTGCGCGGCCTGGGCGAGCGGGTGGCGATCATCGGCGGGACCCTGGAGGCCGGGCCGTGCCCCGAGGGCGGGTTTGCGGTGCGCGCCCGGCTCCCGGTGGGGCGGTGAAGGAGAAGACCGTGACGGTCCACGTGCTGGTGGTCGACGACGAGCCGATGGTGTGCGCCCACCTGCGCACGATCCTCGGTGCGGCCGATGGGATCGAGGTGGTCGCCACGGCGGCCGACGGGGCGGAGGCCGTGGAGGCCGTCGTCCTGCACGAGCCGGACGTCGTGCTCATGGACCTGCGGATGCCCGGGGTGGACGGGATCGCCGCGACGGCGCGGATCGTCGAGCTCCCGTCCCCGCCGCCGGTGGTCGCGCTCACCACGTTCGACGCTGACGAGCACGTGCACCGGGCACTGCGCGCCGGTGCAGCGGGGTACCTGCTCAAGTCCACGCCCCCGGACGAGCTGGCCGCGCTGGTGCGGGTGGCCGCGCAGGGGCACACCGTGCTGTCGCGGTCGGCGGCCCGCCGCCTGGTGGACCGGGCCGGGGACGCCCACGTTGCCCGCCGCCGCGCCGCGGCCCGCCTGGCGCCGCTGACCGATCGGGAGCGCGACGTCGTCGCGCTGCTCGGCGAGGGCTGCTCCAACGCCGAGGTGGCGCGGCGGCTGCCCCTCACCGAGGCCACGGTGAAGGGCTACGTCTCCAACGCGCTGGACAAGCTCGGCTGCACCAACCGCACGCAGCTGGGCCTCCTGGCCCGCGAGGCCGGCCTCCGGCAGCCGTGAGGCGATCCGCCGGCTACTCCGTGCGCGCCCTCCGTGCCAGCCAGCCGGCCATGGCACGCACGCCGTACCCGATGGCCCGCTCGTCCGGCTCGAAGACGCCGTAGTGCGGGTAGCTGGACTCCAGGGCCGACCCGGGCGCGCGGACGCCGAGGAACGTGAAGGTGCCGGGAAGCCGGTCGAGGAACAGCGCGAAGTCCTCGCCGCTGAACGGGATCGCGGCGTGCAGCGTCACCACCCGGTCCGCGCCGAGCGTGCCGCGCAGGTACTCCGTCAGGTCCTGGCCCTGCCGTTCGGGGCAGACCATCGCCGGGAACGGGCCGCCGGGGAAGTCCACGCTCGCCCCGTCGTACGGCCGTGCGAGCCGGCGGATGCTCTCCCGGACCTCGACGTGGCGCTCCTCCGGCCAGCACCGGTACGACACCGCTACCTCGTTCGCCGCCTCGGACACGGCTGCCCGCATGAACACGAACGTCGCCAACGGACCGTCGGGCGTCTGGATGTCCGCGACGAGCCGTTCGAGGTCCGCGCTCGACCCGGGTGGCGAGACCGTGCCGAGCCCGCCGATCTCGGCCGCGAGCCGCCGCGCCTGCTCCGCCGCGTCGGGGCCCGTGAGCGTGACGGTGCCCCGATCCTGGCCCGGCAGCCCGTACCCGGGGGCGGTGGCGAACCGGCCGACGGGGAACGGGCCGCAGTGCAGGGCGTGGATCTCCGCCGGCCGGGTGCCGGCGAGCACGCCGTCGTCGAGCATCGCTGCGGCGCCCGTCAACGCCTCCTCGCCCGGCTGGAACACGAACACGACGGTTCCGCCGAGCCGGTCCCGCAGGCTCGCGAGCACCTCCGCGATGCCGACCCCGATCGTGGTGTGGAGGTCGTGTCCGCACACGTGGGCGGCAGCGGGACCGCCCACGATCTGGCCGTCCGGCGGCACCGCGTCCATGTCGGCCCGGTAGGCGACCGCCCGGCCGGGGCGGGCGCCTTCGAGCACCCCGACGACCCCGTACCCGCCGACGCCCGTGGTGACGTCGAGACCGGCGGCCCGGAGTCGCTCCGCCACCAGTTCGGCGGTTCGCTGCTCCTGGCCCGCGGTCTCGGGATGGCGGTGGATGTCCCGCCGCAGCTCGACCAGGCTGCCGTCCAGCCGGGTGGCGGCGTCGTCGATGGCCGCCTCGTCGATGGCGGCGTCGTCGATGGCCGCCTCGTCGATGGCCGCCTCGTCGACCGGCTCGGCCGTCGACCGCCACACCGGCGTGAGCGCCAGCCCCGCTCCTGCCACGACCGCGGCTGCGCCGCCGAGTAGTGCACGTCTACCGATCACCCGGTCATCGTCGAGCGGGCGGGGGGAGGGACGCGCTGGTGAGGACTCCCCTCGTGTGGTGGGGTTTTCCCCAGTACCCCGCTCCGCCCCCGGTCACACGGGGCGCGGGCCGTGCTGATCAAGGCCCCGTCGGTCCCGGACCGCGGCTAGTGCGTGCGGAAGCGGTTCGTCACGTCCTCGACCAGCTCGCCGAAGCGCGCAGCCTCGGTGTCGAACGGTGGGCTCGGTGCGAGGCGGGTGGGGTCGGGCTTGGTGATGAAGGAGACGAGCCAGCCCAGGGCCTGCGACTCGGCGAGCGCGCGCCGGGCCTCGTCGTCGCCCGCCCAGTCGCCGACGTCGAGCAGCAGCTCGCTGGCCAGCTCCAGCTGGGAGGGGTCGACCGCGGTCGGTCCCTCGGCCAGGTCGTCGGGCAGGCCGGTGAGGGTGTAGGCGTTGAGGTCGTCGACCTGCACCTCCAGCTCGCCCACCCCGGCCCGCTCGACGATCTCCGGCCAGGTGGACACGGTGGCGAGGTCGTGCCCGCTGGCGCCGTCCTCGCCGAGCCAGCGGGCAAGGGCGCGCTCGCTGCGGAAGACGTCGATGCGCCCCTCCGAGCCGAGGAAGACGGCCTTGTCGTCGAGGTAGCAGCGCAGGGTGAAGTGGTCGCCCTCGCGCGTGGTGATCCGGACGGGGTCGATGCCGACCTCCTCCCAGAACCCGGGCTCCTGGTCCTCCTCCTCGTCGTCCGCACCGTCCTCGTCGGCCTCGCTGATCGTGGGCTCGTCGGTGTCGTCGACGACCACGATCTCCTTCTCGGCGGCCGCGAGCGCGGCGGCGTCGACCTCCGGCGTCTCGACGATGTCGTCGAGCGCGTCGATGACCTCGTCCCAGCGCTCCGCGATGGTCTCCACCATCTGCGTCCAGAGCCGCTGGCCCTCGCGCCCCGCGAACGGCAGCGTGCCCTGGCGCAGGAGGTTGAACGCGGGCGCGGCGCCGAGCACGTCGGTGACCGCGTTCAGCTCGCAGACCTCGGCGATCGAGCGGATCATCTCCGTGATCTCGGCGAGCTCGCCGACCGTCCAGGTGTCGGGGTCGTCGGCGACCAGCTCGGGCACGCCGACGATGTCGTAGCGCTGCGTGTCGTCGGGGGTGAGCTCCGGCACCGTGAGGTCGGGCACCACGGACCACGCCGGGTGGTCGACGAGGTCGTGCTCGGGGGCCGTGCGGACGAACGCCGCGAGCTGGGCGACCTCCGGGAAGGCGAACAACGAGTCGTCGTCGCCGAGGAAGGCCTCCCACTCCTCGCCGTCCTCCCGCCACCGGGGGGCCCACAGCGTGACGAGGTCGCCCGCCGTGAGCGAGAGCTGGATCGGGACGATGTCGCTGGCCACGGGCAAAGCCTAGGAGGCCGGGTCGTCAACGCCCGACCGGGTGCCACACCGTCTTGATCTCGGTCCAGGCGCGGAGCCGCAAAAGATCGGGTTGCCGGGTCCAATCGGGCTCGGCGGCCGGCCTCGGCAGCACGCGCCGGACCCCCTCGGCCGCGGCGCGCTCCAGGTCGGCGGCCAGGTCGGGGGGCACGCCCACCAGGTCGAGCGCCTGCACCTCGCCGTGCGCGGCGAGCCACGGCGCGAGCTCGGCGGTGCGCCCGGTGAGCACGTTGGCCACCCCGCCGGGCACGTCGGACGTGGCGAGCACCTCTGCCAGCTCCACGGCGGGCAGCGGTCGCAGCTCCGAGGCGACGACCACGGCCGTGCAGCCCGTGGCGAGCACGGGCGCGAGCACGTCGACGAGCCCGAGCAGCGACGACGACTGCGGCGCCAGCACCCCGACCACGCCGGTGGGTTCCGGGGTGGACCAGTTCACCAGCGGCCCGGCCACCGGGTTCACGGACCCGAGCACGGAGGCGATCTTGTCGGTCCACCCCGCGTACCAGACCCAGCGGTCGATCGCGGCGTCGACGAGCGCCGCGGCCTGCCCCTTCCGCGCGCCCTCGGCGGCCACCACGTCGTCGACGAACTGCGCGCGGCGGCCCTGCAGCATCTCGGCGACCCGGTAGAGCACCTGGCCGCGGTTGTAGGCGGTGGCGCCCGCCCAGCCGGGGAACGCCGCGCGCGCCGCGCTCACCGCGTCGCGCACGTCCTTGCGCGACGCGAGGGCCGCATGCGCCAGCAGCGTGCCGTCGGTGCCGGTGACCGGGTAGCTGCGGCCGGACTCCGACCGCGGGAAGGCGCCGCCGACGTACAGCTTGTAGGTCTTGGCGACGGCGAGCCGGTCGGTGGTCGTCACGGGGCGCAGGCTACGCGGGCAGATCCAGCCGGACCAGCTGTGCGCGCGAGGCCACCCCGAGCTTCGGGAACGCCTTGTAGAGGTGGTGGCCGACGGTGCGCGGGGACAGGAAGAGCTGCGCGCCGATGTCGCGGTTGGACAGTCCCGCCGCGGCGAGCCGGACGACCTGCAGCTCCTGCGGGGTCAGCTCCGCCACCGGATCGGGGCCCGGTCCGGTGGCGCCGGTCGCCCCGGTGGCCCGCAGCGCCTGCGCGGCGGTACCCGTGCTCACGGCCGTCGCACCGGGACGAGCAGGACCAGCAGCCCGACCACGACCCCGGCGGTGATCACCATGACCCCGGAGCGGAAGCCGGGCACCCCACCGCCTGCGGCCGTCCATGCGAGGGCGGATGCCGCGGGAGCGACCGTCATCGCGATCGTCCGCACCGTCATGCCGGTGCCGCCGGCCACACCCTCCGACCCTGCGGGCGCGGCGGCGAGCATCGCCGCGTTGACCGCCGGGTTGTACAGCGCGGCGCCGATGCCGAGCACGACGAGGCGCCATGCCAGGTCGCCCAGTTCCGCGGTCTCGTCGAGGGTCAGCATCAGGGTCATCGCCACGACGCTGACGGCGCTTCCGATGATCGCCATCACCCGGTTGCCGAACCGGTCGGCAAGGGCGCCTGCGGCCGCCGAGAACGGTGCCATCGCCCCCACGAAGAACAGCAGCGCGACGCCCGTGACGTCCGGACCGGCACGCAGGACGTCGGCCACGTAGTAGGGCAGGAGGAACGCCACCAGACCGCCGGTGAGCGAGACGGTCAGCAGGGAGACCAGGGTGATGCCGAACGCCGGGTTCCGCAGGAGGCCGAGCACCGGGCGGGAGGCGGCCAGCCGGGACCACCACACCCCCAGCGCGAGCGCACCCACCGCCAGCACCGCCGCGAGGAGCGGCTGCCCGGCCACGAGCTCGAAGGCGAGCAGCAGCACGGCCACCGCCCCGCCCAGGAGCAGGGCCTCCCGCACCAGGACCGGGCTCGGCAGGGGCAGGCCGCGGCCGGGGATGCGCGCGATCGTGCGCAGCCCCACCCAGAGCACGGCGATCACCACCGGCAGCTTGACCACGAACACCGCGCGCCATCCCCACGCATCGGCGATGAAGCCACCGATCGGGACACCGGCCATCGCGCCCACGGTCATGATCGTGATGACGAAGCCGATCGCCCGGCCGCGCTGCTCGGGCAGCACGCTCCTGGTGATGATCGGCATGTAGACCGCGATGATCAGCGCTCCGGCCGCGCCCTGCAGCAGCCGGCCCACCACGACGAGCCAGAACACGGGTGACAGGCCGACCAGCACGCTCGCGACGGTGATCCCCACCATGGACAGCGCGAACGCGGCGCGCACGTCCGCGCCGTCGGACCAGCGTCCGGCCGGGATCGCGAGCGCGGCCATCGGCAGCGCGTACGCGAGCAGGACCCATGCCGTCGCCGCCGGCGAGACCGCGAGGTCGGCGCCGATGCCGGGCAACGTCACGGCGGCGATGCTCATCTCCGACGTGACCACGAGCATCGCGAGCCCGAGCGCCGTCACCGGTGCCCAGTTGGTGCGCTGGGGCGCCACCGCTTCCGAGACCATGGTCGTCCTACCTCCTCGTGCGTCGAGGTGACGCTAAGAGCTGAAGTTCGGTCGAGGTCAAGACGCGAGGCACGGGCGCGCGGACCGCGCCTCCCGCAGCGCGTGGGCCCACCGGGCGAGCTGGTCGATCAGCGTCCTCACCGGCGCGGGGTAGCTGTGGTTGTACTCCGGCGTCACCACGACGAACGCGTCCGCGGCGGTCAGCCGGGGCGTCACGGCCGCGACCGCGTCCGGCGTCGGCGTCCCGTGCCCGGTGAGCCGGTCCGGCAGCGCGGCCCCGGCCAGGTCCAGCACGTCGAGGTCGAGGTCGGCGCGGCCGCGGGCCTGCTCGGCGAACACTCCCCGACGGTCGGCCCGAACCGGCCTTCCCGGGTGCTGGCGATGACGACGACCAGCCGCAGCGGTGTCGCGTCCATCGGATGCTCCTCCCGTCGACCGATGTGATCGACGCCAGGAACGGGACGGCCCCGCCCGAATCAGTCAGGTGACCGGACTTCGCAGGCCCACCGGGTTCGACGGGTCGTCGCGGGAGCTTGCGCGCCGGCCGAGCGGATCGGAATGCTACGGCCCGTGGGGGACACGGTGGACGCTGGAACGACGTCGTCGGGCGGGCGGCCGGGCCCGGCCGACGGCATGAGGGTGCGCGACGTGGTCCGCGATGTGGTGGCCGAGGTCGCTCCGGAGGAGTCCGCCGTGGTGCAGGGGCTGGCCCGGTTCGACGACGACACCGTCGTGCGCCGGCTGGCCCGCTCCGGCGGGCGGCGCGAACCGCTGGGTTTCGGTGTGGGCGAGATCGCGGCGTTGGTGACTCCCGTCGTGTGGTTGGTGGTGGACGAGGCGGCGAAGCGTGCTGCGGAATCGGCCGTCGACGGTGCGGCCAGGGGCACCAAGGCACTGCTCCGCAGGGTCATGCGCAGGCCGGCCGCGCCGGTGGTCGTTCCCGCGCTGACCCGTGAGCAGCTCCGTGAGGTCCGGCAGCAGGTGCGCGAGACCGCGGAACAGCGAGGCCTGGAGCCGGAGCGCGCGGCTGCGATCGCCGACGCGGTCGTCGTGCGGATGGCGCTGGCCGCAGGCGACGGCGACGAGCCGCCGCTCGATGCCGACGGCCCGGCGGGCGGTGACGGGGCGACCGCGGAATAGCCGGCGATGTCCGTCGGGCCTTCCCGGCCACAGGTCGACGAGCAGGTGATAGGCGCGGGAACCACCGTGCGTTTCGCGCTGCTCGTGGTCCTGCTGCTCGTGGCCAGCAGCGAGATGGTGCTGACCGTCCTGAGCGACCTGCTGGGCCGGAACGACGTCGGCTGCCTGCTCGCCGCGGGTGCCGATCCCGACGCCGGAACGCTACGAGCCTTCCTCACCCTCCAGACCCAGAACGCCGCCTACGAGGCCTGCCTGGCGCGCTATGTCGGGCCCCCACCGCCGTGGTGGGTCGCCATCGCCTGGCCCGCGCTGCTGCCGGCCGTCGCCGCGGTCCTGTTCTTCGCCCTGCCGGCCTGGAAGGCACGGCGTGGCCGGGTCGTGCCGCTGGACGCGATCGACCACAGCGGTGATCTTCGTCGGGTCCTGGCGGACCTGGTGTCGGTGGCCGGCCTGGCCCGCCCCCCGCGTTTCGTGGTCGACCCGGCGGCCGCGTCGGTCGGTGCGGTCGTCTTCGGCCGCAACCGCAGCCCCACCGTGTGCCTGCACGGCGGCCTGCTCGCCCGGGCTCGCAACGACGACGGACGGTTCCGTGCGGTGCTGCTCCACGAGCTCGCCCACATCCGCTACGGGGACGTCACGATCACCTACGCCACGGTCGCGGTGTGGCGGGTGTTCGTCGCCGCTGTGCTCCTCCCGTTCGCCGCGTGGTGCATCGGGGAGCTCGTCTCGTCGTTGCGGTCACCGGCGGCCGTCCCCGCGCTGCCGGTCCTGACGCGCGCGCTCCTCTTCACCGTGGTGCTGATCGTGTTGGTCCACCTCGCGCGGTCGGACGTGCTGCGCAGCCGGGAGATCTACGCCGATCGCGCCGCGGTGCTGTGGGGCGCGGGCCCCGAGCACTGGGTCAGCCCGGCATCCGGACCGGCACGTGGTGCGCCGGCGCGAGCGCTCGGCTCGTTCATCGAGCTGTGGCGCACCCACCCGCGCTGGGATCTGCGCCGCGACGCGTTGACCGACCCGTCGGCGTTGTTCGACGTACCCGCGTTGCCGATGTTCCTGACCGGAGCCGCCGCGACGCTGATCAACGCCCAGCTCTCGGCGTCCTTGACGCAGTACGGCGGGCTCGGCGCCTGGTGGACCCTGACGGCGGGAATGATCTCGGCGGGTCTGGTCGCCGGGGTCGCCGGGATCGCGCTGTGGCGCGCGACGGTGTACGCGATGCTCACCTCGCGGCCCGCCTCCACCTGGGTGCGGGCCGGGCTGGGGCTGGGCTGCGGGATGGTCGCCGGCGAGCTGGTCATGAGCCGGATCGCGGTCTTCGAGTGGTTGCCCCCTCACCCCGAGGTGCTCCTGCTCGGGGTGGTCGCCGGCATCGTGTTCGCCTGGTGGGTCGCGCAATGCGCCCACCTGTGGGCCCGGCGGTGGTGGGGCCCGTCCCTGCGCCCTGCGATGCTGCTGAGCCTGGCCGCGGCCGGACTGGCCTTGAGCTCGTGGTTCGGGTGGTGGCGGAGCGAGGGGGCCCAGCTGGCGCTCGGTCCGCCGGCCACCGTGGCGGACGAGGTCCGGCTGCTGGAGGAGTTCTTCCCCGGCCCGCCGGGAGACCGGTGGGCGACGCTGTGGGCGGTCGCCACCGTCGATCCGCTGCTGACCGGCATCGCCTTCCGGCCCCTCGCCCCCACCGCTGTCGCCGTCCTGTGGCTGGTGCCCGTGGCGGCCCTCGCGATCCGCCCCACCGGCGGCGTGCCCCGATGGGCCCGGGCGGCGGTGGGCAACGCCGGGGACGCGAGCGGGCCGGCCCGGGAACCACCACCGCTGGGGCGGGTGCTGGTCCCCGGCTTGTGGGGCGGGGCACTGGCGTGGGCCGCCGCCGTCGTCGTGCAGGCGTACATGCACGCCCACCCGCCGTCATCCGGGCAGCCGTCGGCCTTGTATCGGCTGATCTACGCGGTCTGGCTGCTCGTGGGACTGTTCGTGGCATCGGGGGCGGCCGCCGTCGTCGCCGGCGCGTTCGTGCGCCGTTACCGGTTGCTCACGGTGCTCATCGCGGCGGAGACGGCCGCGGTGGTGGGCCTGGCCGGGATGCTCGTCCTCCTGTCCGTCGACGGCTGTGTGCCGCCGCTGAACACGCTCCGCACGACCTGCCACTGGGATCCCGGGTCCTCGTGGTCGTTCCTGCGGCCGTTCCTGGCTCTCGGCGTGGTGCTCCCCGGCCTCATCGCCATCGTCGTGGCGGCGGTCGGGACGGTGGTCAGGGGGTTCCGGTCGCCCCCGGCCCCGCCGGCCCGCGGGCGTACCCGGGCGGAGCGACGCGGTCCCCTGGCCGGGCGCGTCGGCGTCGCTGCGCTGTGCGCCGTTGCCGTGGGGATCACCGCGTCCGGCGAGACGCATCTCGTGGGCGCCGCCGCGACGGCGCAGGACGCCCCGGACCACCGGCTGTCGTTGCGCGTCCCCGGAGAAGAGGCGTCCCCGCAGATGACGGCGATGCAGGTGGTCTCGTGGTTCAGGGTCGGTGGGCAGGAGCTCATGGCCCGCTTCGTCGCCGACCTCCGGGATGTCGGCGACGCCGTCGCCGCGCCCGACGGCACGCTGGTCGATCACGTCCCCGTGTCGCGCGTCCGCCCCCTCTGCGCCGACATCGGCCGGTTCGCGCAGGACGCCGACCGCTACTTCCGCGTGCCCGAGCCGCAGGCCCAACTGCTCTGGCAGACCCTCACCGCGCAAGCCGCCGCCGGCGGTGCCGACTGCGTGCAGGCCTTGGACGAGCGCAACGCAGACCTGTTGGGCACGGCGGTCGCCGAGCTCGAACGGGCCGGCGCCACCGGCGGCCTGTTCGGCCGGCGGCTCAACGAAGTGGCCGAGAAGGCGATGCCGTCGTGAGCACCGGGGAGCGGGTGGTCGCGCTCACCGCTGTGCGGTCTTCGCGTGGATGAGGTCCTCGACGGCCTTGGGGATCGTGGTCTCGAAGTCCAGCAGCTTCGCCCAGTCCGGCTCGATCGTGATGCGCACCATCCGGTCGTACAGCCCGCGCACCCCGGCCTCCCAGTCCGGGAACACCTCGGCCGGCGTGACCTTGCGGGACGCCTCGACGTACTCGTCGGGCACGCCGTCGACGTCCCCGACGCTCGCCGCACCGCGGATCAGCAGCACGCGCGGCGGCCACTGCTCCTGGGTGTCGATCGTGATCGCCGCGCGCGGGTTCTGCTGCAGCGCCCGCACCTTCGCCGCGGAAGGAACGGTGAAGACCAGCAGCTGCTCGCCGTTCCACCAGAACGCGACCGGGACGACCCGGGGGTCCCCGTCCAGGGCCGAGTACGCCAGCCGCGCGGGGATCGGCGAACCCAGCAGCTCCTGCGAGATCGGCTTGCTCAGCACCTCGATGACGTCGTTGTGGTCCATCGTGGTTCCTCCTGTCGTCGGGCCTTCGCGGCTCGGACGGAGCAGGCCGCACGTTCTCGACAGGATCGGCGACCGAGCGAGGAATGTGATGTGGATCGCAGGCGTAGCGTCGCCGGGGTGGCGGAGCCGATCTCTCGCCCCGGCGTCCGGGTGGCCGCGCGCGTGCTCCTCGTCGACCCGGCGCAGCGGTTGTTGCTGTTCCACGGTGTCGACCCGCACGTGCCCGACGAGTCGTTCTGGTTCACGGCGGGCGGCGGGGTGGAGCCGGGGGAGGACCTGCTCGCCGGGGCCCGCCGGGAGCTGCGGGAGGAGACCGGCCTGTGGTTGCCGCCGGACCGGCTCGTCGGCCCGGTGTGGCTGCGCCGGGTGCGGTTCAGCTTCGAGGGCGTGGAGTACGACAGCGACGAGTGGTTCTTCCTGGCCGCCCTGACCGACCCGGCCGAGGTCGACACGGCGGGCTTCACCGACCTGGAGAACCGCACCGTCCGCGGGCACCGCTGGTGGGGCGCCGACGATCTGCGCCGCACCACCGAGACCGTCTACCCGCTCCAGCTCGCCGAGCTCCTGCCCGGCCTGCTGGCCGACGGGTGGGACGGCAGGCTCCGGCTGATCGACTGAGGTCGTGGGGGCGGTGGCTGGTCGTTCTCCGACGTGGTCGGGGCAGGCCCGACGGCACACATCGCCGGGGAGCGGCACACGGGCCCGGGCATGTGTGCCGTGCCGGGGAGATGTGTGCGGCGGCTCGAGGCTCCCCGGCGTCAGGCGTCGAGGTACGCCTCCAGACCGATCCGGCCGCCTTCACGCCCGAACCCGCTCTCCCGGTACCCCCCGAACGGCGCGGTGGGGTCGAAGCGGTTGAAGGTGTTCGTCCACACCACCCCGGCCCGCACCCGCTGGGCCGTCCACAGCGCCTTGGAGCCCTTCTCCGTCCAGATCCCGGCGGAGAGGCCGTAGGGCGTGTTGTTGGCCTTCGCGATGGCCTCGTCGGGCGTGCGGAAGGTCAGCACGGAGAGCACGGGCCCGAAGATCTCCTCCCGCGCCACGCGCATGGTCTGCTCCACCCCGGAGAAGACGGTGGGCGGGAAGAAGAGCCCGCGCTCGGGCAGCGGGCACGAGCTGGTCCAGCGCCGGGCGCCCTCTGCGTCGCCTGCCGCCGCGAGGTCGACGATCCTGTCCAGCTGGGGACGGGAGTTGATCGCGCCGACGTCGGTGTTCTTGTCCAGCGGGTCGCCGACGCGCAGCGTCTCGATCCGGGCCTGCAGCAGCTCCGTGAACTCCTGCTCGATCGACTCCTGCACAAGCAGCCGGGAGCCCGCGCAGCACACGTGGCCCTGGTTGAAGAAGATCCCGTCGACGACGCCGTCGACGGCCTGGTCCAGGGGTGCGTCGTCGTAGACGATGTTGGCTGCCTTGCCGCCCAGCTCGAGGGTGAGCCTGCGCCCGGTGCCGGCGAGCCTGCGCTGGATCTCCTTGCCGACGTCGGTGGAACCGGTGAAGGCCACCTTGTCCAGGCCGTCGTGGCCCACGACCGCGGCGCCGACGTCACCGGCGCCCGGCAGCACGTTCAGCACGCCCGGCGGGAGCCCGGCGTCGGCGGCGATCTCGGCGAGCACGAGCGCGGTGAGCGGGGTGGTCTCGGCGGGCTTGAGCACGATCGTGTTGCCGCACGCCAGCGCCGGGCCGATCTTCCAGGCGGCCATGAGCAACGGGAAGTTCCACGGGATCACCGCGCCGACCACGCCGACCGGCCGCGGGTCCGGGCCGAGGCCCGCGTACCCCAGCTTGTCGGCCCAGCCCGCGTGGTGGAACAGGTGCGCCGACGCCGTGGGTACGTCCACGTCGCGGGACTCCCGGATCGGCTTGCCGTTGTCGAGCGTCTCCAGCACGGCGAGCTCGCGGGCCCGCTCGGCCACCACCCGCGCGATGCGGAACAGGTACTTGGCGCGTTCCGCGCCGGGCATCGGGCCCCACACCTGCTCGTACGCGCGGCGCGCCGCGGCGACGGCCCGGTCGACGTCCTCGGGGCCCGCCGTGCCGACCTCGGCGAGCACCTCCTCGGTGGCCGGGTTCAGCGTCTTGAGCGGCTCGCCGCCGCCGTCGACGAACTCCCCGTCGACGAACGGGCGGTAGGCGGGCTTGAGATCGGCGAGCGAGGCCGACTCGGGCGCGGGCGCGTACTCCCAGGCCATCAGGCCCCTCCGATGCGGTCGCGGTCGGTGTAGTGGCCCTCGAGCTGGGTGCGCCGCTGCCGCAGCAGGTCGCCGAGCAGGGCCGACGCCCCGAACCGGAACAGCTGCGGGGTGAGCCATGCGGGCCCGGCCACCTCGTTGACGGCCACGAGGTGGCGGATGGCGTCCTTGGCCGTGCGGATGCCGCCCGCCGCCTTGACGCCGCGGTGCTCGCCGGTGGCGCGGTGCCAGTCGCGGACGGCCTGCAGCATCACCTGCACGACGGGCAGGGTGGCCGCGGGGGAGACCTTGCCGGTGGACGTCTTGATGACGTCGGCGCCGGCGAGCAGCGCCAGCCAGGACGCGCGCCGCACGTCGTCGTAGCCCCCGAGCTCGCCGGTCTCGAGGATGACCTTGAGGTGCGCGCTGCCGCAGGCCTCCTTGACGGCGACGATCTCGTCGTACACGGCGCCGTAGCGGCCGGTGAGGAACGCACCGCGGTCGATCACCATGTCGATCTCGCTCGCGCCCGCCTCGACGGCGAGCGCGGTGTCGGCCAGCTTGACCGCGCGCGACGACCGTCCGGACGGGAACGCGGTGGCCACGGCCGCGACGGCCACCCCGGATCCCTGCAGGGCCTCGACGGCGACCCCGGCGAGGTCGGGGTAGACGCAGACCGCGGCGACCGTGGGAACGTCCGCGTGGTCCGGGTCCGGCCTGCGGGCCTGGGCGCACAGCGAGCGCACCTTGCCCGGGGTGTCGGCGCCCTCCAGCGTGGTGAGGTCGATCATCGAGATCGCCATGTCGAGGGCGTGGAGCTTGGACTCCTTCTTGATGCTCCGGGTGGCCAGCGTCGCCGCGCGCCGCTCGACGCCCACGTGGTCGACGCCGGGCAGGCCGTGCAGGAACCGCCTCAACGACGTGTCGTCGCGGCCCGCGTCGGCGAACGCTCCGTCGCGCTGGGCGGTAACGGTCGTGGTCACGCGGGCGAGTCTAGGCGGGGACGACGCATCTGGATCCTGCCCGAAGGACGCCTGGACAGCACGCCGCCCGCCGCGCGGGAGGTGCGGCGGGCGGGGATGAGTGCAGGGGGAGCGGGGGTAATTCTGTCGTGCAGTTGTGCGGTCGTGCTTCCGCGCCAACGGGGAGCTGCGCGGATCGTTCCGTCGGGTCAGGTGGAGCTGTGCAGCCGCACGACGCCCACGGTCACGTCCTCCAGCCCACCGCGGTCGAAGTCGCGGCGCAGCTGGTCGGCCTTGACGGTGGCCGTCAGCCCGTCGAACGGGCCGTGGGCGTCGACCTCCCCGGTCTGGGGGTCGACGGCCAGCACAACGTATCCGTCGCACTGTGTGAGCTTCTCCGCCGCTGCGACCAGCGTCGCCTCGTCGGAAGTCGTGTTCTCCGGCACCGGATCACCTCCTAGTCACTAAGTACAGCGTCGGGGAGGCTTCCTGCGTGACAGTGTTCGTGCCAGACCACCCGTTCGGGTCAGGGTGAAAGTTCGTCTTGATCACGCCGCGTGTCGCGGGAAGCACGGTGGGCACGGGCCGCGGGGCGCGAAGGTCGTTTCCGTCACGCACTCGGCACGCTCCGTGATCGATGGGCGGCCGAGTGGCCCCGGGGTGCAGTTCGTCGTGTGACGGCTCACCGGGCAGGCCCGCGGCGCCGGTGAACGCGAGGCCGGCGGCCGCACGTCGGGTCGCCGATGTTGCGAAGGGTGACCGATCGGCGCCGCCGCTGCCAGGATCGGATCATGTGCTCGCTCCCCGACCCAGACATCGCAGGGCCCTCCCGCAGTTCCACCCGCGGGGCCGGGTGGGGCTGCCGGACGCCGGGGGTGGGCGCTCGGCTCGCGCCCCGGGACAGCCGCTTCTCCTGGCTCCGGCCGGGACCGCTGATCGCGTCGCGCAACGACGTGCTGGCCCGCAGGTTCGGCGACCCGACCGACGACCAGCGCCGCGAGTGGCTGCGCCGCCTCGACGGGTACGCGCGCGCGACGGGGGCGCCGCCCCCGCCGCGCGACCGGTTGGTCACCCGTTACGCCGACCGCGAGCGCGTGTCGGTGGCCGTGCTGGGCGATCCGGGCGAGGGCGATGCCTCGCAGTACGTGGTGGTGCCGGTGCTGGAGCGGGTCGCCGACGACACCGACTTCGCCGTGCTGTGCAGCGACGTCGTCTACCCGGCCGGTGGGGTCCGCGCCTACGCCGACCGCTTCTACCGCCCGTACGCCGACTACCGGGGCCCGATCTACGCGCTGCCGGGCAACCACGACTGGTACGACGGGCTCTCCGGCTTCATGACCACCTTCTGCGACGCCCCGCCGGACGCGGGCGATCCGGAGCCCGTGTTCACCGGCTCGTGGTGGAAGCGGATCCTGCTCGAGCGCCTGTGGCGCCGGGCGCCCGCCGCCACCGTCGAGGACGTCGCCGACATGCGCTGGTACCGCGACGCCGAGTCGCAGCAGGCCGGCCAGCCCGGGCCGTACTGCGCGATCGACGCGGGCCCCGTGCGGCTGGTGCTGATCGACACCGGCATCAACGGGCACATCGACCGCGACCAGGGCGAGTGGCTGCGGGAGATCTCCGCGGGCGACCGCCCGAAGATCCTGCTCACCGGGCGGCCCCTCTACACGTACGCGCAGCGCCAGGACAGCCCGATCGAGGGCGGCGGCGACGTCAACGAGATCGTCACGGACCCGGCGTTCAACTACGTGGCGTGCATCGGCGGTGACGACCACAACTACCAGCGCTACCCCGTGCTCCAGCGCGACGGGCGCACCATCCTCTACCTGGTGGCGGGCGGGTCGGGCGCCTACCTGTCCGCCACGCACCAGATCCCGAACGTCGACCGGCTCGCCCCGGCCGTGCACGAGGAGGACTTCCGCTGCTACCCGCTGCGCGGCGACTCGCTCGCGCATTTCAGCCGCCGCTACGACAAGCTGCTCGGGTTCGGGCTGGGCCGCCTCGTGATCTCCCCCGAGGAGGCCACGGTGATCATGGCCGAGCGGGTGGGCATCGAGCCCCCGCGCTCGTCGCCGACCACCGTCAGCGCCCGCGCCCGCCGCGCCGCCGACCGCGTCTTCCCGCTCCCCGCGCGCGGCTCGGCGCCCGCGCACAACCTGATGTCGCTGCTGTTCGACTCGAACGCCGTGCCGCAGTTCAAGAGCTTCCTGCGGCTGGACGTCGAGGGCGACGAGATCGTCGTCTCCTGCTGGGCGGCCACGGGCTGCCGGGAGCACGAGCTGAACCCGGTGCTGGAGGACCGGCTCCGCGCCGCCCGGGCGGACGACGGCCGCTGGGAGTGGCGCAGCGAGACGCCGGGGCGCGCCGTCCCATGAGGCCGACGTTGCCCGGGCATCGTCACTGAGCCGGGTCAGGCCCGGCGCACCGGGGTGCGCCCGCGCAGGCCCGCCGCCATCAGCAGCGTGCCGAGCACCGCCGCGGCCACCGGCACGACCAGCCCCGCCCGGTACCCCTCGAGCACGGCCTGCGGTGTGGTGCCCGCGGTGGCGGCGACGATCACCGCGGTCGCGACCGCGAGGCCCAGCGCGGCCCCGAACTGGAACGACGTGGTCAGCAGCCCGCTCGCGAGCCCCTGCTCCTCGTCGGCGACCCCGTCCGTGGCCGCGATCGTGAGCGTCCCGTAGGCGAGCGTGAACGCCATCCCGAGCGCGAGGAAGGTGGGCAGCATCGCGAAGAAGGTCCAGTCCGGGCCGACCGGGAGGAAGACCAGGTAGCCGAGCGCGGCGAACACCATCCCGACGACGAGGACCCGAGAGTTGCCGAACCGGTTGACCAACACCGGTGTCAGCGTCGGCGCGAGGACCGCGTCGATGCCGAGGACGGCGAGCGCGAGCCCCGTCTCCACGGTCGACCACCCCCGCAGCTCCTGCAGGTAGAGCACGGCGATGAACTGGAAACCCATGAAGGAGGCGAGCAGCAGCACCGCGCCCGCGTTGGCCCGGAGCAGGGGAGCGGACTGCAGGATCCCCAGCCGGACGAGCGGGGCGGCCGAGCGCTGTTCGATCCGGACGAAGGCCGCGAGCAGCACGACGGCGCCCGCGAGCGTCGCGAGCGTGGTGGTGAGCGCGACCTCGGGCGCGTGCACCACCGTGAGCACCATGAGCAACATCGCGCCGGTGAGCGTCAGCGTGCCCGCGACGTCGACACCGCCCGCGGCGCGCTCACGCCGTTCCTCGCGCGGGACGAGCGCGGCGGCCGCGACGAGCAGCACCGCGGCCACGACCACCGGCGCGAAGAACACCCAGCGCCAGTGCGCGGCGGTGAGCAGGCCGCCGACCACCATGCCGAGCGAGAAGCCGCCGGCACCCGCACCCGCGTAGACGAGCACGGCGCGGTTGCGGACCCGCCCCTCGGCGAACGTCGTCGTGATGATCGACAGGCCGGCCGGGGTGAGGAACGCGGCCGCGACCCCGGTGACGAACCGGGCGACGACGAGCACCCAGCCCTCGGTGGCGAGGCCCCCGAGGCCGGAGAACGCCACGAACACGACCAGCCAGGTCAGGAACATCCGGCGGCGGCCCAGCAGGTCGGCGGCACGCCCGCCGAGCAGGACGAACCCGGCGTAGCCCAGTACGTACGCGCTGACGATCCATTGGAGTGCGCTGACCGACATGTCCAGCTCGGCGCGGATCGACGGCAGCGCGACGCCCATCATCGAGACGTCGATGCCCTCGAGGAAGGCTGCCCCCGACAGGACGAGCAGCAGGCCCCATGCGCGCGCGGTCATCCGTTGGGCGCGCGGCGGGGCGGTTCGTGCGGACACGGCGTCTTCTCCCTTTTCGGTCGGTTCCCTCTTGTAACTGACCGCATCGTGCGTCACCATCGACAGCCGTGGAAGAAGGCACTTCGAAGTCACCGACGCACCCGGGAGGCACCGGGTCCGCCGGCTGCTGCGAGTGGGACGACGCCTACCAGTGGGACACCCGCGAGGACTGCGAGGTCCGCCAGATCCTCGACCGCATCGCCGACAAGTGGTCCCTGCTCGTCATCGCGCTGCTCGACCGGCGGCGGCTGCGGTTCACCGAGCTGCGCCGCGAGATCGACGGCGTCAGCCAGCGGATGCTCACCGTCACACTGCGCCAGCTCGAGCGCGACGGGCTGGTGCGCCGCACCGTCCACCCCGTCGTGCCGCCCCGCGTCGACTACGAGCTCACGCCGCTCGGTGCCTCCCTGCACGAGACGATCCAGGCGCTCGTGACGTGGACCGAGAGCCACCAGCGCGAGATCGCGGCCGCGCGCAGCGCCTACGACGCCCGCGCGGCAGAACCCGGTGTCCTGAACCCCGGCTAGCCTCTGCGGCATGGACGTGCAGGTCGTCGACCACCCACTGGCCAAGGCCCGGCTCTCGGAGCTGCGCGACGCGCGCACGGACAACGCGGCGTTCCGCGCCGCACTGCGCGACCTCACGCTCATGCTGATCTACGAGGCCACCCGCGACGCCCCGCTGGCCACGGCCCCGCTGCACACGCCGGTGGCCCGCACCACCGGATACCGGCTCGCCACGCCGCCGCTGCTCGTGCCCGTGCTGCGGGCGGGGCTGGGCATGGCCGACGCCGCGCTGGGCCTCATGCCGGAGGCGCAGATGGGCTTCGTGGGCCTCGCGCGCGACGAGGACACCCACCGCCCGGTGCCGTACATGGAGTCGCTGCCCGCCTCGCTGGAGGGCAGGCCGGTGTTCGTGCTCGACCCGATGCTCGCCACCGGCGGCTCCATGGCCCACACCATCCGGCTGCTCACCGAGCGCGGCGCCACCGACGTCACCGGGATCTGCGTGCTCGCCGCGCCGGAGGGCATCGCCCACCTGCGCGACAGCGGTCTCCCGGTGCGGGTCATCACCTCCAGCATCGACGAGCGCCTGAACGACTCCGCGTTCATCGTGCCGGGCCTCGGCGACGCGGGGGACCGTCAGTTCGGCGCCATCTAGGACCCTTCCGGCGCGACCCCCGCCGCCAGGACCGCACCCAGCTCGTAGCACGCGTCCAGCGCCGCCTTGTCGGGCGCGCCCATCACCTCGACGGGCGCGGCGGCGCGCGTCCAGCCCATGCCGTCGGTGATCGACCCGATGGCCCGCACCGCACCCTCCACCCCGAGGTTGCCGTGCACGTAGCAGCCGTACGGCAGGCCGCGCGTGTCGTCGCGGCAGACGTAGTAGACGGTGTCGAAGAAGTGCTTGAGAGCGCCCGACATGTACCCGATGTTCGCCGGCGTGCCGAGCACCACCGCGTCGGCGGCGAGCAGGTCCGAGGCCGTCGCGGCGAGCGCGGCGCGGCGGACCACGTCGACGCCGGTGATCTCCGGGTCGGACGCGCCGCGCACGACCGCGTCGAGCAGCTCCGCGGTGGCGGGCGACGGCGTGTGGTGGACGATCAGCAACCGGGCCACGAAAGGCATGCTCCCATCCCCGCCCGGCGGATAGATTGGCCTGCGGGCGGACGAAGGGGCGGGATGGCGGGCGTCGGTTCTCTGGTCGGTCGTGGGCTGCTCGTGATCGTGGTGCTCGGGATGGTGCTGGTGGGGGTGAGCGCGGGCGCCGTCCCGGTGCAGCGCAGCGCCGCGGCGGTGCCGGCACCGCCGCCGGCATCGCGGCCGGCCGTGTTGCGGGTCATGCCACTGGGCGCGTCCAGCACGGTGGGGGCCGGCAGCCCGGAGACGGCGGGGTACCGGGGGCCGCTGCAGGCGCTGCTCGCGCGCGACGGCGTGGTGGTCGACATGGTCGGCTCGCAGCACGGCGGCCCCGCCTCGGTGCCCGATCTCGACTACGAGGGCTACGGTGGCATGACGCTCGAGGACCTGCTCCCGCGCGTCGCGGGATTGGTGCGCCGTGCCGACCCCGACGTCGTGCTGCTGCACACCGGCACGAACGACCTGTTGAAGGGCGCCTCGGCAGCGGAGTCGGCCCGCCGCCTCGACGCCGTCATCGCCCGGATCGTGCAGGTCACCGACGCGGACGTGATCGTCGCCGGCGTGTGGGCACCGCTCAGCGGCGACACGCGGGACCGGACGGAGTTCGAGCGCCTCGCCGCCGGCGTCGTCGCGGGCTTCCGGGAGCGCGGCCACCCGGTGCGCTACGCCGACACCTCCGGGCTGCTGGAGCCCGACGAGCTGGCCGACGGGCTGCACCCGAACGCCGCGGGCTACCGCGTGATCGCCGCGATGTGGGAGCGCCAGATCCTGGACGTCCGCAACCACCCGTGAGTGGGTACGAGTGCTGTATCTACCCACCCCGCCGGCTCCGCCGGCCACCGTCCCCCGTTTCCACTCACGACCCGGCGTCAGGCGCCGAGCAGGGCGGTGACCTCCGCTCGCAGGCCGTCGAGCCGTGACCGGGCGACGGCCCGCGCCGCGGGGAGCGCGGCGGCGCCCGCGACCGGTTCCACCACCTCCAGGTAGGCCTTGAGCTTGGGCTCGGTCCCGGACGGCCGGATGACGAGGCGCTCGCCCTCGCGGCGCAGCACGAGCACGTCCGGTGCGGGCAGCTCGCTCGCCCAGCCCGCGGGCGGGGTCGCGCGCAGCCGCGCCGCGGCCGCGTCCCGCGCCGCGGGGTCCATCCGCAGCGACACGCCTTCCGTCAGGTGCACCCCGTGGGCGACGGCCAGCTCGTCGAGCCGGTCCGGCAGGGCCTGCCCCGCGGCCTTCAGCGTGGCCGCGAGATCGCAGGCCAGTACGGCCGCCGCGATGCCGTCCTTGTCGCGCACGGTGTCCGGGTCGACGCAGTACCCCAGGGCCTCCTCGTACCCGTATACGAGGCCCGGCCCGCCACGGACGATCCACTTGAAGCCGGTGAGCGTCTCGGCGTACCGCGCGCCGTGCGCCGCCGCCACCAGCCGGAGCATCGACGACGACACCACGGTGGTGGCCACGAGCGGGTCCGCGTAGCCGCCGGAGCGCAGCAGGTGGTCGCCGAGCAGCACCCCCGTCTCGTCGCCGCTGAGCAGCCGCCACCCGCTCGCGGTGGGCACGGCGAGTGCGCAGCGGTCAGCGTCCGGGTCGAGGGCGATCGCCAGGTCGGCGTCGACGTCGGCGGCCAGGGTGAGCAGTGCGTCGGTGGCCCCGGGCTCCTCCGGGTTCGGGAAGGTGACCGTGGGGAAGTCGGGGTCTGGCGCGGCCTGCGACCCGACCACGTGCACGTTCGTGAAGCCGGCCCGGTGCAGCGCGTGCACGGCGGTGGCGCCCCCGACGCCGTGCATCGGGGTGAGCGCCACGCGCAGGTCCCGGACCGTCCCGCGGGGCAGCCGGGCGACGCGCTCCAGGTAGGCGTCGGTGACGTCCACCTCGGTGGTCGTCGCGGAGGTCGGGATCGCGACGGCGTGGGGCGCCGCGGCGATCGCGGCCTCGATCTCGGCGTCGGACGGCGGGGCGAGCTGCGCGCCGTCGGCGAGGTAGACCTTGTAGCCGTTGTCGGCGGGCGGGTTGTGCGATGCCGTGATCTGCACGCCCGCCACGGCGCCCAGCTCCCGGACCGCGAACGCGAGCACCGGCGTGGGCAGCGGGCCGGGCAGCACCCGCACCGCGAACCCGGCGCCCGCGAGCACCTGGGCCGCCGCCGTCGCGAACGCCGCCGACCCGTGCCGCGCGTCCCGGCCGACCACGACGGTGCCCCGCTCGCCCCCGCGGGCGAGCCACGCGGCCAACCCGGCCGTCGCCCGCCGGACGACGGCGACGTTCATCCCGGCCGGTCCGGCGCGCACCGGGCCGCGCAGGCCCGCGGTGCCGAAGCGCAGCATCCCGGACATGCGGTCGGCGAGCTCCTCCGCCGCGTCCGCCGTTCCGACCATCGCCGCGGCCAGCACGCGCTGCAGCTCGGTGCGGGTGGCCGGGTCGGGGTCGTCGGCGATCCAGCGCATCGCGGCGACGCGCAGCTCGGGACGGAGCATCAGGCCCGCTCGATCAGGTCGCGCAGCAGCGCCCCCATCCGCCCGGCCGCCGCGGCACCGGCGGCCAGCACCTCGTGGTGGTCCAGCGGCTCGCCGGTGATGCCCGCCGCGAGGTTCGTGACGAGCGACAGGCCGAAGACCTCCACGCCCTCGGCCCGCGCCGCGATCGCCTCCAGCACCGTCGACATGCCGACGAGGTCGGCCCCGAGCAGGCGGAACATGCGGATCTCCGCGGGCGTCTCGAAATGCGGGCCGGGCAGCCCGACGTAGACGCCCTCGGCGAGCTCCGGGTCGATCTCGCGGGCGATCGCGCGCAGCCGCGGCGAGTACAGGTCCGTCAGGTCCGTGAAGCGTGGGCCGGAGAGCGGGGAGAGGCTCGTCAGGTTCAGGTGGTCGGAGATCAGCACGGGTTCGCCGACGCGCATGCCGTCGCGGATCCCGCCTGCGGCGTTGGTCAGCACCACCGTTCGGCAGCCCGCCGCGGCGGCCGTGCGCACGCCGTGCACCACGGGCTCGACGCCGTGGCCCTCGTAGAGGTGGGTGCGTCCGAGCAGCACGAGGGCGCTGCGCCCACCGACGGGCACGGACCGCACGGTGCCGGAGTGCCCGGCCACCCCCGGCGGGCGGAAGCCGGGCAGGTCGGCCATCGCGAGCTCGTGCTCGGGCGTGCCGATCACGTCGGCGGCGGGGCGCCACCCGGAGCCCAGCACCACGGCGACGTCGTGGCTGTCCACACCGGTGGCCTTCGCGATGGCCGCAGCCGCGGCGGCGGGGTCGTCGGCGTTCATGGCCGGCAGCCTATGCGGTGGTCGGGGCGAACCCTTCCACGAGCAGCTGGAAGAGGTCGGCCGACGTCTCTCCCGCGGCGCGCTGCGGCACGGTGAGCGTGACCGTCCACGCGCCCTTCCCCGCGGGCTCGATGTGCCGCCACGACGTGCGCTCGGTGTCGGTGTACCGCAGCTGGACGGCGCCGTCGGCCGTCTCGGTCGGGCCGTCCAGCACGGTGCCGGACACCTCCTGGCCCGCCTCGGCGGACGCGGTCCGCTGCACCGTGAGCTCCTCGCTGCCGTCCGGGCTCACGAAGCTGACCGACGGTTGCCCGTCCGCCGGTTCGTGCGGGAACGCGGTCCAGCCGCGGGGCACCGGCATCGTGAAGCCGAGCTGGTCGCTGTGCTGGGCGAGCTCGGTGCTCGCCGACGTCACGTTCAGCGTGGTCTCGGGGGACTGGCCGCCCAGCAGGCGGGTGGCGGTCCAGCCGCCCAGGATCCCGGCCAGCACGACGGCCGCCCCGGCGAGGACGTACCCGACCGCGGCGAGGCCGGTGACCCCGCCGCGTGGAGCGGGCTCCGCGACGAAGCCCCCGGAGCTCGACGACGAGCGCGGCAGGCCCGGCAGCGGGCCCGGCGCCGGGGCGAGCGGTGCGCCGCCGACCGGGGCGCGCGCACCCGTCGGGTCGGGCGCCAGGGGCGCCGGGGCCGGGCGCGGACCGGACATCTCGCTGCGCGGCGCCGGTGCGGGTACGTGGATGCCGGCCCCGATCGTGGGAGCGTCCGGCGAGCCGGGGTAGACCGGGTCGTCCGGGTCCTCGATGAGCGGCCGCAGGCGCTGGCGCACCTCCTCGAGCGGCATCCGCGCTTCGGGCTCCTTGCGCATCAACGCGACGATCACGTCCGCGACCGGCCCGGACCCGCGGGGCCGGGGCACGTCGCCGTCCACGACCTCGGTGATCGTGGCGACCGGGTCGCCGCCCACGTCGTAGGGCGGGCGGCCCTCGACGGCGGCGAACAGCGTGGCGCCCAGTCCCCACAGGTCCGCAGCGGGCGTGACGGCCTTGCCCATCGCCACCTCGGGCGCGATGTACGCGGGCGAGCCCAGCACCAGCCCCGCGCTCGTCATCGGTGCGTCGGCCACGTTGCGGGCGATGCCGAAGTCGGTGAGCTTGACGCGGCCGTCGTCGGCGATGAGCACGTTGCCGGGCTTCACGTCGCGGTGGGTGATCCCGCTGCGGTGCGCCGCGCGCAGCCCGCCCGCCGTCGCGAACCCGACGACCGCGACCTGCGACATCGTGAGCGTGCCGTGCTCACTGATCATCGTGGCGAGGTTGCGCGAGGGCACGAGCTCCATGACGACCACGGGCTCGCCCTCGACGTCGACCACGTCGAAGACGGTGATGATGTTGGGGTGGGACAGACCGCCGAGCGCACGTGCCTCGCGCATGATCCGTTCCCGCGCCTCGGCGGCCTCGTGGGAGGGCACACCGGGAGGGACCTTCAGCTCCTTGACCGCGACCCGGCGCTGCAGCACCTCGTCGAAGCCCGACCACACGGTGCCCATGGCACCCGCGCCGAGCTGGCCGGACAGCGTGTAGCGGCCGCCGATCCGCCGCACCCGCTCGCCGTCCGAGCCGTCCTGTCCCACCCACCCATTCTGGCCAGTCGGGGCGCACGCTGCGCCTCCGGCCCCCGATCCCCGATCCGGGTGGTGTCGGCCGCGACGGGCGTCACGGGCCCTCCAGCGGGTAACGCCGGTTCATGTACGGGCCCCGCAGCGCCCTTCCGGGCGGCATCCGGAGGCCCCTCGCGCGCGTAACAGACGCGACGAACGGCACGAGTCCCCGTTCGGCGCGCGGCTCGACGACCGTTCGTCAGCAACTACGGGCCCGCCCGCCTCAGATCGGCAACACCTCGGCGCCGAACCCGCGAACAGACCCAGTTCCGGTTGGTCTACCGCTGTCCGGGTGAGCACGATTGGGAGATGCACGTGAGAGCAGCCTCGATGCGCGGTCCGCTGACGCACCGCGCCGTGGCAGACCGACCGGGGGTCGGCCGGGCCGGTGGTGCCCGGTGACCCTCCTGGAGGCGCATTCCGACCTCGCCGTCGCCGACCTCGACGTTCCCGACCTCGGTGCGGGTAGCGGCCCTGCCTGGCTGGATGCCTGGCTCGACGCCCACCGCGCCGACGTCGTGGGCTGGCGTCGATCGTTCCACGCGGTACCGGAGCTCGGCCGCACCGAGCTCCGCACCACGCAGATGATCGCCAAACGTCTGATGGCGGCCGGCCTCGAGCCCCGCACCCTTCCGGGCGGCACCGGCCTCGTCTGCGACATCGGGTTCGGCGGGCGCTGCGTAGCGCTGCGCGCCGACCTCGACGCGCTGCCCCTCCAGGAGAACACCGGGCTCCCGTTCGCCTCCACGGTCGACGGCGTGATGCACGCCTGCGGCCACGACGCCCACGCCGCGATGCTGCTCGGCGCCGGCCTCGCGCTGGCCTCGGCGCCCGCGTTGCCCGGCCGGGTCCGGCTGATCTTCCAGCCCGCCGAGGAGGTGCAGCCCGGGGGCGCCATCGACATGGTCGCCGACGGCGCCATGGAGGGTGTCGACCGGGTTTTCGCGCTGCACTGCGACCCGCGCCTGGAGGTCGGCAGGCTCGGCACCCGGGTCGGCCCGATCACGTCCGCCTGCGACGTCGTCGAGGTCCGGCTCACGTCGCCCGGCGGCCACACCTCGCGCCCTCACCTCACCGCCGACCTCGTCGAGGCCATCGGCCTGCTCATCACGCAGGTCCCGTTGTTGCTCACCCGGCAGGTCGACCCCCGCTCCGGCACCGTCCTCGTCTGGGGCGCGGTGCAGGCGGGCGAGGCGGCCAACGCGATCCCGCAGCACGGCGTGCTGCGGGGCACCCTGCGCACGGCCGACCACGCCACGTGGGGTGAGCTGGAGGACACCATCCAGCGGCTCGTGGAGTCCGTGCTCGCCCCCACCGGAGTGACCTACGAGCTCGAGCACATCCGCGGCGTCCCGCCGGTCGTCAACGAGGCGGTCAGCTCCGGCATGCTCGCCGGCGCCGCCGTCACCGTCGGTGGCCCGGACGCCTCGGCCGAGACGCAGCAGTCCAGCGGTGGCGAGGACTTCGCCTGGTACCTCGAGCACGTCCCGGGGGCGATGGCGCGGCTGGGCGTCTGGCCCGGTCACGGCGCGATGCGCGACATCCACCAGCCCACGTTCGACCTGGACGAGCGCGCCCTCCCCTTCGGGGTCCGCGTACTCACCCACGCCGCCCTCACCGCCCTGACGGCCTGACCTGCGGCGCGCCGGGACTCGCCCCCACACCGTGGGGGCGAGTCCCGCGTTCCGTGGCCGGAGTTCCGCGCTCGCGGCGAGCGTCGATGCGCTGTTCGACGTCAGTCGAGGTCGCCGTGGCGCATCAGCTGCCGCCCGGCCTCGGTGATCGACCCCGACAACGACGGGTAGACCGAGAACGTGTGGGCCAGGTCGGCCACCGTCAGCCCGTTCTGCACGGCGAGGGCGATCGGCAGGATCAGCTCGCTCGCGACCGGAGCGACCACGACACCGCCGACCACGACGCCGGTGGCCGGGCGGCAGAACAGCTTCACGAACCCGCGACGCAGCCCCTGCATCTTCGCGCGCGGGTTGGTCGAGAGCGGGAGCATGATCGTGCGGGCCGGAACCTCGCCTGCGTCGATCGCCCGCTGGCTGATCCCGACGGTGGCGATCTCCGGACGGGTGAACACGGCGGCCGCCACCGTCTTGAGCTTGATCGGCGCCACGCCCTCACCGAGCGCGTGCCACATGGCGATCCGGCCCTGCATGGCGGCGACCGACGCGAGCATGAGCAGGCCCGTGCAGTCGCCGGCCGCGTACACGCCGGGCACGGAGGTGCGTGACACGCGGTCGACCGGGATGAACCCGCCGCGCCCGGTCTCGACGCCGATCTTCTCCAGGCCCAGGTCGGCGGTGTTCGGCACGGAGCCGACCGTCATGAGCGCGTGCGATCCCGTGACCGTGCGGCCGTCGGCGAGGGTGACGACGACGCCGTCGCCGTCGCGCTTCACCGAGTCGGCGCGGGCCTGGGACAGGATCTCGACGCCGCGTTCGGTGAAGACGTCCTGGAGCACGGCGGCCGCGTCGGCGTCCTCACCGGGCAGCACGCGGTCGCGGCTCGACACCAACGTGACGTGGGCCCCGAGCTCGACGTACGCCGAGACGAACTCGGCACCGGTGACCCCCGAACCGATCACGATCAGGTGCTCGGGCAGCTCCTGCAGGTCGTACAGCTGGCGCCAGGTCAGGATCCGCTCGCCGTCGGGCACGGCGTCGGGCAGCACGCGCGGCGTGGCGCCGGTGGCGACGAGCACGACGTCGGCCGGGAGCTCCTCGCCCGCCCCGTCGGCCGTGCGGGCATCGACGAGGTGCGGCGCGTGTGCCGAGGCCTTCTCGCTGAAGGCGGCCGTGCCCCGGATGATCCGCACGCCCTCCCGCTCGACCCGGGCCCGGACGTCGGCCGACTGGGCGAGCGCGAGCCCCTTGACCCGCGCGTGCACCGTGGGCAGGTCCACGCCGATCGCGTGCGGATCCGTCGTGACACCGAGGTCGGGCGCCCGGTGCATGTCGACCCGGACCCCCGCGGACGAGATGAAGGTCTTCGACGGCACGCAGTCGTCGAGCACGCACGCGCCGCCCATGCCTGCGCGCTCCACGAGCGTGACGTCGCTGCCGTGCTGGGCAGCCACCAAGGCGGCCTCGTAGCCCGCCGGTCCGCCACCCATGATCACGATCCGCGTCACCGGAGCACGCCCTTCCTGTCCGTTTTTCGTTCCCCGAGCACGGTACGCGGGAGGCGCCGCTCTACTCTGTGGCGGTGCCGCTGTACGCCGCCTACGGGTCGAACATGGATCCCGCCCAGATGAAGGAGCGTGCCCCGCACTCGCCGATGGCGGGTACCGGGTGGCTCATGGGATGGCGGCTCACATTCGGCGGCGAGGACTTCGGCTGGGAGGGCGCGCTCTCCACCGTGGTCGAGGACCCGGGCTCGCAGGTGTTCGTCGTGCTCTACGACGTCTCCGAGCTCGATGCCGCCCAGCTCGACCGCTGGGAGGGCGGCGAGCTCGGGCTGCACAAGAAGCTGCGGTTGCGGGTGCACACCCTGGAGGGCGACGTGCTCGCCTGGATCTACGTGCTGGACGCCTACGAGGGTGGGCTCCCGAGCGCGCGCTACCTGGGGGTCATCGCGGACGCCGCCGAGCAGGCCGGCGCGCCCGACGACTACGTCGCGGCACTGCGCAGCCGTCCGAGCCGCAAGTCGCTCTGACGCCTCACCACGTATGGCCCCGAGTGGCGAAAGCCGCCCGCAGGGCAACCACGACCCGGGTGAACGAGCGCAGATCCTCCTTCGTGACAACCACGACGATCCAGCCGCGACGCGTGAGGTCGGCCCGCCTCAGCGCATCGTGCTCCTCCCGCCCGGCGTGGGCGGCGATGCCGTCGTACTCGAGCGCGATGCGCAGCTGTGGCCAGGCGAGATCGAGCCGGTAGATCTCCCGCCCTGTCGCGTCGGCGATCGGCCAGTTCACCTCGGGTACAGGAAGCCCGTTCTCGACCACGAGCAGCCGGATCCAGCTCTCGGCAGGTGAGTCGGCGCGTTCCGAGGCGAGGTCGAGCAAGCCTGCCGCGCGTACGGTGCCACGCGGATCCAGGCGTTGTTCCAGCCGCATGGCGACCTGCTTGCGGAACACCGGGTGGGCCTCGCGCGCTCGTGCAAGAGCCTGATCGACGACGGCGAGCGCGTCCTGCGGGCGGAGCCCGCAGAGCAGGTCGGCGATCACCCGGTCGAGCGGCAGTACGCGCAGTCCGTCGACCTCCTCGACGTCGTGTGCGAATCCCGATCCGTGGTGGACGACGAGACCCTCGCGGCTGCGTGTGCGGCACCCGTAAGGGAGCAGGATGTGCGTCGTTGTCGACTCGACGGCGTCGCAGCCGTGGACGGCGGCCGCTGTGACGCCGGTGAGAACCGAACGGGGCCCCGCGGAGAGAAGTGCAGCGGCTCCCCGTGTGCGTGGGTCGAGCAGCCGGGACGGGTCGACCAGCACTCCCCGCCACAGCTTCTGCAGCTCGCCGCCGCGGACGGCGTTCGCGATCCTCGTCGCTCCGAAGCGAGCGACCAGGTCGGAGCGCCGGTGTGCGCCGTGCAGGCCGGGAACCGGAAGTGCCATGGCGACAACGATGCGCTGGTCGAGGTCGGTCTGGTGGAGCTTCCACGGAGCTGTGGACAACTGGGCGGTGATGTGGACAACTCGTGGCGTTCCGCTGGGCGGACCCTTCTCAGAGCGTGGCGTCTCGGCGGATGACACGGGAACTCGCCCGTTCGATGCGAGACTCGCTGGCTCCTGGGGGCCTCGCCCATCGGAGCGGGGAACTCGCCCCTCGAGGATGGGGGACTCGCGGGTGGGTCGGGGGTGGCTCCGGGCGATCCCCGATGCCCGGGAGTGCGCCGCGGCGGAGCATCGCAGGCATGACCACCCTGCCTGCCACGTCCCGCGTACCCGTCGGCGCCGCGCTGCTCGCCGGGGTCGGCGCGCAGCTCGTGGACGACGTCGCCTACTTCGTGCTCCCGCCGACCGCGCTGCTGGCCCCCCTGAGCGGGCTGGTCGCGATCCTGCTCACCGCGGCCGCCGCCCGTGTCGTCACCCGCAACCGCACCGGGGCCGCCGTGGCCCGCACCGGGCTCGCCGTCGGCGCGGTGTCGGCGGGCGTGGGCCTCCTCGTGTCCGGGCTCGGGTTCCTGGCGATCGTGCTCGCCGGGCTGACCGTGCTCGCCGGCGTGGCCGGGGCCGTCGCCGGGCGCGGGCTGGCGGCAGGGCTCGACGAGTAGCGCTCAGCCGCGCGCCGCGGCGACGGCGGTGCCGAGCAGGTCGGCGATGCGGTGCCGCAGCTGCCGGTCGTCGGCCGGGGCGATGGTCGCCCACTCGACGCCGTCCTCGCCGGTGCTGCGGGTGAGCAGGTAGCGGCCCCGCGGCCCGTCGAGCACGCCGATCACGCCGCCCGCCCGGCGCAGGACGCCCCACCGATCGGAGCCGAGCGCCACGACCTGGGCCCGCCGCCGGGTGCCTGCGACCATCGCCGTGAGCAGCGCCGCGTCGGGCGGCGCCACCCCGGCATCGACCAGCGCCGGCCGCGCCCGGGCGGCGGGCGCCGTGGCGAGCACCGCGCTGGGCACCGTGCACGCCCGGCCGGGGCCGCGGTCGGCAGGCGGGAACGCCCCGAGCAGCCCGATCGGGAGCGAGCCGCACGCCGTGACGGTGACCGTGTCGCCCTCGCGCAGCGCGAGGGCGCCGGTGCCGTGCCGGCCGGCAGCGAGCACCCGGACCTCGCGGCCCCACCACGCCCGCAACTCGAGCTGCTGGTCGGGACGCGCGAGCAGGTGCAGGAGCCGGGCGAGCTCCGGGTCGGGGCCGTCGGACCCGCCGAGCCCGCGCTCGCGCAGTGCCCGCCACGCGGTGCCCTGCACCGACCGCCGTTCGGCGTGGGTGCGCCCGGGGGAGGCGAGCTGCAGGACGACCGGGGTGGGCGCCAGCCCGAGCCACTCCCACAGCACGTCGAACTCGGCGGTGGTGAGGACGTGCCGGCGGGTGTCGTGGGAGAGGACGGGTATGGGTTCGGCCACGAGCCGGGACGCTAGGTGGCCGGTTCGTCCCGGGACGGCCGTTCGCGCGGAAACGTGTGCGAGTGCGAACGGCGGTGAACACGCCGACGGCCGGTGCGGGGCCCCACACCGGCCGTCGGCAGGTCGATCAGCTCGTCCGGGCCAGCGCAGCGTCGGTGGTGCGGCACCCGGTGAGCGGGCAGAGCGTCGTGCAGGCGAGGCGGCGGTGGAGCTCCGCGTCGCCGCGGGTGCCGGCGAAGGGCCAGCTCCCGGTGAACCGCTGCAGGTACCAGTAGAGGAACAGGTAGTCCGGGTCAGCGGTGTCGGTGACGAACACCGGACGCCCCGGCAGCCGGCGGACCCAGCTGGCGTAGGCGTTCATCGCAGGGGCAGGGGGTCGGCTGGCCCGCCGGGTGGAGAGCCAGTCCTCCGACCGACGCCTCCAGGACTGGAGGGCGAGCGGGTGGAGGGTGGCTCCGGGCAGCTCTCGGACGTTGGTGGTGAACACGGAGGTCGGTCGCCCGTCGCTGCGCGGGTACGCAGCGGAGACGAGGGTGAGCAGGGAGTGGGGGCCGGGAATCGGCCCGTCGGTATGGATATGACTAGTGATGTAGGTGTCGGGGGGCATGACGGATCCTGGTCGCCGGAGGGGACTGCTGGCGTGTTCACGGCGCGGCCTGAGCCAGCGTGGTGAACGGATCCGCGGCGCGGCGCTCCGCGTGGCGGGATCACCGGGCCCCGTGGTCGGTTGTCACACGGGTAGTCACTGCTTTCCGCTATGCACTTGTTCAGCACGGTGCGGGTTGCTGTGGAATCACCTGGCCCGTCGACGTTAATTCGGCGTGTAGTCGATCGTCAACCGTCAGTCGCCAGTCGGCCGGTGATGTGCACGTCCACCCGGCGCCCGTCGACCACCCACGCCTCGCGCTTGCGCCCCTCCACCCGGAATCCGCACTTCTCCGCGAGGCGTCCGGAGGCGAGGTTGCCGTCCGCCCAGGCGTAGGTGACGTGGTGCAGGCCGAGCCCGCCGAACGCGAACCGCAGCACGGCGGAGAGGGCGGTGGCGGTCATCCCGCGCCCGCGCGCCGCCGGGAGCGCCAGGCAGGCGACATCCGCGGTGCCGTGGCAGAGGTCCAGCTCGGCGAGCTCCACCTCGCCGAGCATCTCGCCGGTCGTCGGCTCGCACACGGCCCACGAGCAGCGCTCGTCACGCAGCCACTCGGCCGCCCGCCGCCGGATGTAGGCCTCCGCGTCGGCGGGGTCGGCAGGCGGCCGGTGCCGCCACCGCGCGATCTCCGGGTCGAGGCTGGAGGCGACCACCGCAGGCCGGTCCGTCCACCCTCTCGTCGCAGCGCAGGGCGCGCAGGTACCAGAGACCTGCGTTGATCTCGACCGGTTCCAGGTCCTTCAGTCCTTGATCTCGCAGATGACGGTGCCCTGGGACACCGAGCTGCCCTGTGCGGCCGCGAGGCCCGTGATCGTGCCGGCCTTGTGCGCCGTGACCGGGTTCTCCATCTTCATCGCCTCCAGGACGACGACGAGGTCACCCGCCGAGACCGTGTCGCCGTCCGACACGGCGACCTTGATGATCGTGCCCTGCATCGGCGCGGTGACGGCGTCGCCGGACGCGGCCGAACCGCCCTTGCCGCCGCCGCGCTTGCGGGGCGGGGCCTTCGCCGCAGCGGCCTGGCCGCCCCCGATCGCGAGGTCGCCGGGCAGCGACACCTCCAGCCGGCGCCCGCCCACCTCGACCACGACCGTCTGCCGCGGAGCCGCCTCGGCGTCGGCGCCCTCGCCTCCGGTGAACGGCTCGACCGTGTTGTCCCACTCGGTCTCGATCCAGCGCGTGTGCACGGTGAAGTCCTCGTCGGAAGCAGCGGCGAACGCCGGGTCGTCCACGACGAGGCGGTGGAAGGGCAGCACCGTGGCCATGCCCTCCACCTGGAACTCGGCGAGCGCCCTGCGGGAGCGCTCCAGGGCCTGCGCCCGGTCCGAACCCGTGACGATGAGCTTGGCCAGCAGCGAGTCGAACTGCCCGCCGACGACCGAGCCCGCCTCGACGCCCGCGTCGACCCGCACGCCGGGTCCGGACGGCAGCGTGATCGCGGAGACGGTGCCGGGAGCGGGCAGGAAGTTGCGGCCCGCGTCCTCGCCGTTGATCCGGAACTCGATCGAGTGCCCGCGCGGCTCCGGGTCGGAGAGCAGGTTGAGCACCTCGCCCTCGGCGATGCGGAACTGCTCGCGCACGAGGTCGAGCCCCGAGGTCTCCTCCGAGACCGGGTGCTCCACCTGGAGCCGGGTGTTGACCTCGAGGAACGAGATGAGCCCGTCCTGGCCGACCAGGAACTCGACGGTGCCGGCGCCGTGGTAGCCGGCCTCCTTGCAGATGGCCTTGGCGGCCTCGTGGATCGTGGCCCGCTGCTCGTCGGACAGGAACGGCGCGGGCGCCTCCTCCACGAGCTTCTGGAACCGGCGCTGCAGCGAGCAGTCGCGGGTGCCGACGACGATGACGTTGCCGTGGGTGTCGGCGAGCACCTGCGCCTCGACGTGGCGCGGCTTGTCGAGGTAGCGCTCCACGAAGCACTCGCCGCGCCCGAATGCGGCGACGGCCTCGCGGACCGCCGACTCGTAGAGCTCGCGGATCTCCTTCTTCTCCCGCGCGACCTTCATGCCGCGGCCGCCGCCGCCGAACGCGGCCTTGATGGCGATCGGCAACCCGTGCTCCTCGGCGAACGCCTCCACCTCATCCGGGCCGGAGACCGGCTCGGACGTGCCCGGCACCAGCGGGGCCCCGGCCCGCGTGGCGATGTGCCGCGCGGTGACCTTGTCGCCGAGGTCGCGGATCGCCTGCGGGGTGGGCCCGATCCACGTGATGCCGGCGTCGATCACGGCCTGGGCGAAGCCGGCGTTCTCGGAGAGGAAGCCGTAGCCGGGGTGGATCCCGTCGGCACCCGCCTTGCGGGCGGCGTCGATCACCTTGTCGAAGTCGAGGTAGGACTCGGCCGCCGTGCTGCCGCCCAGCCCGAACGCCTCGTCCGCCAGCCGGACGAACGGCGCGTCGCGGTCGGGGTCCGCGTACACGGCGACGCTCGTGATCCCGGCGTCGCGACATGCCCGGACGACCCGGACAGCGATCTCCCCGCGGTTGGCCACGAGGACCTTGCTCAAACGCGGCACGGTCGGCCTCCTGGAGTGGCGTGCCCCGGGAACCTGTGCCCCGGCGCAGTGGTTACCCGGGAGTTTAGGGATCGATGCGCGATCAACGGACCGTGGTGTGACCGATGCCGGTCCGGCCGGACCCGTCCCCCGCAGCCCCGTCACCCCTCGAGACGACGCTGCGGGGGCGAGGTGGTTGCGACCGTGCCCGACGTGCGGTTGCGTCAGGCGTCGCGATCACCTCGGCCGATCCCCCGGCGGCGGCGGCTCACCCCCGGTTGCCGCCACCGCCACCTCCGCCGTCACCCCCTCCGCTGACGGCGAGACCCGAGGTCCGCGTGGCCCTCACCTGGGGTGCGATCTCCCTGGCGAGACCGGGCGCGGACGCCGCGAGCGCCCCCGTGCCGAAGAGCCCGATCCCCAGTGCGGCGCCGGCGGGCCCTCGCGACTGCCAGTCCGGTTCCCCGTCCGGTGCGAGTGCACGGTGCCGGTCGCGCAGCGCGGCAAGCGCGCGGTTGCCGCGCCGGGTGCGCCGGGGCGACAGGGTGAGTTGCACCACGGCCACGGCCGTGACGATCAGGAGCGCGGTGACGAGGAGCCCGACCGGTCGAACTTCGGCGATGTCGGCCAGCACGCGCAGGAGCCCGAGCGCGGCGACCCCGAGCATCCAGAACCCGACCCGCCGGATCCGCCTGCGGCGGTCGTCGGACAGCAGGAACCCACCGGCCACCAGCCGCTCCTCGAGCGCGGCGAGTGCGGGCCGCACCGAGTGGTGGAACACGAGGCGGCGCCGCCCGACCGGGGTGGCCGCCGTGTCGTGGATCGCCTCCTCCAGCGGGTCGGCGGCGGGCTCGAGGCGCCCGACCGCCCGCACCGTGCCGTCGGCGGCCCTGAGCGTGCCGCGCAGGTGCATCGCGCACAGGGCCGACCAGACCGCCAGCTCGCCGCCGCCGGCCAGGTACGCGACGTCGTGGGGCCGGTCGGTGAGGTCGTCGATGGGCTTCGTGGCTCCCGGCTCGGCGAGCGCACGTCGCGCGCAGATGCCGCCTGCCCCGACCGTCGTGGCGATCAGGAGGTAGGCGGACAGGAAGGTCGAACCGGCGATGCCCCAGGTCTCAGCGGTAGCTGCGAGGGCCATCGAACACCTCCTGGGCCGTCTTCATGAGACGGACCACAGTGTTGCGGCCCACACCTGGTGCGCGGAACGTTCTTCACAAGGAATTGAGGTTGCGGGAAAGGCGGCCTCAGGTTGCCGTCGCGGCCCTGACCTGCTTCTTGATCCGCGCGAGCATCGCGGCCATGCCGCGCAACCGCAGCGGGCTCACCGCCTCGCCGAGGCCGAGGGCGGTGTAGAAGTCGTCGGGGACCGCGAGCACGTCGGTGGCCGCCTCGCCGTCCAGGCCGGCGTGCATGATCGACGCGAAGCCGCGCGTGGTGGGCGCCTCCTTCGGGGCCGAGAAGAACAGGTGCACGCGCCGCTCGGGGTCGGAGTCCACCTCGACCGCCAGGAACAGCGGCGACTGGCACTCGTGCACCTGTTCCATCGTGTCGGCCGCGTCGGCGTAGCGGTCCGGCAGCTCGGGCAGCTCCTGCGAGAGCTCCAGCAGCAGCTGCAACCGGTCCTTCGGCCCGACGCCCGCGAAGTCGTCGACCAGCTCCGCGAGCTGCGGAGGCAGGGTTGCCGTCATGCCGATCCGCGCTCCGAGCCCTGCACGATCGGCACGCGGACCGAGTTGCCCCATTCTGTCCAGCTGCCGTCGTAGTTGCGGACCTTCGAGAAGCCGAGCAGGTGGGTCAGCACGAACCAGGTGTGGCTCGACCGCTCGCCGATGCGGCAGTAGGCGATGACGTCGTCGTCCGGCGACAGGCCCTGTTCCTGCTGGTAGATCGCCTCGAGCTCGGCCCGCGGCTTGAACGTGGCGTCCTCGGCCGCCGCGCGGGCCCACGGCACGCTCGCCGCGCCCGGGATGTGGCCGCCGCGCACGGCGCCCTCCTGCGGGTAGTCAGGCATGTGCAGCAGCTCGCCGGAGTACTCGCCCGGTGAGCGCACGTCCACCAGCGGCTTGCCGAGGTGGTCGAGCACCTGCTCCTTGAACGCCCGGATCTGCGAGTCGTCGCGCTGCACGACCGGGTAGTCCACGGGGGTCGGCTTGGGCTGCTCGGTGGTCATCTCGCGGCCCTCGGCCACCCACTTGGCGCGGCCGCCGTCGAGGATCCGCACGTCGGGGTGCCCGAACAGGGAGAACACCCAGAGCGCGTAGGTGGCCCACCAGTTGTTGCGGTCACCGTAGAACACGACCGTGGTGTCGCGCGCGATGCCGCGCTCCGCGCAGATCTGGGCGAAGCGCTCGCCGTCGACGTAGTCGCGGGTGACCGGGTCGTTCAGCTCGGTGTGCCAGTCGACCTTCACCGCGCCCGGGATGTGCCCCGTGTCGTAGAGCAGCACGTCCTCGTCGGACTCCACGACGACGAGTCCGCTGTCATCCAGGTGCTGGGCGAGCCACTCGGTGGTGACCAGGCGCTCCGGGTGCGCGTACACGGCCAGCTTCGGGTCGGTGTCGTTGGGCAGTCCCATGCCGGAGAGGTTAGTCCTGTCGTTTCAGTCGAGCAGGACCGTCCGCAGGTCGAGCCGGTGCAGGACCCGGTCGGCCGCCTCCGGGTCGACACCGGGCTCGCGGCGCGCCGCGAGCACCTCCTCACGGGCGGCGGCCAGCGCGTCCGCCTGGACCTCCATCGCGAGCGCCCGGCCGCGGCGCCGGGCCTCGAACCGGTCGCGTTCCTCGGTGGTCGGCGGGTCGCCGCGTAGCAGCGCCTCGAGCCGCCCCATCCGTTCGTGCAGCGCCGTGGCCGCCTCGTCCGGCAGGTCGGCGGTGCGCTCACGCCGCGACATGCGGGTGAGCGCGGCGCGGCGGGCCCGCAGGGTGAGCTCCTCCTCGGCCGCCCGCTCCGCGTCCGCGTCCGCCTGCACACCGAGCAGCCGCACGAGCAGCGGGAGCGTGAGCCCGGGCCCGATCAAGGTCACGATCAGCACGAAGCACCCGATCACCACGAGCTCCGCGCGGGCCGGGAACGGTCCGTCCACGGTGGCGACCGGGAGCGCGAGGGCGAGGGCGAGGGTCGCCAGGCCCCGCATCCCGCACCAGCCGAGCACCACGGCCTCGCGGCCGGTGACGGGCGCGGCCAACGCGGTGGGCGCGCGCCGGACGAGGAGCCACGCTCCGGCCATCCAGGCCGCCCGGATGCCGACCACCACCCCGCAGACGACGGCGGCGTGCCCGAGCATCTGCGGCAGGTCCGGTCCGGCCGCCTCGACCACCTGCCGCAGGTCCAGCCCGATGAGGCCGAACGCGACGCCCGTGACGAGCAGTTCGACCACGTCCCAGAACGATCGCTGCACGAGGCGTTCCGCCGCCTCGTCCACGGCGCTGGCCGCGCGCAGCTGGAGCGCGACCACGACGACGGCGACGACCCCGGACGCGTGCAGCTCCTCGGCGGCGAGGTAGACCGCGAACGGCAGCACGAGGGTGAGCGCGCTGCGGCCGGTGGGGTCGGCTACCCGGTCGGTGATCCAGCGGGCGATGCCGGCGAAGAGGATCCCCAGCGCGGCCGCGGCGACCACGCCGAGCACGAACCGCACCAGCAAGCCGGAGGGCGACAGCTCGCTGCCCTGGACGGTGGCGAGCACGGCGGTCTGGAACACGACGAGCGCCGTGGCGTCGTTGAAGAGGCCCTCGCTCTGCAGCACCGACAGCAACCGGCGTGGCATCCGGACCGGCCCGGCGACGGCCTCGACCGCCACCGGGTCCGGCGGTGCGACCATCGCGCCCAGCGCCAAGGCCGCGGTGAGCGTGATGCCGGGCACGAGCGCGAGCGCGGTGCCGGCCACCGCCGCGATCGTCACGGCCACGAGCGCGACGGCGAGCAGCGCGATGCTGCGCCAGCGGGCCCGGAACAGCGCCCACGACGTGCGCTGGGCCGTGGCGAAGAGCAGCGGTGGGAGGAACAGCGGGAGGATCAGGTCGGGATCGAGGTCGAACGCGTCCGGCAGTCCCGGCACGGCCGCGACCACGACCCCGAGCAGCACCATCAGCGCCGGCCACGGCAGCCGCGTCCGGTCGCCGACCCCGACCAGGAGCACGGCCGCGAGCATCAGGCCGACGACGAGCAGCAGTACCTCCACGGGCACAGCCTGCCTCGGTCGTCGGACCTGCCCGGACGGGAGGTCCTGGATCAGCCGGTGGGTCCGCTCCACAGATCGGTGACGCGGACGCCGACGGCCGACAGCAGTCGCCGCACCAGCGGGAGGCTGATCCCGATCACGTTCGACGGGTCGCCGTCGATGCCCTCGACGAACCACCCGCCCAGGCCGTCGAGCGTGAACGCGCCCGCGACGACGAGCGGCTCGCCGGTGGCGAGGTAGGCCTCCAGCTCGCTGTCGCTCGGTTCGGCGAACCGGACCGTCGTGACGGCGTGCCCCTCGGCGACCCGGTCGATCTCGCCCGCCTCCAAGCGGAGCACGGCGTGGCCGGTGACGAGCTCGCCGGTGCCGCCTGTCATCGCCTTCCAGCGGCGGCGGGCGGTGTCCGCGTCACCCGGCTTCCCGACCAGCTCGCCGCCGACGTGCAGCATCGAGTCGCAACCGATCAGGACCGCGTCGGGGTGGTCGTGGCCGATGCGCCGGGCGACGGTGGTGGCCTTCGCGGCGGCGAGGTGCGTCACCTTCTCGGCGGGTGCGGCCTGCGGCATCGCCGCGAGCAGCGCGTCCTCGTCCAGGTCGGCGACCTCGACCAGCGGGTCGACACCCGCGGCTCGAAGCACGGCCCGGCGGGCGGGGGAGGCGGAGGCCAGCACGACACGCACGGCCGGTCAGCCTACGAGACCGCCGGCCCGCCGCCCGCTACGAGCCCGCCGCCGGGGACACCAGCTCGGCGTGCCGGGCTTGCTCCGCCGCGGGTGCCGGCCGTTTCGTCACGAACGCGTGCCGGGCGGACGCGAAGCAGTACCGGTCGTCGAAGATGTCGCGGCTCATCTCGGCCAGCTCGCGGATCCGGTAGGTCTCCAACGGCCGCTGCCGCTCGTCGGCCGCCCGGGCCGCCGCCTTCGCCGCGAGGTGCTGGGCCAGTCCGTCGGCGGTGGCCAGCCGGAACGCGTGCTCCAGCACCCTGGCGTCGAACTCGTCCGGCGAGCCGGGCAGCACGGCGTCGGCGAGGCCGGTGGACACCGCCTCGGCGGCGCCGATCGGGAGGCACTCCCCGGTGAGCCGCTGCGCTTCGGCGGCCCCGACCCGGCGGGGCAGCGTGTACGTCCAGTACTCCGAACCGGACAGGCCCATCGTGCGGTAGTGCGGGTTGAGCACCACGCCCGCGCGCACCAGCACCTGGTCGGCCCCCAGGCCGAGCATCACGCCGCCGGCACCGGCGTTGCCACCCACCGCGGCGACCACGAGCTGGTGCGTGCACGTGATGATCTCGCGGCAGACGTCGTTGATCGCGTTGATGTTCCGCCAGGCCTCGGCGGCCGAGTCCGGGCGGGCCTCGATGACGTTGAGGTGGATCCCGTTGGAGAAGAACTGCCCGCCGCGCAGGACCAGCACCGACGTGTCCTGGGCCGCCGCGGCCCGCAGCGCCGCCGCGAGCCGGTGGCACTGCGCCGTGGACATCGCGCCGTTGTAGAAGTCGAAGCCGACGACGCCGACCGGGCCGTGGCGCTGGTAGGTGATCTCCCGGTAGCCGCCGCCCGGCGCGCCGAGCGGCTCGAGCGACTCCGGGACGCCGCCGAGCCGGTCCCGCAGAACCGCGGTGGCGGGCAGCTTGACGCGGGGGCCGTCGCCGATCGGGCGGAGGTGCCCGATCCAGAGCGCTCCGTCGCCGGTGCGGACGAGCACCGCCCCGTGGCGCCGCAGGGCGATCGTGCCCGGCTCGCCGGGCGTGGCAGGCCCGCGATGCGCGTCGAACACCGACACCGGGAGCCCGGCCAGCTCGGTGCGGACGCCGGGCGAGCCGTCGGCCGCCCGGATGCGCCGCAGCACGTCCTCGGTGGGGTCGGACCACGAGAAGCGGCGGTCGACCTGGCGCATCGTGGGCCGCAGCCGACCATGGACACCCGGGCGGGAGTAGTCGAGGGGCCGCGGCGCGAACGCCGGGTCCGCCACCTTCGCCACGACCTCGCGGGCGAGCGCGGCGGCGGCCTCGGTGACCGGGCCCGCGTAGAGCGTGCTCTTGCGTGGTGGGTCGGCCGGGAGGGCGAACGTGCGGGTGCCCCAGATCGGGCCGGCGTCCATCTCGCCGATCGCGCCGAGCGCGGTGACGCCCCACGCCGGCTCCGCCTCGCTGATCGCCCAGTCCAGCGACGAGGGGCCGCGGTCGCCCTCCGGCCCGGGGTGGAGGATCACGGTGGGGCGGGAGGACCACACGTCGTCCGGAACTCGCTCCTTCAGGAACGGGCAGATGATGACGTCCGGATCGGTGGCGGCGACCGCTCCTCTGATGGCGGCGTCCGAGCTCGCCGTCTGGGTCGTGACCTCGTGCCCGTCCCCTCGCAGATCGGTCCATATCCGCTGGGTGAGGCCGTTGAACGACGAGCACAGCAGCAGGATTCTCACGCGGATCTCCGTAGTCGAGATTTTCGAGCACAGCAAAGAATGATTCGGCGAATGCCGCGAGCCGTACGGATGTTCGCCGATGACGGCGTCGGCCCTGACGTCGTCGGCTTTCCGGCGCACCTTCCCGGCGAGTTGATCGTTGTAGGGAGCGGGGAGAGGTGCGTGATCGCACTGTAACCCGCCCTCGGCGGCGGGAAGTCGGCCCGAATGGACGCTCTCGTGCGGCCATTTGGCCGATCCTCACTACTCCTCATGCTGACGATACGTACCGTTGAGCGTGACGCGCCCAGCGGCGGCTCCGCCGCGCTCAGAGACGCTAGGTTGTGACGCAACGCATTTGCATGCCTGCTAGCCGTAATTGTGCCTGGTCGCTAACCGACCATTTTCTATCCTGCGAGTGAGCCGAACGGGCGAAGGCCGAGGCCGAGCGGTCCAGCGGTTAGGCCATTTCGCGTATCGCCGCCGCGAGCATCGCCGGGTGCTCGAGTTCGCCTTGTACTGTCCCGCCGACCGTGCACGGAAATCGTGTAGGCGACCGGACGGAGCAGACCTCCATGCAGACCAGTGCGCCGATCGGCCCTCCCGAGGAGGGAACCGACGGAAAGGGCCGGGCGTTGAACCGCCTGCTGGCCTACCTGCCGCGCGGCAACACGCTCGACGACAAGCAGTGGAAGCGGCGCCACACACTGCTGCAGTGGGTCCTGCTGATCCACATCCCGTCCATGCTCGTGCTCGGGCTCGCGCTGCGCGTCCCGCCGCTCGAGATCGGCTACACGCTGATCGCGCCTGTGGCCTTCCTCGTGCTCGGGCACGTGCTGCGCACCCGCAGGCTCGCGTCGTTCTGCGTGACGGGCGGCCTGGTGTTCTGCTCGGCGGGGCTGGTCGTGCTGACCACCGGCACCATCGAGGCGCACTTCCACTTCTTCATCATCATCGGGTTCATCGCGCTCTACCAGGACTGGGTGCCGTTCCTCTGGAACGTCGCGTTCACCTTCGTGAGCCACGGCATCGGCACGATCTGGCTGGGCAACCTGATCTTCAACCACCCGGCGGCCCAGGCCCATCCGTGGCTGTGGTCGTTCATCCACGGCATCTCGGTGCTGATCGCCTGCGTCGGCATGGTGATCTTCTGGCGGATCACGGAGGAGGAGCAGACGGAGAAGGAGGCGCTCGGCCGGCGGCTCATCACCGCGGACGCGGAGATCGGGCGCCGCCAGTTCACCTCGGACATGCTGGTCAACCTCGCCCGCCGCAACCAGAGCATGCTCTACCGGCAGCTGGACATCATCAACCAGCTCGAGGAGAAGGAGCGGGACCCCGACACCCTCTCCAACCTGTTCACGCTCGACCACCTCGCCACCCGGGTGCGCCGCAACGCCGAGAGCCTGTTGGTCCTCGCGGGCGAGCAGCCGCCGCGCACCTGGTCCGCACCCGTGCCGCTGCGCGACGTCGTGCGCGCGGCGATCGCCGAGACCGAGGACCTCGACCGCGTCGTGTTCGCGATCGACGACCGCATCGCCGTCTCCGGCGGAGCCGTGGCCGACCTGACCCACCTGCTCGCCGAGCTCACCGAGAACGCGGTGCGCTTCTCGCCTCCGGACACCGCCGTGACGATCCGCGCCCGGCCCGACCGGCGCGACGAGCGCGGCTACCTGCTGACGATCGAGGACTGGGGCGTCGGCATGCCGCCCGAGGACCTCGTCGCGGCCAACGAGCTGCTCGCGAGCCCGCGAGAGGTGGACCTCGCCGTCGCGCAGCGGCTCGGCTTCCACGTGGTCGCGAGGCTCGCCGCCCGCCACGGCATCTCGGTCTCGCTCGGCAACACCCCGGGGTCGGGCGTCACGGCCGTCGTCGCGCTCCCCGCGGCGCTCTTCACCGCGGCCCCTGCGGACGTCACGCTCCCGCTCGACGTGGGGATCACGGAGGCGCGGCCGTACGTCACCGGCGGGGTGAGCCACCGCGAGCCGCGGGTCGACCAGCGGCCGGAGAGCACCGGCTGGGTCGAGCCGGTGTCCACCGCGGGCACCGCCCGGAGCGCGAACGGCTCCTCGGGCGTCCAGTGGTCCGGCGGGCCTGCCGAGCCGAACCGGCACGGGCTCGACGGCGCACCGGAGGGCGGCTGGCGCGGGTGGTGGAACCCGGAGTCGGTCGGCGCGACGACGCGCCACAGCGACCGCGAGCCGGTCGACACCGGCCGCGCCGACGGCACGACCGGCACCGCCGAGACGCCGGCGCCCGCCTCCTGGCAGCCCTCGCCCACCCCGCGGCAGCGGCAGGCGCTGCCCGCGGTCTCCGAGACGGGGCCCACGCAGGACGTCCCCGACGCGGCGGCCGATTCGGACATCCCCGCCCCGCGGCGCAACGGAGAGGCCGTCCCCGCGAACGGCAAGCCGGGGCTGCGGCGGCGGGTGCCCCAGGCGCACCTCGCGCCGGAGCTGCGGCAGGCGACGGCCGACGAGCCGGACGCCGCACCACCGATCGACAACGCCGCGGCGAGCGCCCTCTCGCGGTACCAGGCCAGCAGGCAGGCGGCGCAGGCCGTCGTCGAGGAAGCTGGAGAAACAGAAGGGATGCGTCGGTGAGCATCCGATCGGGGCAGCTGGACTGGTTGCTCGCAGAGTTCGCCCGGGACGTCCCGGGGGTCGTCCACGGCGTCGTGGTCTCCGGCGACGGGCTGCGGCTGGCCACGTCGCCCGACGTCGGGGTGGCGCTGGGCGACCAGCTGGCCGCCGCCGCCTCGGGGCTGGTCAGCCTGGCCCGGGGAACGGCACACCTGCTCGACGCGGGTCCGGTCACCCAGACCATCCTCGAGATGGCCGGGGGTTACCTGTTCGTCTCGTCGGTGAGCCAGGGGGCCACGCTGGCGGTGTTCACCCAACGGCAGTGCGACATCGGCATGGTCGGGTACGAGATGACGATGCTCGCGTCGCGCGTGGGCCACGCCCTCACCCCGGCTCCGCGCGCGAGCGCCGGAAGGTAGTGGTGGTGCTCCCCGACGCGATGGGCAGCAACTCGTTCGGCGTCCGTGAGGAACACGGCGGCCGGGTGGTACCGGTGTACGCGCTCACCGGTGGGCGGACCCGCTCCTCGAACGGTGCGGAGCTGCCGGTGGAGACGCTGGTGACGGTCACGCCGACCGGCCAGCGCGCCGACGAGCTGCACCTGGAGTACCGCGCGACCGTCGACCTCGCGGCACGGCCGATCTCGGTGGTCGAGATCGGGGCGGCGCTGCGCGTACCGGTCGGCGTGGCCAGGGTGCTCGTCAGCGACCTCGTCGACGCCGGCTACCTGGCCGTGCACCTCCCGCCTGCGGCGGAGGGCGGGCCGACACCCGAGATCCTGGAACGGCTGTTGGAGGGACTACGTGCACGCTCACACTGAGCCTGGCGACCTGATTCCGCTGAAGGTGCTGATCGCCGGCGGGTTCGGGGTGGGCAAGACGACGCTCGTGACGTCGCTCTCGGAGATCCCGCCGCTGCTCACCGAGCAGGCCATGACCAGCGCGTCGATCGGGGTGGACGAGGCGGACATGGTGCCCACCAAGACCACCACGACGGTGGCGATGGACTTCGGGCGCATCACCGTCGACGACTCGCTGATCCTCTACCTCTTCGGAACCCCGGGGCAGTCCCGGTTCTGGTTCATGTGGGACGAGCTCGCCCGCGGCTCCGTCGGCGCCGTCGTGCTGGTGGACCTGCGCCGGATCGACGACTGCTTCCCCGCGATCGACTTCTTCGAGAACCGGCGGTTGCCGTTCGTCGTCGGGGTCAACCGGTTCCCCGGCGCCGACGACTACGACGTCGATACCGTGCGCGACGCGCTCGCCCTCTCGTCGGACTGCCCGCTCGTGTGGATGGACGCGCGGGATCCGAAGTCGAGCCGGGACGCGCTGGTGAGGCTGGTCGAGCACGCGCTCGCCCGCACCGCGATGGCCCGAGCGGGCTGATCACCTCAGGACGCAGCGGACCGGCCCGCCCCCGAGGGGACGGGCCGGTCCGTCGTGCTCGTGGTCAGAAGCCTCCGCCGCCGCAGTCACCGCCGCTGGAGCCACCGCCGGAGCTGTCGCCGCAGCCGCTCGAGCCGCTGTCGCCGCTCCACGCGCCGTAGCCGGCCACACCGCTGTAGCTGCCGACCCGCCGCCGCGAGCCGCGGCTCGCGACGTTCCGGCCGCCTCGGCCCGGGCCGTCGCCCGGACGGCCGATCGCGGCGATCACCGCGGCGATCACGATGAGCGCGGCGATTCCGAACCAGATGACTGCTTCCATCTCGATCGCCTCCTCGTGGCCGCAGGCGCACCGTCCCCCTGGACGCCGATCGCCCCGGCCGTGGGCCCGAGTGTGGGCGGCGCCACGAGGACCGGGCCAGCATCTTGAGGAAGCCTTGAGGTGCGCTTCAGCGAGGCCATGCCGAGGCACGCCACGCCCCGGGGCCCGGGTGCAGCGGCGTGCGGAAGCGCGCGGCCGGGTCGGACCAGCGGTCCGGGACGCGCGGCGCCGGGGCGGGCCGGGGTGCGGCGACGGCCGCGAGCACCACCGTCAGCGCGGCGAGCTCCGCGTCCGACGGATCGCCCCTGACCACCCGGAACGCCGCCCGGCGCTCCTCAGGGGTGCTCGGCCCGTCGTTGGTCGTACCGCCGCCCGTCGTACCGTCCTCGGGCGTCACAGCGGGATGTTCCCGTGCTTGCGCGCCGGTACGGCCTCCCGCTTCGTGGCGAGCAGCCGCAGCGCGCGCGTGACGTGACCGCGGGTGTGCGATGGCGGGATGACGCCGTCGATGTACCCGCGGTCGGCCGCGATGTAGGGGTTGGCGAGGGTGTCCTCGTACTCCTGCTGCAGCTCCGCCCGGCGGGCGGCGAGCTCGTCACCCGCCAGCTGGGCGAGCTCCTTGCGGTACAGGATGCTGACCGCGCCCGCCGCCCCGGTGACGGCGATCTGCGCGGTGGGCCATGCGAGGTTGACGTCCGCGCCGAGGTGCTTCGACCCCATCACGTCGTACGCCCCGCCGTAGGCCTTGCGGGTGATCACCGTGACCTTGGGGACGGTGGCCTCGGCGTAGGCGTAGATCAGCTTCGCGCCGCGGCGGATGATGCCGTTCCACTCCTGCTCCGTGCCGGGCAGGAAGCCGGGGACGTCCACGAACGTGAGGATCGGGACGTTGAACGCGTCGCACGTGCGGACGAACCGGGCCGCCTTCTCGGAGGCGTCGATGTCCAGGCAGCCCGCGAACTGGGTGGGCTGGTTCGCGACCACCCCGACCGAGCGGCCGTCGACCCGCCCGAAGCCGACCACGATGTTGGGCGCGAAGAGGGCGTGCACCTCGAGGAACTCGCCCTCGTCCAGCACCCGGGTGATGACGTCGTGGATGTCGTACGGGGTGTTGGGCGAGTCCGGGACGATCGCGTCGAGCTCGAGGTCGCTGTCGGTGAGCGAGTCGGCGATCGCACCCCCGGTCGGCTCCGGCGCGGGGTAGGTCGGCGGCTCGGACAGGTTGTTCGACGGCAGGAACGACAGCAGCTCCTTCACGTAGGAGAAGGCGTCGGCCTCGTCCTCGGCGAGGTAGTGCGCCACCCCGGACTTCGTGTTGTGCGCCCGGCCGCCACCGAGTTCCTCGAAGTCGACGTCCTCGCCCGTGACGGTCTTGATGATGTCCGGGCCGGTGATGAACATGTGGCTCGTGCCGTCGACCATCACCGTGAAGTCCGTGATGGCCGGCGAGTACACCGCGCCGCCCGCGCACGGCCCCATCACCAGCGAGATCTGCGGGACCACTCCGGAGCTGCGGACGTTGCGCACGAAGATCTCGCCGTAGAGCCCGAGCGCGACCACACCTTCCTGGATGCGCGCGCCGCCACCGTCGTTGATCCCGATGACCGGGCAGCCGATCTTGGCGGCCAGGTCCATCACCTTGACGATCTTCTCGCCGTACACCTCGCCGAGCGCGCCGCCGAACACCGTGGCGTCCTGGCTGAACACCGCGACCGGCCGCCCGTCGATGGTGCCGGTGCCGGTGACCACGCCGTCGCCGAGCGGGCGCTTGTCCTGCATCCCGAAGTTGGTGGAGCGGTGCCGGGTGAGCGCGTCGATCTCGACGAACGAGTCGGGGTCGAGCAGCTGGTCGATGCGCTCGCGCGCGGTCTGGCGGCCCTTCGCGTGCTGCCGCTCGACCGCGGCCTCGCTGCCCGCGTGCACCGCGTCATCGGTGCGCCGGTACAGGTCGGCGAGCTTGCCCGCGGTGGTGTGGATGTCGGGCTCGTCGGGGCCGGAGGCGAACGGCTCCGTTGCGGCGCTCATGGCCAGGCAGCCTAACGCCGCCCGCCGCTCCGCCGACGCGATGCGCGTCACGCAGCCGCGGGGTTGCAGCAGGGTGATCGGGTTGCCGCCGACGGACCTCCCGACGCGACCCGGCGCGCGCCCGGCGACGCTCGGCCGCCGTCCGTCGCGGGGGCTGGGAAAGGCGAGCGGGCCCGATGGCTCGCCGGTAGCGTCCCGAGCCATGCACCGGACCGTCGAGCCGCTGGACGCAGCCGCGCTGAGGGCTGCGCTCACCGGGGCGTGGGCGCAGGTCGACGTCGTGGACCGCACCGGCTCCACCAACGCCGACCTCCTCGCCGCCGCCGCGGCCGGGGCGCCGGATCGCACCGTGCTCGTCGCGGAGCACCAGGAGGCCGGGCGCGGCCGGCTGGCGCGCACCTGGGTGGCGCCGCCGGGCACCGGGATCACGGTCAGCGTGCTGCTGCGTCCCACCGGCGTTCCGCCGGCCCGCTTCGCCTGGCTGCCGTTGCTCACCGGGCTGGCGCTGCTCGACAGCATCCGTGCGGTCTGCGACGTCCCGGCCGGGCTCAAGTGGCCCAACGACCTGCTGCTCGGCGCGGGGCAGCGCAAGGCGGCGGGCATCCTCGCCGAGGTCGCCGACGCCGTCCGGCCCGCCGTCGTCGTGGGCGTCGGGCTGAACGTCGCGGCCTCGCCACCCGACCAGCCGGGCGCCACATCGCTCGCCGACGAGGGCGCCGTGGTCGACCGCACCCGCGTGCTCACCACCTTCCTGGACCGCCTCGCCGAGCGCGAGGCGCAGTGGCGCGACGGCCGCGGCGACGCGGAGTCCGCCCGGCTGCGCGCCGACTACCGCGCCGGGTGCGTCACCCTCGGCTCCGAGGTGAGGGTCGAGCTGCCCGGGGGTGCTGCGCTGCACGGCATCGCCGAGGACGTCGACCGCGACGGGCGGCTCCTGATCCTCGACGCGGCGGGCCACCGCCGCGCCGTCGCCGCGGGCGACGTCGTGCACGTGCGCCCGTCCGGGTCGTGAGTCAGCGCGTCCTCGGACGGGGCCACGCGGCGAACGCCTACCGTGGGGTGCGTGGTCTACCCGGACGACCTCCTCGTCGATGACGAGCAGGTGGTCGTGCACCGGCACCCGCACTGGAAGATGCTCGTGGTGCCCGTGGTCGTGCTGCTGCTCGTCGTGGGGGTGGCCAGCTTCCTCGCCGCGCTCGTGAGCGCGCAGACGTGGGCGCCGTGGGCGTGGCTCGGGCTCGCGGTGGCCGGCCTCGCGCTCGTCGGGCGGTTCACCGCGTACCCGGTGGTGCGCTGGCGCACCACCCACTTCGTGGTGACCGATCGCCGCGTGCTCGTGCGCGAGGGCGTGCTCACGCGCCACGGCATGGACATCCCCCTGAAGCGGATCAGCGGCGTGCAGTTCCGGCAGGGCCTGTTGGAACGGATGCTCGGAACCGGCACGCTGGTCGTCGAGTCGGAGTCCGACGACTCCCTCGAGTTCGACGACGTCCCGGGCGTGCGGCACGTGCACGCCGTGCTCTACGACGAGTTGGGCCGGTAACGAGGTGGAACAGTGACCAGACCGCTTCCGATGCCGGTGCCCGCCCCCGGGCTGCCGGAGCACGTCACGATCTACGAGGTCGGCGCGCGGGACGGGCTGCAGAACGAGTCCGCGATCGTGCCGGTCGAGGTGAAAGCCGAGTTCCTGCACCGGCTCGCGGCCGCGGGCCTGCGCGTGCTGGAGGCCACCAGCTTCGTGCACCCGAAGTGGGTTCCCCAGCTGGCGGACGCGGGCGACCTGCTGCGCAGGCTCGTGCGCGCCGACGGCGTGGACTACCCGGTGCTGGTGCCCAACGAGCGCGGCCTCGACCGGGCGCTCGACGCGGGCGTCTCGCACGTCGCGATCTTCGCCAGCGCCACGGAGACCTTCGCCGAGCGCAACCTCAACCGCACGCTCGACTCGCAGTACGCCATGTTCGAGCCGGTGGTGGAGCGGGCGCTCGCGGCCGGCCTGCGGGTGCGCGGGTACGTCTCGATGTGCTTCGGCGACCCGTGGGAGGGCGCGGTCGCGCCGGAGCAGGTGGCGGCGGTGACGCGCAGGCTCGCCGCGATGGGCTGCCACCAGATCTCCCTCGGCGACACGATCGGCACCGGCACCCCCGGGCACGTGGACGCGGTGCTGGACGCGTGCGTCGCGGCCGGGGTTCCCGTCCGCCAGATCGCGGTGCACTTCCACGACACCTACGGCCAGGCGCTGGCCAACACGCTCGCCGCCCTGCGCCACGGCGTTCGCACGGTGGACGCGAGCGCCGGCGGGCTCGGCGGCTGCCCCTACGCCGAGTCGGCCACCGGCAACCTCGCCACCGAGGACCTCGTGTGGATGCTCGACGGCCTCGGCGTCGGGCACGGCGTGGACCTCGACGCGCTGGTCGGGACGAGCGTGTGGATGGCCGAGAAGCTCGGGCGGCCGTCGCCGTCGCGGGTGGTGCGGGCGTTGGCGTCGTGATCACCCGTGCTCGAAGCGACCAGGAGCAGCTCAGCGCGTCCGATGTGCTCCTGATCGTCGAGATCATCTCTCCTCGTTCCCGCCGTGTGGACACCCACCTGAAGCCGTTCGAGTACTCGGAAGCAGGCATTCCGCACTACTGGCTCGTCGACCTGGACCCACCTGCGCCCACCATCACGGCATTCACCCTCGCGGCTCCGGGCGACGGGTACGTGGAGAGTCGGACCGCGAGCGGCGAGCTCGTCGTCGCCGAGCCGTTCGAGATGCGGATCGACGTCGACGCGCTGCTCGACCGGCGGCCCCACCGATCGGAGGGGTGACCTGGCGGGCCGAACGTGCCTACGGTCGAAGCTCCCCGTCAGCAACGACTGGAGCAGCCCGTGTCCCGACTGCGGTTCGGCATCTTCCTGGCCCCCTTCCACCCCGCGGGGGAGAACCCGACCAGCGCGCTGCGGCGCGACCTGCGGCTCGTCGAGCACCTCGACGAGCTGGGGTACGACGAGGCGTGGATCGGTGAGCACCACTCCGCCGGCTCGGAGATCATCGCGTCGCCGGAGATCTTCATCGCCGCTGCGGCCGAGCGCACGAAGCGCATCCGGCTCGGCACCGGCGTGATCTCGCTGAGCTACCACAACCCGCTGTGGGTGGCGGAGCGCATGGTGCTCCTCGACCACCTGACGCGCGGGCGCGTGATGCTCGGCGTCGGTCCCGGTTCCCTGCCCACCGACTCGGCGATGATCGGGCTGAACCCCACCGACACCCGCGAGCTGCTCGAGGAGAACCTCGACATCGTGATGCGGCTGTTGCGAGGCGACGAGCCGGTCACCGCCACCACCCGGACCCACCAGCTGATCGACGCCCGGCTGCACCTGCGGCCCTACTCCGACCCGCTGTTCGACGTCGCCGTCGCCGCGGTGGCCTCGCCCACCGGGCCGCGACTCGCGGGCCGGCACGGCGTCGGGCTGCTCTCGATCGGGGCCACGCTCACCAAGGAGGGCTTCGACGCGCTGGCCCACCACTGGAACGTCATGGAGGAGCGGGCGGCCACCTTCGGCACCACGGTGGACCGGGCGGCGTGGCGGCTCGTCGGGCTGATGCACGTGGCGGAGACGCGCGAGCAGGCCTATCGCGAGGTCGAACACGGCATCGAGCAGTGGTTCCGCTACTTCCAGAAGGTGGCCGCGTTCCCGCAGATGGCCGTGGAGGGCGGCGACGTGCGGGAGATGATCGATTTCGTCAACGAGGCCGGGATCGGGGCCATCGGCACGCCGGACGACGCGGCCGCGCAGGTGCAGCGGCTCGTCGACCAGTCCGGCGGGTTCGGCGCCATGCTGCTGCTCGCGCACGAATGGGCCAACCCGCAGGCCACCCGTCGCTCCTACGAGCTGATCGCGCAGCACGTGATGCCGCGGTTCCAGGGCCAGGCGCAGGCCACGCTCGACGCCAAGGCGCGGGCCAGCGAGACCCGCTCCGGCCACGCCGAGCAGCAGGTGGCCGCGGTCGCCCACATGACGGAGAAGTACCAGAAGGAGCTGGCCGACCGCGGCTGACCCACCACGCCGGCGGTCGCTCCGCGGCGCAGCGTCGTCAGGAGGTTCTCGTCCCGTCCCGGGTGCCGAACATGCCCGTGAAGACGCTGCGGAAGACCGTCTCGTCGCCGCGCTGCAGGGAAGCGCGCAGCTTCACCAGGCCCAGTTCCGGGCGGCTGCGGGAGCGGCGTGCCTCCAGCACCTCCATCGCGGCCCGCAGCTCGTCGCCCGCGAACACCGGAGCGGGCCATGCGATCTCCTCACCGCCCGGTGAGCCGAGGGAGGCGGCGCGCGCGAGCACGCCGTCGACGTAGGTGCGCATCCACAGCGACGCGGTGAACCAGCCCGACGCCGCGAGGGCGCCGAAGATCGACGCCTTGCCCGCTTCGTCGTCCACGTGGAAGGGCTGCGGGTCGAACCGGCGCGCGAAGGCGAGCATCTCGTCGCGGTCCACTGCGACGGTGCCGAGGTCGAAGACCCGGCCGGGGGTGAAGTCCTCGAAGTAGAGCTCCGTCATCGCCCGATGATCTCCAGAGCGGCCTTGTGGACGGCACCGTTCGAGGCGAGCCCGTCGCCGCCTGTGAACGTCGCGGCGCCCCCGAGGTCGGTGAGCGCGCCGCCCGCCTCGGTGAGGATGGGCACGAGGGCGGCGAGGTCCCACGGGCTCGCCACGGCGTCCACCGCGACGTCGAGCACGCCCTCGGCGACCAGGCAGTACATCCAGAAGTCGCCGAACGCGCGGGTCTCCCAGCAGGCGTCGACGAGCCGCAGGTAGTCATCGCGCCTGCCGATCTCGGCGAACGCCTTGACGTCGGTGGTCGAGAGGTAGGCGTCGGCCAACTCGCTCACGCCCGAGACCGCGATGCGCCGCGTGCCCGACGGGTCCGAGGCCCAGGCGCCCTCGCCGCGCGCGCCCCACCAGCGCCTGCCCAGCGCGGGTGCGCTCGCCACCCCCACCACCGGCTCGCCCCGCACCGTGAGCGCGATCAGGGTGGCCCAGACCGGCACGCCGCGGGAGTAGTTCTTCGTGCCGTCGATCGGGTCGAGCACCCAGCCGCGCTCCGCGTCGACCACGGCACCGCCGCGTTCCTCGCCGAGCACCGCGTCGCCGGGCCGTTCCGCGTCGATCGTTTGGCGGAGCGCGTCCTCGACGGCGGTGTCGGCGTCGGTGACGGGCGTGCGGTCCGGCTTGCGGGTGACCCGCAGGTCGGCGGCCCGGAACCGCGCGATGGTGATCGCGTCGGCCGTGTCGGCGAGGCGCAGGGCGAGCTCGAGGTCGGCATCCACGGCTACGAAGCCTGCCTCATTCACCGGTGGTGCCGTCGATCCGCTCCCGCAGCAGGTCGGCGTGGCCGTTGTGGCGCGCGTACTCCTCGACCATGTGGTGGAGCACCCAGCGCGCCGACAGGCGCCGTCCCGCGCGGTCGGTGACCATCACGTCCAGGGACGGGAGTGCGGCGGCGATCTCCCGGGCGCGGGCGCACTCGGCGCGCCAGGTGGCGAATGCGGCCTCGACGGTGGCGGCGTCGGCGGTGGCCGGGTCGACGTTGTCGAAGTCGCCGTCCGGATCGGCGTCGGAGTAGTGCAGGGGCGGCGCGTCCTCGGCGCCGAGCCGTCGGCGGAACCAGGCGCGCTCGACGTCGGCCATGTGGCGCACGAGGCCGAGCAGGGTCAGCCCGGAGGGCTCCACGGCCCGGGTGGCGAGCTGCGCGGGACCGAGCCCGGCGCACTTCACCTCGAGGGTGGCGCGGTGCCAGTCGAGCCAGCCCGCGAGCATGGTGCGCTCGTCGGCAGCGGCAGGTGGACGGGGTCGCTCGTCGTCGGACACCCTCGGATGATCCCCTGCCTAGACTGGGTTCTGTGACCACCGTCCTGCTGGCCGAGGACGACGCCGCGATCGCCGAGCCCCTGTCCCGGGCGCTGCAGCGAGAGGGGTACGTCGTCGAGGTCGCCACCGACGGCACCGCCGCGCTCGAGCGCGTGCGGCGCGGCCAGGTGGACCTGCTCGTGCTCGACCTGGGCCTGCCCGGCATGGACGGCCTCGAGGTCTGCCGGCGGGTGCGGCTGGACGACCCGGACCTGCCGGTGCTGATGCTCACCGCCCGCACCGACGAGGTCGACTTCGTCGTCGGGCTGGACGCGGGCGCCGACGACTACGTCGGCAAGCCCTTCCGGCTCGCCGAGCTCCTCGCGCGCGTGCGGGCCCTGCTGCGCAGGCTCACCCCCGAGGCGGTCGAGGTGGGCGGGGTGCGGATGGAGCTCTCCGGCCGCCGGGTGCTCGTGGACGGCGCCGAGGTGGGCCTCGCCAACAAGGAGTTCGAGCTGCTGCGGGTGCTGCTCCTGCGCGCGGGCCAGGTCGTCACGCGGGAGGAGATCCTGCGCGAGGTGTGGAACGACCCGGACATGAAGACGTCCAAGACGCTGGACATGCACATGTCGTGGCTGCGCCGCAAGATCGGCGGTGAGCGCAGGATCGCCACGGTGCGCGGCGTCGGCTTCCGCTTCAACCACGACTAGCCGTGCGCCGCCGGATACTGCAGTCGACGTTGCTCGTGGTCGCCATCACGGCGCTCGTGCTCGGCGGGCCGCTCGCGATCACCACGTGGCGGCTGGTGGAGGACATCCACCGCGCCGACCTGCTGTCGCGCCTCGAACAGGTGGCCGCCCGGCTGGACACCGCGGGCGCCACGATCGACCGCGCGTCCATCGAGCTGGCGGTGCCGACGGGCGGGCGGCTCGTGCTGCAGCGCGCCGGCGAGCCGGACCAGGTGGTGGGCGCCGACGTGGGGGACGACCCGGTCTCCGAGTCGCTGCCGTTCGCGCCGGGCGACGTGCTCGTCATGCAGGAGCCGCTGCAGCTGATGCGCACCGAGCAGCTGCAGGTGACGGCCGTGGTGCTGCTGCTCGTCGTGCTGTCGGTCGGCACCGGCGCCGTGGTCGCCACCGTCACCGCACGGCGGCTGGCGGAGCCGCTGCAGGGGGTGGCCGACCGGGCGGCGCGGCTCGGGGCAGGCGACTTCCGCGCGGTGCCCGGCCGCCACGGGATCCCCGAGCTGGACCGGGTGTCGGACGTGCTCGACACCTCCGCGGTCGCGCTCGCGGACCTGCTGCAACGGGAGCGGGCCCTCGTCGGCGACGTGTCCCACCAGCTGCGCAGCCGCCTCACCGCGCTGCAGCTGCGGCTCGACGAGCTCGCCTCCCATCCCGACCCCACGGCGCGCAGCGAGGCGCTCGCCGCGCTCGAGCAGGCCGAACGGCTCGCGGAGGTGCTCGACGAGCTGCTGGAGGCCGCCCGGGTCGCACGGGCCGCCGGCGCCGAGCCCCAGGACCTGCGGGAGGCGCTCTCGGCCGTGGCCGAGGAGTGGCGGCCCGCGCTCAAGGCGAACGGCCGGTCGCTCAAGGTCCGGGTGCCGGACGGGCTGCTCGCCCGGGTCACGCCCGCCCGCATCCGGGAGGCGATCGGGGCACTGCTGGACAACGCGGTCCAGCACGGCTCCGGCACGGTGACCCTCAGCGCGCGTGCGGCCGAGACCAGCCTCCTGGTGGAGGTCACCGACGCGGGCGCCGGCGTGCCCGAGGAGCTCGTGCCGCACGTGTTCGACCGCGGCGTGTCGGTCGGCTCGTCCACCGGCATCGGGCTCGCCCTCGCCCGTGCGCTGGTGGAGGCCGACGGCGGGCGGCTGGAGCTGTCCCGGGCCCGCCCCCCGGTCTTCACGATCTTCCTGCCGGCGGCCAGGGCGGACGACGTGGTGTCAGCGGCACCGCGCCGCGCGTCGTCCCCCCGCTGACCGCGTCAGCCGGCCGGAACCCGCCTGCGGACGTCCTGGTCCGGGAAGACGAAGCGGCGGAAGGCCCACCAGCGGAACGCCATGCCGACCAGCACGCCGATGATCTGCCCGCTGACGAAGTCGGCGGCCTCCTGGGTGAGGAGGCTCACCTCGGGCACCGAGAGGTGGAACACGTAGCGCGAGATCGCGAGCGGTGCCGAGTAGACCGCCACGCCGACGCCGCTGACGAGGAAGAACAGCGCGGCCTCGTGGTGGCGTTCCCGGCCACCTCGGGTGCGGAACGACCACTCCCGGTTGAGCACGTACGACACGATCGTCGCCACCAGCACCGCGATGATCTTCGCCGTGAGCGGCTTCTCGGCCAGCACCGTGGACTTGAGCAGCAGGAACACCACGGTGTCGATCACCCACGTGCTGCCGCCCACGAACGCGAACTTCACCAGCTCACGGTGCTTGATGGCGATGTCGCGGTAGGGCTGCGGGATGATCGCGAGCGCCGACTCGACAACGGACACCTGTTCGATCGTGCCAGACGCCGGTGCCGGACCGCTCGCCGGTAGGCTTCCTCCACCGTGAACGCCTCCCGCTCGCACCCCACCGGGGGCCAACCGGTCGTCGGGATGGTGGGTGCAGGGCAGCTCGCCCGAATGACCCACCAGGCCGCCATCGCGCTCGGCCAGTCGCTGCGCGTGCTCGCCGCCGACCCGGCCGACCCGGCCGCCGTCGTCTGCGCCGACGTGCACGCAGGCGCGGCCTCCGACCTGACCGCCCTGCGCGCGTTCTCCCGCGGCTGCTCGGCCGTCACGTTCGACCACGAGCAGGTCCCGCAGGAGAACCTGCGCGCGCTCGTCGACGCCGGGGTGCCCGTGCACCCCGGCCCGGACGCGCTGCTGCACGCGCAGGACAAGCTCGTGATGCGCCGCAGGCTCTCCGGGCTGGGACTGGCCGGGCCCGCGTTCGCCGAGGTGCGGGAGCCCGCCGACGTCGCGGGGTTCGCCGCCGAGCACGGCTGGCCCGTGGTGCTCAAGGCGGCCCGGGGCGGCTACGACGGGCGCGGCGTCTGGTTCCTGCGCGCCCCCGACCCCGGGCTCGTCGCCGAGCTGCTGGAGGCCGGCACGCCACTGCTCGTGGAGGAGGCCGTGCCGATGCGCCGGGAGCTGGCCGCGCTCGTCGCGCGCTCCCCGTTCGGGCAGGCGGCCGCGTGGCCGGTGGTGGAGACCGTGCAGGAGGACGGCCAGTGCGTGCAGGTGCTCGCGCCGGCTCCCGGCCTGGACCCGGACGTGGCCGCGGGGGCCCAGGGGATGGCCCTGCGGATCGCCGCCGAGCTGGGCGTCACCGGCCTGCTGGCCGTCGAGCTGTTCGAGCGGAACGATGGCGTGCTCGTCGTCAACGAGCTGGCCATGCGGCCGCACAACTCGGGACACTGGACGATCGAGGGCTCCCGCACGTCGCAGTTCGAGCAGCACCTGCGCGCCGTGCTGGACTACCCGCTCGGCGCCACCGCTCCGACGGCGCCCGCCGTCGTGATGGCCAACGTGCTGGGGGCGGCCCGCGCGCCCGCGATGTCGATGGACGAGCGGGTGCACCACCTGTTCGCCCGGTTCCCGGACGTCAAGGTGCACCTCTACGGCAAGGCCGAGCGGCCGGCCCGCAAGGTCGGGCACGTCACCGTGCTCGGCGACGACATGGCCGCGCTGCGGTCGCGGGCGGCGCTCGCCGCGGCGTGGCTGTCCACGGCCGAGTGGCCGGACGGCTGGTCGCCGCACACCGGCGCCCGCCGGCAGGAGGTGCAGCGTGCCTGAGAACGAGCCGCGGGTCGGCGTGATCATGGGAAGCGACTCGGACTGGCGCGTCATGGAGGCCGCGGGCGATGCGCTCGCCGAGTTCGAGGTGCCCTACGAGGTGGGCGTGTACTCCGCGCACCGCACACCCCAGCGCATGCTCGACTACGCCGGGAGCGCGGCGGGGCGGGGCCTGCGCGTGGTGATCGCCGGCGCCGGGGGAGCAGCGCACCTGCCCGGGATGGTCGCGGCCGCCACTCCGCTGCCCGTGATCGGCGTGCCCGTGCCGCTCGCCCAGCTCGACGGCCTCGACTCGCTGCTCTCGATCGTCCAGATGCCGGCGGGCGTGCCGGTGGCCACCGTGGCCGTGGGCGGTGCCCGCAACGCGGGGCTGCTCGCCGTCCGGATCCTCGCGGCCGGCGACGCCACGCTGCGCGGGCGGATGGAGCGCTTCCAGGCCGATCTCGCCGACTCCGTGCTCGCCAAGGACGCCGCGCTGCGTGCCGCCGCGGCCGCGCCGAAGTGATCTGCGGAATTCTCGTGGCGCCCCCGCGGCTCCCGGCCGTAGTGTGGCGGTACACGTGAGAGGAGGTGGTCCAGCGTTGAATAGCTACAGGACTCGTGAGGTGGCTGTCCGCTAGCACCACAGGACTCGTTCCGACGGCCAAGTGGAAGCCGGTGTGGTGCCGGCGAATTCCAGGCAGTCACCCGTGATCCCCGGGCCCGAGCCCGTCCAGCTCGGCTTGCGCGGCACCAGCTGCGGCCCGGGGATCACGCACGTCCGGGCCCGGAACCACCGCGAGCCCGGTCGCGGCGCGGCCGGGCTCGCGGCGGCTGCCGGGGAGCTCAGGGCTCGGGTGAGAGCAGCGCACCGATCTCACGGAGCCGAGGCGCGTGCTGGCGGGCGTGGTGCTCGCAGAACAGCAGGTCGTTCCCGGCCGGGAGGACGGCCCGTACGTGGGCAGCGGCCGGGCAGCGGTCGCAGAGGTCCTGGCGGGTGAGGACGGGGACCGTGTCGGCGATGAACATGCAGTCCTCCCGCTGGTCGGTGTGCGGCGGACCGGTCGTGGAGGTGCCTGCCACCCACGACCAGTCCGCCGACCCTGCCGCAGGGGATCCCGTGGCGATCGGGAGTGGGGAGAGCGGCGAGCTCACTGTGGCTGAGGGGGCGCCTGCGTGCTCATCGCCGATCTCCGTCCGACAGATCGCCGTCTGCGGCACCAAGAAGGATCCGGCACCCGGCGACGGCCGGACCACCCCGCTGCCCTCCCGTCGGACTGCTGCCAGCATCACCTTCACGATGGGGGCTGCCCCCCAGGCCTGCGGTGGACGGGCTCCCGCCGGTGTGTTAGCGGTTCCCGGCGGGAGCACCAGCCGCGCCGGCGGTCAGGCGTGGCGTTCCAGGCGGGCGACGGCGGCCTCGAGCCGCTCGGTGACGCCGTGCAGAGCCGGTTCGTCTCGCGCGGGCTCGCCCGGCAGCATGTCGACGACCTTCCGGAACCGGGCCCGGTAGTCGTCCAGTCGGTCGGCCCGGCCACCGTCGGCGAGCCACGCCCGTAGCGCCAGGTTGTGGGCGGCCACGACGGCGGCGCCGGTCACCGCGGCCCGCAGCTCGCCGTCCGGGTCACCGGCGAAACGTTCGCGCAGCTGCCGCGTGAACAGCCGGCGGTAGTGGTCCACCCGCGCCGACTCGCGGTCGCGCAGGGCCGGCACCTCGTGGGTGAGGCGGAAGCGCTCCACGGAGAGCGCGGGGTCGTCGGCGTAGAGGTCGAAGACGGTCTCGCCCGCGCGCAGCACGAGCGCCGCCGTCGGCTCCGCGGGGTGGGCGGAGGCGAACACCTCGGCGACCCGCGCCAGGCCGACCTCGTGGTCGGGGGAGATCGCGTCCTCCTTGCTCGGGAAGTAGCGGAAGAACGTCCGCCGCCCGACGCCGGCCTCGGCCGCGATGTCGTCGACCGTCGTCTCCTCGTAGCCGCGCGTGCGGAACAGGCGCACGGCGGCGGCCACCAGATCGCGCCGCACCTCCGCGCGTCCCTCGGCCGAGCGGCCGCGCCGGGAGTTCATGGCACGGAGGGTAACAGCGGCGGTGTACAGCGGCACTGAGTGCCGTTAAGCTGGTCGGTATGAACCGCGACTTCGACACCTACCGGCTCAGCGACGAGCACGAGGCGCTGCGCGAGGCGGTACGGGCGCTCGCGGAGAAGGAGATCGCCCCGTACGCCGCGGAGGTCGACGAGCAGGGCCGCTACCCGGTCGAGGCCCAGAACGCCCTGGTCAAGGCGGGCTTCCAGGCCGTCGTCATCCCCGAGGAGTACGGCGGGCAGGGTGCCGACGAGCTGGCGGGCTGCATCGTGATCGAGGAGGTGGCGCGGGTCTGCGCCTCGTCCTCGCTGATCCCGGCCGTCAACGGGCTGGGGCTCACGCCGATCCTGCTGTCGGCGTCCGACGAGCTGAAGCGCCAGGTCCTGCCGTCCATCGCGGCGGGCGAGGCGATGATCAGCTATGCGCTGTCGGAGCGCGAGGCGGGCTCGGACGCCGCGTCGATGAAGACCCGCGCGCGGCGCGACGGCGACCACTGGGTGCTGAACGGCACCAAGTGCTGGATCACGAACGCCGGCGAGTCCACCTGGTACACGGTGATGGCGGTGACCGACCCGGCGAAGCGGGCCAACGGGATCTCCGCGTTCGTGGTGCACCGCGACGACCCCGGCTTCGAGGTCGGGCCGAAGGAACGCAAGCTCGGCATCAACGGCTCGCCCACGCGCGAGATCTACTTCACCGACTGCCGCATCCCGGCCGACCGCATCATCGGGGCCGAGGGCACCGGCTTCAAGACCGCGCTCGCCACGCTCGACCACACCCGCCCGACCATCGGCGCGCAGGCCGTGGGGATCGCACAGGGCGCGCTCGACGCCGCCACGGCGTACATCAAGGAGCGCAAGCAGTTCGGCAAGACCATCGGCGAGTTCCAGGGCGTCCAGTTCATGCTCGCCGACATGGCGATGAAGGTGGAGGCCGCCCGCCAGCTCGTCTACGTCGCCACCTCGCGCGCAGAGCGCGGAGAGCCGAACCTGGGCTTCATCTCGAGCGCGGCGAAGTGCTTCGCGTCCGACACGGCGATGAGCGTCACCACCGACGCCGTCCAGCTGCTGGGCGGCTACGGCTACACGAAGGACTTCCCGGTGGAGCGCATGATGCGCGATGCCAAGATCACCCAGATCTACGAGGGCACCAATCAGATCCAGCGGATGGTGATGGCGCGCGCCCTGCTCAAGTGACCACCGTCTACGACCGGATCGGCTGCGGCTACCGGAACACGCGCAGGCCCGACCCACGGATCGCGGCCCAGGTCACGAGCGCGCTCTCCGGCATGACGAGCGTCGTGAGCGTCTGCGCCGGCGCCTGGCACGGGCGTCACGCCGAGCTGTCGACCCTCGACCGGCTCGACGCGGGCTACCGGTTGATCGTCAGCGGCTGAACGGGGGGTCGGTTCGAGCGGTGTCCAACCGCCGGTCCGACGGCACCGAACTCGGGCGGCAGCCTCATCGAATGTCCGATCCGCACGATTCACCCCGAAGAGGGCCGGGGGATGCCGACCGCACGGCCGGGCGGTCCGAGCTGAACGCACGGCCCGGCCGGCGCGGGGCGCCGCGGCTGGTCAGAGGGCATGTGGTGCGCGAACCTGCGGGCCGGCCACCACCACTGCGAGAACACCCGAATCGGTGACGCCGCCGACGGGGTTCAGCGGATGGTGACGGCGCGGGGGTCGCCGACGGCACGGCTACGCCGTCGCCGGTTGTGCCTCGTGGCGAAGGCTGGAATCCTCCGCGCGGATGTCGGCGCAACACGGCTCCCCAGCGTCCCTGCTCCCGGCGCGCGACTCGTCGCGGATGGCCTGGGTCGACGCGGCCAAGGGCATGTCGATCCTGCTCGTGGTGGCCCACCACGCGGTGTCGTTCCTGCACACGTCCGGGCTGGCGCCACCCGCCGTGGTCGTCGCGAACACCGCGCTCGCGTCGATGCGCATGCCGCTGTTCTTCCTCGTCTCGGGGCTCTTCGTCGCCGGCCCGCTCGCGGCGTCGTGGCGCACGCTCCTGCACAAGCGCGTCGCCTTCTTCCTCCACCTCTTCGTGGCGTGGACCGTGCTCCGCTTCGCCTTCTTCCACACCCCCGCCGTGGCGGCCGTGGACCCGTACGTCGACGACACGGACGTCGGGGCGTTGGCGCTAGCGCTCGTGATCCCCGGCTCCGGGATGTGGTTCATCTACGCGCTGGCCCTGTTCGCGGTGATCGCGAAGCTGGTCAGGGGGGTCCCGATGTCGCTCCAGCTGGGTGTCGCGGGCGTGCTGTCGGCGGTGGTCGGGGCGGACCTCCTGCACCTCGAGAGCGACGTCTGGGCGCGCATGGCCCGCCACCTGTTCTTCTTCCTGCTCGGCTGGCACGCCCGGACGCTGGTCGAGCGCGTGGCCAGGGCGGCCACCGCGCTCCGGGTGACGGCGGCGGCCGCCGCGTGCGTCGCCTGCGCGGCGGCCGCGGTCGTGCTGGGGATCCGGTGGATCCCGGGCGTCGCGCTCGGGTTGAACGTCCTCGCCGTCACGTTCGGGGTGCTGTTCGCCGCCTGGATCTCCCGCTACCGGCTGGGGCGCCCGCTCGTCGCGCTCGGGGCGCAGACGCTGCCGGTCTACCTGATCCACATCTTCTGGATCGCGGTCGTCATGGTCGGGTTGCAGCACGTCGACGTCCCGCCCGCGGCGGCCTACGCGCTTCCCGCCGTGCTGGCCGTCGGGTGCACGCTGCTGTCGCTGCTGACGCACCGCGTGCTGGTGGCGGGCGGTGCGACGTGGCTGTTCACCCTGCCGTCGCGGCTCGCGTACCGCGCACCGGCGCCGGTCACGGCATGACGCGGCGCGCGTTCCAGGCGTCCTGCAGCGGTCGGTGGTCGATCAGCAGGACGCCCTCCTCGGCGACGAGCTCGCGGGCCAGCGGCGAGACGAGGAAGTCGAGGTCGGCGCCCCTGCCGCGCTCGCCCTCCAGGTCGGTGGTGGCCGGGTGCACCGCCCACTCGGTGAGCCCGGGTGGCAGGGCGCGCAGGAGCTCCGCGTAGCGGCAGGCCTCGGTCGCCGGATCGAGCCGGGTGCTGTCGCGGAACGGGTGGTCCACCACCGGGCGGCCGCGCCCGCGGGCCGCGCGCCTGCCGGCCGGGAGCCACACGCGCACGGCGAGGCCGTGCTCCGCGCCGAGGGCCACCGTGCGGTCGAGGACGTCGTCGAGGACGTCGTCGCGGCCGCCGTCCGCGATGCTGTGGAAGTCCAGGTGGGTGGGGTGCAGCCCCGCCGCGAGCACGACGTCGAGCTGGGCGCGGAACTCCCGCTCGACCTCCTCGACGCTCGCCCGCGCGAGCAGCCGCCCGATCTGCTCGTCCGTCCACACCGGCGTTCACCGCGTCGTTCATGCCGAGGTCGTCCGCGTTCACGATCAGGACCCGGGCCTCGGGCGGGAAGCCCAGCAGCTCGCTGGAGAGCACGCGGCTACTCGAGCCGGACGGTGGTGCGTTCGGTGGTGGCGCGCCGCGCCAGCGCCGCCTCGTCGGGGTTGCGGACCTGCACCAGCGACGCCTCCGCGGCCAGTACCGCGAGCAGGCCGTCCCGCAGCCCGTCAGTCGTGTTCCAGTCCAGGGTGGACAGCACGCGGTCCGTGCGCGACAGGCCCAGCTCGCCCGCGCGCGCCCTGGCGGCGGCGAGGACCTCGCCGATGCCCGAGCCGTCCAGCGCGGGGGCGCTGTCGGGAACCTGCTCCCACGGCACGAACTCGTCGCCCTGCAGCCGCACCTCGGTGGCGAAGTCGACCACGCCGGGCGGCAGGCCCGCGATGCCCTTGCCGAAGGCGTCGAGCGACAGCGCCACCACGCCACCCGCCGGGCCGGACGCCAGCGCGATGTCGACGCGGTCGGCGTCGCACAGCACCCACTCGGCGTCCCCCGGCTCCGTGACGACGGCCGCCCCGCACCACCAGGCCGCCAGCAGCACGGCGGCCGTCTGCCAGTGCGCGGGCAGCAGCAGCGCCACCGGCGTGCCGGGCTCCACGTCGCACTCCTCGCGCAGCAGGTTGGCCGCCTTGGCGGCCCAGTTCGCCGTGGTGGTCCCGGACAGCTCCACGCGTTCACCGGTCGCGTCGTCGTAGAACGTGATGAGCGGGCGAGCGGCGGCCGCGCCGGTGCGCAACGGACCGAGCAGGGCGGCGGTGAGCGTCACGCCCCCACCATATGGTGGCCCCCGCGGGCCGACTCAGTCGATGCAGGGCACGCCCGCCGCCGTGATCGGCTCGGTCGGCTCCGGCTCGGCCGTGGGGGTGGGCGCGGGCGGCCCGTCGGCCGGCGCGGGCACCACCGCGGGGTCGAAGTCGGCGCCCAGCACGACGTTCAGGTGCCCACGGGCCACCGATCCGTCGTTCTCGGTGCTGATGTCGCCGAGCTGCTCCGCCACGGCCCGCGCCGCGTCGGCGTCCGGCCCCGCGTAGCGCACCACGGAGGTGTCGGTGGCGTGGGTGTTGGTCACGATCCCGCGGGCGAAGCCGAGGCCGCGCAGGTGGTCGGCCACCGAGGCGGCCATGCCCCCGAGGTCCGAGCCGTTGCGGACGTCCACGACGTAGCGGGAGGCGATGAGGTCGGGCGGCGGGGGCGGCACGTCGGCGGCGGCCTCGGCGGCTGCCGCGGCGGCCTGGGCGGCCTGGGCCTGCTCGCTGATCCGCTGCTCGACGAACCCCTCGACGGCACGCGGCTCGACGATCACCACGTCGCCGCGCGAGTTGGAGTCGCGGCCCTCCGTGGGGATGGTGACGAACTGCAGGTTCCCGGCGGCGAGGTCGGCCGCCTGCCGCGCGAACCCGAGCAGGTCCCAGCCCTCGTCGATGACCAGGGACTGCTGTGCCACACCGACGAGCGCCCCGAGCCTGCCCGGGTCGGTGAGCGTGCCCGCAGCCAGGATCTTGTCGGCGACCGCGGCGAGGAACACCTGCTGGCGGCGGATGCGGGACAGGTCACCGTCGGGCAGGTCGTGGCGCTGGCGGACGAACGCGAGCGCATCGGTCCCCGCGATCGTCTGCGGCCCCGCCGGGAAGTGGGCCCCCGACAGCGGTTCGTCGACGGGCTTGCGCAGGCAGACGTCCACGCCGCCGATCGCGGTCGTGAGGTTGTAGAAGCCGAGCAGGTTGACCTCGGCGTAGTGGTCGATGGTCTGCCCGGTCAGGTTCTCGACGGTGCGGATCAGGGCGGTGCGGCCTTCCTTCGCCGACTCGGCCTCCCGCTCCGGTTCCTTCACGCCCTCGGCCGCCAGCCGCTCGGCGGCGAGCGCCTTGGTCGCCGGGTACGCGGCGTTGATCTTGTCGCGCCGGTAGCCGGGTATGTCCACGTAGGCGTCGCGCGGGATGGAGAACGCGGTGGCGGCCCCGCCGCCCTGCGGCACGTGCAGCAGGATGATCGTGTCGGAGTTCAGCACGCCGGTGTCGGGGCCGCTCGAGAGCATCCGCTGCACCTCGGGCGGCAGCGGCCTGCCCTGTGCGTCGGTGCGGCTGTCGACGCCGACGAGCAGGATGTTCAGGTCGCCGCCGTCCCCGCCGCCCGAGATGACGTCGGTGGTGGTGATGCCGGCCGTGACGTCGCGGTACAGGCCCCACGCGGTGCCGGTGAGCACCATGACCAGGGCCGACGCCACCACGAGGGCCGTGCGGATCCGCCGCCGGATGCCGGCCGTCGCCCGTTCGGGACGGGCGGGTCGCGTCCGGTTGCGCGGGGGAGGCGGATCGGCCCCCGGGCGTCGCCGCGCCGGGACGGCGGGCGATCGGTCCCCGCCGACCGGCCGCGTGAGCGTCGAGCGTCCGGTGCTCCGCCCGTTCATCGGTGCACCTCCGCTCGTCCTGATCACCCTGTCTCCTAGGGTGCAACACGGGGCGCGCTCGTCCACACCGCCGAGGGGCGTGTCGCGGGTGACCGTCATCGCGGCACCGCCAGTTACGCACCGTTACTCCGGTGTACGCGGCCGGAGCGGAGGGAGCTCTCGATGCCCGAGCAGCTGTCGGTTCTGCTGCCCGTCTGGGCGGGTGACCGGCCCGACTTCCTCACCGACGCGTTCCGGTCGTCGGTGGACGCGCAGACCCGTCGCCCCGATCAGGTCGTCATCGTCCGTGACGGGCCGGTGCCCGATCCGCTGGCCGAGACCATCCAGGAGCTCGCGAAGGGCAGCCCGGTGCCGGTGGACCTCGTGGAGCTGGAGCACAACGTCGGGCTGGGGCCCGCGCTCGACGCCGGGCTCGCGGCCTGCAAGCACGACGTGGTGGCCCGCATGGACGCCGACGACATCTCGCTGCCCCACCGGTTCGCCGTGCAGCTGCCGATCATCGAGTCGGGGGCCGACATCGTGGGCTCCGGCCTGGTGGAGTTCGCGGACGACCCGGACGAGATCGTCGCCACCCGCACCGTTCCGACCGATCCGGACGAGATCCGGCGCCGAGCCCGGTTCGCGACCCCGTTCAACCACCCGACGGTCGTGTACCGGCGCCCGCTCGTCACCGGCGTGGGCGGCTACACCGACTTCGCGAAGATGGAGGACTACCTGCTCTGGGCGAAGCTGATCCTCGCCGACGCGCGGGTGGCCAACGTCGCCGAGCCGCTCGTGAGGTACCGGGTGGGCGCCGGGGCGTACGCCCGTCGCGGCGGGCGGGACCTGCTGCGTGCCGAGATCGCCCTCCAGCGCCGGTTCCGTGATCTCGGGTTCACCACGCGCGCGCAGTACGCGCGCAACCTCGTCGTACGCGGCGGCTACCGATTGGTCCCCGAGGGTTTCCGCCGTTCGGCGTACCGAAAGCTGATTGCCCCTTACCGCCGGTGAGCTCCCCCGGGTCGAGTGGCAGCATCGCGCCACCCGAACGAGGGGGAGCGATGAACCGGCCATCCGTTCCGGCCCCGGAGGACCTCGCCGTGCAGGGCGCCGCCCTGCTCGCCGACGGCCGTCCGCTCGAGGCGATCGACGTGCTGCGGCAGGCGATGGCGGGCGGGGACCCCTCGGCGCCCGACCTGCTGGTGCGGGCGTACTTCGACAGCGGGAGCTTCCGCGCCGTCGTCGACTGGCTCGGGCCGCTCGTGGAGCAGGGACACGTGCGCTTCGCCGGCCGGCTGGGGGTGGCGCTGGTGCAGCTGGGCGAGCGCGAGCGGGCCGAGGACGCGCTGCGGCTCGCGGTCGAGACGGGGGACGTCCCCGCGGCGAACGACCTCGCGATCCTGCTCCGCGACGAGGGCCGCCTGGTCGAGGCCGTGCACCTGCTCGTAGACGCGGCCGCCGACGGTGACCAGCTCGCCGCGGCCAACCTCGTGGAGCTGCAGCTCGAGGCCGGTGACCTGCCCGCGGCGGCGGCCGCGGCGGAGCGGTACGCGTCGGAGCGGCGCCCCGACACGATCCTGGCGCTCGCCGACGTGCGCGCGCAGCAGGGCCGCGCCGCCGACGCCGACGAGCTGTACCGCCGGGCGGGGGAGCTCGGCGCGCTGCGGGCGCACATCGCGTACGCGCAGTTCCTCCTCGCCCGCGGCGACCGGGAGACGGCGGAGCAGGAGCTCCGGGAGGCCGAGCGGATCGCCGAGCCCGGATGGGCGTTCGCCCTCGGCCGCTTCCTCCTCGACGACGGTAGGGTCGACGACGCGCGGCGGTGCCTGCAGATCGCGGTCGACGAGGGCGACCAGGACGCGCTCGCCGCGCTCGCCGAACTGGACGGGGTGGACGTCGACGAGTACTGATCTCCCGCTGCATCGCGGCCCCTCGGAAGTGCCGTGGGTCACCGACGGCGGCCTGGCCACCGCGCTCGAGGCGCGCGGGCACGACCTCTCCGACGCGCTGTGGTCGGCGCGGCTGCTGGTCGATGCGCCCGCGGAGATCACGGCCGTGCACCGCGCCTTCTTCGCCGCGGGTGCAGACATCGCGATCACCGCGAGCTACCAGGCCTCCTTCGACGGCTTCGCCGCCCACGGCGTCGACCGGTCCGGGGCGGAGGCGCTGCTGCGGCGCAGCGTCGGGCTGGCGCGGGACGCGGCGGCGGCCGCGGGCGGACGCCGGCGGTGGGTCGCCGCCTCGGTCGGCCCGTACGGTGCCGCGCTGGCCGACGGGTCGGAGTACCGCGGCCGCTACGGGCTCTCCGTCGCCGCCCTGCGGGCGTGGCACCGGCCACGGGCGGAGGTGCTCGCGTCGGCGGGGCCCGACCTGCTCGCGCTCGAGACCGTGCCCGACGCCGACGAGGCCGAGGCGCTCGTCGACGTCGTCGCCGGGCTCGGGGTGCCGGCGTGGCTGACCTACAGCATCGACGGCGACCGCACCCGGGCGGGCCAGCCGCTCGCCGACGCCTTCTCCGTGGTCGCCGGCCGGCCGGGGATCGTGGCCGTCGGGGTCAACTGCTGCGCGCCCGCGGACGTCCCGGCCGCCGTCGCGCTGGCCCGTGCGGTGACGGGCAAACCGGTGATCGCCTACCCCAACAGCGGGCAGAGCTGGGACGGCAGGGGGTGGACCGGGCCCTCCTGCTTCAGCGCCGCCGACGCCCGCCGGTGGGTCGCGGCGGGGGCGCGGATCGTCGGTGGGTGCTGCCGGGTGGGCCCGGGGGACATCGCGGCGCTCGTCGAGGCCGTGCGAGGTTCGGGAACGCCACGTTCGTGATCCTGGAGCACAGGAACGTGGCGTTCCCGAACCTCGGGACCCGCGGCCTCCGGCTACCGTCCGGTGCGTGGAGACCGATCCCGTGCGGGAGTACGGCGAGGCGCTCACCGTCGTCACCGTCACGCGGCGGGGGCGGCCGTCCGTCGACGGCCTGCGGGCCTCGCTGCCCGCCGGCACCCGGCTGGTCGTCGTCGACACCGCGTCCGCGAGCAACGGGGACAGGGGGGACGGCGACGTGCTGCGGTTGCCCGAGGACGTGGGGCGGGCGGCGGCGGTCAACCGGGCGGTGGCCGGGCTGGAACCGGAGGTGGGCATGGTCGTGCTCGCCGACCCACGGGTGAGGTGGCGTCCGGGCGCGATCGGGGCGTTGCTCGCGGCCGCGGCGCGCCACCCTCGGGCCGGGTTGCTGGGGGCGGCGCTGCGCGGCGTCGGCGGGCCCACCGGGGGCCCGGTGCCGGGCCTGCTCGCCGTCGCGCGCGGCCGGCTCCCGGCCGCCGCGGGCGCCGGGCGGACGGGGTGGGTGTCCACGGCGGGCGCGCTCGTCCGCCGGGCCGCGTGGGACTCCGTCGACGGCTTCGACGGCCGCTACCTGGACGGACCCGGTGGGATCGGCGACGTCGACCTGGGCGACCGGCTGGGCCGGGCGGGATGGCTCGTCGTGTCCGTGGCGGAGGCGGCGGCGGATGTCGAGCCCGATGACACGATCGGGAACGGGCACGGCATCCTGGAGCCGCACGCGGCCGGGAGGCACCGGTACGTGCGCGACCGCGCTCGTGGACCGGCGCGGGCGCTGGCGGCGCTCGCGCGCCGCGCACCTGACCCGAAACCGTAGGAGGAGAGCGCGTGCTGGACGACGTCGAGGCCGTGGTGCTGGTCGGCGGCAAGGGAACGCGGCTGCGGCCGCTCACGCTGTCGGCGCCGAAGCCCATGTTGCCGACCGCCGGCGTGCCGTTCCTGGCACACCTGCTCTCGCGGATCCAGGCGGCCGGCGTGCGCCGCGTGGTGCTCGGCACGAGCTACCTCGCCGAGACCTTCTCCGAGTTCTTCGGTGACGGCTCCGAGATGGGCCTCGAGCTGGAGTACGTGGTCGAGACCGAGCCGATGGGCACCGGTGGTGGCATCCGGAACGTCTACAAGTACCTGACCGCCCCCGACGTGCTGGTCTTCAACGGCGACGTGCTGTGCGGCACGGACCTGAACGCCGTGGTGGACACGCACCGCCGCACCAAGGCCGACGCCACCCTGCACCTCGTGCGCGTGCAGGACCCGCGCGCGTTCGGCTGCGTGCCCACCGACGACGACGGCCGTGTCACGGCGTTCCTGGAGAAGACCGAGGACCCGCCGACCGACCAGATCAACGCCGGCTGCTACGTGTTCCGCCGCGAGGTGATCGAGTCGATCCCGGAGGGCCGGGCGGTGTCGGTCGAGCGTGAGACGTTCCCCGGCATGCTGGAGTCGGGCGCCCGCGTCTCCGGGCACGTCGACGCCGCCTACTGGCGCGACCTGGGCACCCCGCTCGACCTGGTGAAGGGCTCCGCCGACCTGGTCCGCGGTGTCGCGCCGTCGGACGCGCTGCCCGGGCCGACCGGCGAGTCGCTGCTGCTGGACGGCGCACACGTCGACGACAGCGCCCGCGTGTTCGGCGGCACGATCGTCGGCCGCGACGTGGAGATCGGCAAGGGGGCCCGGGTCGACGGCTCGATGCTGTTCGACGGCGCCGTCGTCGGGGAGAACGCCCGCGTGGTGAACTCGGTGGTCGGGAACGCTGCGCGCATCGAGGAGAGCGCGGCCGTGTACGACGCCGTGATCGGGGACCGGTCCGTCGTCGGCGCCCACTGCGAGCTGCGGCACGGCATGCGGATCTGGCCCGACGTCACGCTGCCCCCGCACGGGCTGCGCTTCTCCCCCGACGTCTGATCGTGACCGGCGCGAGCACGCGGGAGTGGCGGCCGGACTTCCGGCTGGACGTGGCCGGCGTGCTCGGCCCGCTGCGGCGCGGCCGCGGCGACCCCACGTGGCGCGCCGACGGCTCGGCGATCTGGCGGACCGGCACCACACCGGACGGATCGGCAACGCTGCGGCTGCACCGGCGCTCCGACGGCACCGTGGTCGCGCAGGCGTGGGGGCCGGGCAGCGCGTGGACCCTCGACGGGGTCCCGGCGCTGCTCGGCGCGGATGACCGGCCGGAGGAGTTCGTCGCCCACCACCCGCTGGTCGCCGACACGGCGAAGCGGATGCCAGGGCTGCGCCTCGGCGCGTCGATGCGGGTGTGGGACGTGCTGGTGCCGTCGGTGCTGGAGCAGAAGGTCACCGGCACCGAGGCACGTCGCTCGTGGCGCGAGCTGTGCCGGCGTTACGGCGACCCGGCGCCGGGGCCCGTCCCGGACGGCATGCGGCTCCCGCCGTCGCCGGCGCAGGTGCGCGCGATCCCGGACTGGGAGTGGCACCGGGCAGGAGTTGATCTGGCACGCCGGCGCGCGGTACTGGCCTCGGCCGTGGTGGCCCACCGGCTGGAGGCGGCCTGTGAGCTGCGCGGCGACCGCGGGCGGGAGCTGCTGCGCAAGGTGCCCGGCATCGGGGTGTGGACCGCGGCCGAGGTGGCCCAGCGGGTGTGGGGCGACCCGGACGCGGTGAGCGTCGGCGACTTCCACATCCCGTCGGTCGTCGGCTGGGCGCTGCTCGGCCGCCCCCTCGACGACGCCGGGATGCTCGCCGTGCTGGCCCCGTACGCGCCGCAGCGCCACCGGGCGGTGCGCTACATCGAGGCCTCGGGGTTCCGCAGGCCCCGTTTCGGCCCGCGCTTCGCGGCGAAGGACTACCGCGCGATCTGACCCGAGTGTCATCCGACGTGCAGCACACTCAAGGCGAAAGGGCGGCCAGATCGGAGGCTCACGGGTCACGGGTCACGGGTCGCGCAGCGATCGCGGAGCGACGCGCAGCGCCCTTGAGCTGCGAGGGGCGGCCCCGCACGATGCGTGGCGCCGCCAGGAGGCCTCCCGAGGAGGACGCCGCGGTCTTGCACGCAGCCATGACGTAGGCCGAGGCACGAGATCCGATTGCGGGGGGTCGTCGTCGCTGTCATGATCATTTTTGCGGCGCGGGAGCGGGCGTCGGGACCCGGACCCATGGGCGGAGCGGCATGCGGGCCGATCACACACACCCGAGCCGATCCGCCCGCCCCGAGCCGGGACCGCGAGAAGAATGATCACGTACTCCGGCTGGGGCACCAGGGTCCGGCCGAACGCCTGGGTGGTGGGGCGAGTCGATGCGGATTCTGATCGTGACAGCGGGTTCCCGGGGCGACGTCGCGCCGTTCACGGGGCTGGGCGTGCGGTTGCAGCAGGCGGGTCACGAGGTGGCGCTCGCCGCACACGACCGGTTCGCCGAACTCGTGCGCGGGAGCGGGCTGGAGCACCGGACGCTCCCCGGCGATCCGGTCGAGCTCGTGCGCGCACGCACGGCCGCCCCCTCCCCTGAGGACGCGCGGTCGGTCTTCGCCGAGTTCCTCGACGAGCTGGGCGATGGTGTGGTCGCCGCCGTGGCCGCAGGCACCGACCTCCTGCTCACCGCCTTCGGCCCGGCGCCGCTCAGCCGGCTGGTCGCCGGGGGCTTCGGCATCCCGAGCATCGGGGTCTACCTCGCGCCGGGCGTGCCGACCCGGGAGTTCCCACCTCCCGGGTGGCCCGAGCCCGGGCAGGTCTCGCCCGCCGACAACCTCGCCGCGGCCCGTGAGGTGCTCGCCCGGACCGGCTCCCTCCACGCCGATGTGCTGCGGCGGCTGCGCACCCGGTTCGATCTCCCCGCTGCCGCGGGGGAGCAGGCCCCGCCGGACGACTGGCCGATCTGCCACGGCTTCAGCCCGGCGGTGGTCCCGCGACCCGCCGACTGGCCGGTCACGACCCACGTGACCGGGTACTGGTGGCCCGCCCCGTCGCCGGGGTGGCGGCCGCCGGCCCGGCTCGTGGACTTCCTGCAGGCCGGTCCCCCTCCCGTGTTCGTCGGGTTCGGCAGCATGACCCCGTCCCACGGGCGGCTGCACGCCGTCGTCGCGGCCGCCGTCGAACGGGCCGGCGTGCGGGCCGTGGTGCAGTCCGGCTGGGCGGAGCTCGGCCCCGTCGGGGACGACATCCTGCTGGTCGGCGACCTGCCGCACGAGTGGCTGTTCCCGCGGATGGCCGCCGTCGTCCACCACGCCGGAGCAGGCACCACCGGGGCCGGGCTGCGTGCCGGAGTGCCGGCGGTCCCGGTGCCCGTACTGGTCGACCAGCCGTTCTGGGCGTCCAGGCTGCACCTACTCGGCGTTGCGCCGCGCCCGCTGCCACTGCCGGAGCTGACCGCCGAGACACTGGCCGACGCGCTGCGTTCCTGCCTCGACCGGGCGACCTACCGCGACCGCGCCACCGAGCTCGCCCGCCGGGTCCGCGCCGAGGACGGCCCCGGTGCCGTGCTCTCGCTCGTCACGCAGATCGCCCCGGGCGGGTGACGCGGACGGGTCAGCCCTTCACCGCCCCCGAGGCCAGCCCCGCCACGTAGAAGCGTTGGAGCGCGACGTACAGCACGACGCAGGGGATCATCGCGATCACCGCACCGGCCGCCAGCAACCCGTAGTCGATCTGCCCGTACGTGCCCTGCTGGAGGTTCACGAGCGCGACCGGGATCGTGTAGAGGTCGCGGTCGGTGAGGAACGTGAGCGCACCGAGGAACTCGGTCCACGCGGCGAGGAACGCGTACAGCGCCACCGTGGCCGCCCCGGGCACGATCAGCGGCCGCAGCACGGACGTGACGATCCGGAACGTGTTCGCGCCGTCGATGTGCGCCGAGTCCTCCAGCTCCCCGGGCACGGAGGAGAAGGCGTTGCGCATCACGAGGATGCCGAAGGGCAGGTGGACCGTGGTGTTGAACAGCACCAGCCCGAGGAGGCTGTCGGTGAGACGCATGAGGTTCATCTGCAGGTAGAGCGGGGTGAGGATCGCCTGGAACGGCACCATCATCGACGCGACGACCAGCGCGAACAGCACCGGCGCCGACCGGAATCGGAACCGGGCGAAGCCGTATCCCGCCGCGGTGGCGAGCACGGTGGTGAGCGCGGCCGTGGACAGCGCCACCACGAGGCTGTTGCCGACCGCCCGGATCAGGTTGCCGGGGCCGGTCACCAGCGCCGCGAAGTTCTCACCGGTGAGGTCGAAGAACGTGGCCGGGTCCGGCGCGGCGACGATGACGTCGCCCGGCTGCACCGACCGGAGGAGCGCCCACACCAGCGGCACGGCGAAGACGAGGAAGGCGCCGGTGCCGCCCACGGCGTAGAGGACCTGCTTGGTGTGCGTCTCGCGCCTGCCCGTCGTGGAACGTGTCATCGCCTCACTCCTCGCCCCGCAGCAGCCACAGCTGCACGGCCGTCACCAGCGCCACCACGACGACGAGCACGATCGACAGCGCCGACGCCGCGCCGAGCTGGAGCTGCACGAAGGCGCGCTTGTAGATGTAGAGCACGACGGTCGTCGTCGCCGACCCCGGCCCGCCGTTCGTCAGCACGTAGAACTGGGTGAACGCCAGCAGCGAGCCGATCACCGAGATCACGAGGCTCATCGCGATCGTGCGGCGCAGCATCGGGATCGTGATCCGCCACTCCTGCTGCCACCAGCTCGCGCCGTCGAGGTCGGCCGACTCGTAGACCTCGCGCGGGATGGCCTGCATGCCGGCCATGAGCAGCAGCATGGTGAGCCCCGCGACGCCCCAGATCACGAGCACCGAGATCAGGCCGGTGGCCAGCGGGCCGTCCACCAGCCACGCCGTGCTGCCGTCGGTGATGCCGAGCGCCGCCAGCACGAGGTTGACCGCGCCGCTCGTCGGCTGGGCCTCGAGGATGGTGATGAACGACAGCGTGGACAGGCCCACCACGAACGGCAGGAAGAACACGGTGCGCAGCAGCGTCGAGCCCCGGCGCCTGCCGCGCACCAGCACCGCGAGCACGTAGCCGAGCACGAGGATCGGCAGCGTGACGATGGCGGTGTACAGCAGCGTGTAGCCGATCGCCCGCAGGAAGCCGGTGTCGCCCGCGATGTTCACGTAGTTCGTGAGCCCGGCCGGCGCGACGTCGCCGATGAGCGGCCAGTTCGTGAACGAGATCCCGAGCGCGAACAGCAGTGGCGCGAGGACGAACACCGCGATCATCAGCAGCGCCGGGGCCACCAGCAGCAACCCCACCCGGGGCGGATGGGTCAGGGAGTGGTGCCGCCCGGTGCCGCGCCGGTGAGCGGCCGACGCCCTTGCGGGCGCGGGCGCGGTCGCCGTGCTCATCGCTCGCCCTCGCTGCGCTCGTGCGGCTTCGCCGGGCGGCGTGTCGATGGCGCGCTCGCAAGCTCGCTCATGCCCTCGCCTGCCCGAGGATCCGGTCGTAGCCCTGCTGCGCCTCTGCCATGGCCGCCTCGATCTCGCCGTCGAAGACCGCGCGGCGGAACATCGTCAGCCACGGTCCGTCCGGCTGGTTGTAGATCTCGTTGTAGGACAGCGTCTTCGGTGCGTAGCCCTCGTTCTGCGCCTGCAGCGACGGCAGCACCAGCGGGTACTTCGCCGCGAACTCGGGCGTCGCGACGTCGGAGCGCACGGGCGTGTAGCCGCCCTCGGGGAGCGCGGACTGCTGCGGGACGTCGAGCGCGAACCGCACGAACTCCCAGGCCCCGGACGCGTTGGCGGCGCCGCGCGGGATGCACATGTTGTCGCCGCCGTCGAAGAACGCGCGGCCGCCTCCCGGCCCCGGCAGCAGCCGCACCGTCGTGGCCGCCACGATCGCCGGGTCGGCGTCCGTGGTGATCGTGCTGTAGTTGGTGGGCATCATGCCGATCCGGCCGGCCAGGTAGTCCGATCCCCACCGGGAGGCGTCGTCGGCGAAGTTCTCCTGCGGGGCGAGCCCGTCCACCCACAGCGCCCGGTAGAACTCCAGCAGCTGCGCCACGGCCTCGTTGCCGATGACGTTGCCGGACTGGGCGCCCACGTCGCCCCGGATCAGGTCGGTGTCGGCGGCCCAGATGTGCGGCTGCACCACGAACCCGAGCGCACCCTGCGAGTTGCCGGGGAACGTCCAGCCCTTCACGTCGCCGCCCAGCGCGGTGATCCGCCGGGCGGCGTCGAGCAGGGAGTCGAGGTCGGTGGTGGCCTCGTCGACGTCCAGTCCGGCCTGCTCGAACAGCCGGGTGTTGCAGAACAGCGCGGAGTTGTCGGCGAGGTAGGGGACGGCGTAGCGGCGGTCGCCGACCGTGCCCAGCGCGAGGTGCCCCGGGCTGAGCCGGTCGGCGAAGTCCAGCTGCGCGATCAGGTCGGTCAGATCGGTGAACGCGTCGCGGAAGACGAACAGCAGCGAGTTGATGTCGTCGATGTCCACCAGGTCCGGCACGTCCCGCGCACGGATCACGGTGGCGAGCTTCGTGACGTACTGGACGTCCGGGATCGGCGTGAGCTCGACGGTCAGCCGGTCCTGGCTCGCGTTGAACGCGTCGACGAGCGCGGTGAGCCCGGTCTGGGTGTTCGCCCGGCACCAGACGCGCACGGTGCCGGTGGCCGAGGTGCCGAAGCCGGGCGCGGTGGTGTCCGGTGCCGGCAGCACCGAGCTGCACGCGGGCAGCCCGGCGGCGAGCGCGCCGAGGCCGGCGATGCGGAGGAAACCGCGGCGTGAGGTCGTCGGTGAGGTCAACACTGTCCTCTCCAGGCGGGCTGGGGCTCTAGGTGGTGGGGATCCAGACGCGCATCGGGGCGGGACCGCGGTTGGCCCACGCGTAGTACGGCACGAGGGTGAGCTCGCCCGCCGTGACGACCGTGACGCCGCCCAGCAGGTCCGGGCGGTGCTCGCTCACCCGCGGGGCGCCGAGGTCGATGCGCAGGTCGTCGACCGGGGTGTCGTGGTCGGCCTGCTCGGCCGCGTACACCAGCGGGCCGCGCTCCACTGCGACGCAGCCGCGCACGGCGTCGACGCGCGGGTGGGCGGTGGTGGTGCGCACCTCCATCGGCAGGCGCAGCTCCACGACGTCGCCCGCCGCGGCCTGCACCCGGACGTAGCCGGGCCCGGCGGGTGCGCCACCGACGGTGGCACCCTCCGCCCAGGCCGGCACGCGCAGCGACAGCGTGACCGGGCCGGGAGCGGCGTCGACGCGGACCCGCACCAGGCCGTCCCACGGGTACCCGGTCTCGACGGTCAGCGCGGTGTCGCCCGCGGTGACAGTGCCCGGCGCGTACTGGTGCAATTGCAGGCCAGAGTCATCGCGACTGGCGATGTAGCCCTCCAGGCCGGCGAGCGTGCGCATGACGTTGGGCGGGCAGCAGGCGCAGTCGAACCAGCCGCGGCGGCCGTGCGCCGGGGAGCGGTTGCCGTCGGCGTGGGCGTCGCTGCGGTGCTGCAGCGGGTTGACGTAGAAGTACTCGGTGCCGGCCAGGGAGACCCCGGACAGGAAGCCGTTGAACAGCATCCGCTCGATGGCGTCGGCGTAGCGGGCGTCGCCGGTGGCCAGCAGCATCCGCCACGCCCACTGGACGCCGCCGATCGCCGCGCACGTCTCGGCGTAGGCGCGGTCGGTGGGCAGCTCGTAGGGGTCGCCGAAGGCCTCGCGGTCCCAGCGGGAACCGAGCCCGCCGGTGACGTACATCTTGGTGGCGGTCATGTGGTCGAACTGCGTGCGCAGCGCGTCCAGCAGCCCGTCGTCGCCCAGCTCCGCGGCGAGGTCGGCGGCGCCCGCCGCGAGGTACACCGCCCGCACGGCGTGCCCCTCGACGGTGGTGGCCTCGCGCACCGGCACCCGGTCGGAGAAGTAGGTGGGTTCCTGGCCGTAGCCCGCCATGAGCCCGTGACCGCGCGCCTCGGTGAAGTAGCGGGCCAGCTCCAGGTGGCGCGGGTCGCCGGTCACGCGGTACAGCTCCACCAGCGCCATCTCGATCACCGGGTGCCCGTCGACGTCGTGGCGGCGGTCCTCGCCGAACGTGTCCGCGAGGTGGTCGGCGAGCTTCACCGCCACGTCGAGCAGCGCGGTGTCGCCGGTGCAGCGCACCTGCGCCACGGCGGCCTGGACGAGGTGCCCCGCGCAGTAGTGCTCGTGGCTCCACGGCAGGTCGGTGTAGCGCTGGTCGCGGTGGCGGACCTGCACCACCGAGTTGAGGTACCCGTCGTCCGACTGCGCCGCCGCGACGAGCGCGGTGACCTCCCGCTGCATCTCCAGCAGCGCGTCCGACGGCTCGCGGGCGTACTCCCACGCGACGGCCTCGAGCCACTTGTAGACGTCGGAGTCGGCGAAGACCGGGCCGATCGCCTCGCCGTCGGCCTGCCCGGCGGCGATGCGCAGGTTCTGGAGGTTGCCCGCCTCCTCCAGCCGCTGCCGCCCCAAAGGGATGGCCGACGCGTTGGCCCGCTGCCGGTCGGCCCAGAAGCCACCGATCCGGACGTCGCCGATGCCGAGCGGGCGTAGCGCCACCCGGGCCGCTGACGTCGGGGCCGCGGGCCTGCTCGTGCTGGTCGAGGGCGAGGTCGCCGTCATGCCACTCCCAATCTCGCGGAAAATTAGGAATTCGTTTTCCGAACGGACCGTAGGCGGGCGCCACGGCAGAGTCAAGCGGAACTCGGTTGCTCCCACGGGTAAGCTGCGATCGTTCGGAACGTACGGAAAGGAGTGCCGGTGACGAGTGGCCGTACCGGCGCCGTCCGCATCACCGACGTCGCGGCGCTGGCCGGGGTGTCACCCGGCACGGCGTCCAAGGCGCTGAACGACACCGGCCAGCTGCGCCGCGAGACGCGCGAGCGGGTCCGGCGCGCGGCCGAACAGCTCGGCTTCACCCCCGACGGCCGTGGCCGGGCCTTGTCGTCGGGGCGCAGCTACACGGTCGGGCTGATCACCACCGACAGCTCGGGCCGGTTCAGCATCCCGATCATGCTCGGCGCCGAGGACGCCCTCTCCGCGGGGGAGATGGCGCTGCTGCTCTGCGACACCCGCGACGACCCGGTGCGCGAGCAGCACTACGTCCGCACGCTGCTCGCCCGGCGCGTCGACGGGATCATCGTCACCGGACGGCGCACCGAGCCGCGGTCACCGATCAAGGTGCCGGTCCCGGTCGTGTACGCCTTCTCGGGTTCCACCGACCCGGCCGACGCCTCGGTCGTGGTGGACGACCGGGGCGGGGCGACCACGGCCGTCGGGCACCTCCTGGACATCGGCCGCACCGCGATCGCGCACGTCACGGGGCCGCAGCGGCACCGCAGCGCCGTCGAGCGCGCCGCGGCGGCGGCCGACACGGCAGGTGCGGCGTTCCGCGGCCCGGTGCTGTACGGGGAGTGGAGCGAGCGGTGGGGTCGCGGCGCGGTCGACCTGCTTCTGCGCGCCCACCCCGACCTCGACGCCGTGTCGTGCGGCAGCGACCAGATCGCCCGCGGGGTCTGCGAGCGGCTCCGCGAGCTGGGCAGGCGCATCCCCGACGACGTGGCCGTCACCGGGTACGACAACTGGGACGTGATGGCGCTGGCCTGCCGTCCCCCGCTCACCACCGTGGACATGGAGCTGGAGGAGCTGGGCAGGCGGGCCGCGCGGATGCTGCTCGACGCGGTGGCCCGGCACCCCCACCACGGCACCCTGGAGATGCCGGCCCGCCTGGTGATCCGCGCCTCCACCCTGCCCGACTGACCCCTCCGGCCGGCCCGCGTGATCACCGCGGCCTTCGCGCGCTTCGCCGTGGGAGGTGCTCCGGCTGCCGCGCCCGCGGCCGTGGAACCCGGAGCAGCGGAGGGGCGATCACGCGCGCGTAGGCTCGCGCGCGTGAAGGTCACGGTGCTGGTGGGCGGTGTTGGTGGCGCCCGGTTCCTGCTCGGGGTGAAGGCGGCGCTCGGGCTGCCCGCGGTCGGCGAGGGCGACCCGGGTCACGAGGTCACCGCGGTCGTGAACGTCGGCGACGACGTGTGGATGCACGGAGTCCGCATCTGTCCCGACCTCGACACCTGCATGTACACCCTCGGCGGCGGTATCGACACCGAACGCGGCTGGGGCCGGGTCGGTGAGACGTGGACGGTGCGCGACGAGCTCGCCGCCTACGGTGCCGACCCCACCTGGTTCGGCCTCGGTGACCGGGACCTCGCCACCCACCTCGTCCGCAGCCGGATGCTGCGCGCGGGCTACGCGCTCTCGGATGTCACCGCAGCGCTGTGCGACCGCTGGCGTCCGGGCGTCCGGCTGCTCCCGGCCACCGACGACCGGGTGGAGACGCACGTGGTCGTGGACGACCCGGACACGGGCCCGCAGGCGCGCAAGGCGATCCACTTCCAGGAGTGGTGGGTACGGCACCACGCCGAGCCGACCGCGCACGAGATCGTCTCGGTCGGCGCGGACCGGGCGAGCGTGCTGCCGGCGGCCCGGGACGCGATCCGGGACGCCGACGCCGTGCTGCTCGCGCCGTCCAACCCGGTGGTGAGCATCGGCACGATCCTCGCCGTCCCCGGTGTGCGCGACGCGCTGCGCGAGACGACGGCGAAGGTCGTCGGGCTCTCGCCGATCGTCGGCGGCAAACCGGTGCGCGGGATGGCCGACGCCTGCCTCACCGCGATCGGCGTCGAGACCACCGCTGAGGCCGTCGGCCGGCACCTCGGGGCGCGCGCCGACGGGGGCGTGCTCGACGGCTGGCTCGTGCACAGCGGCGACACCGCCGACGTTCCCGGGGTCGACGTGCGGTCCGTGCCGCTGCTGATGACCGACGTCGAGGCCACCGCGGAGATGGCGCGGCGCGCCCTGGAGCTCGCGGGGACCACCGTTGCGTGATCACGCCGCTCCCGAGGGGATCACCGTCCTGCCGGTCCGCGGGCTCCCCGAGTTCCGTCCCGGGGACGACCTCGCCGGTGCGCTGGCCGCTGCGGCGCCGTGGCTCGAGGACGGCGACGTCGTGGTCGTCACGTCGAAGGTCTTCTCCAAGGCGGAGGGCAGGCTCGTTCCCGCGCCCGCCGACCCGGAGGCCCGCGACGCGCTGCGCCGCGAGCTCGTCGACGCCGAAACCGAGCGCGTCCTCGCCCGGCGCGGGCGCACGCTGATCGTGGCGGGCAAGCTCGGCATCGTGCAGGCCGCGGCCGGGGTCGACGGCTCCAACGTGCGGCGCGACGAGCTCGCGCTGCTCCCGGCCGACCCGGACGCGAGCGCCGCGAGGCTGCGCGCCGACCTGCGGCGGCTGCGCGGGGTCGACGTCGCGGTGGTCGTCACCGACACCATGGGACGCACCTGGCGGGTGGGGCAGACCGACGTGGCGATCGGTTCGGCCGGCCTGCCCGTTCTGCACCGCTACGAGGGCACGCACGACGCCGAGGGCAACGAGCTGCTCGTCACCGAGGTGGCGCTGGCCGACGAGCTGGCGGCGGCCGCCGACCTGGTGAAGGGGAAGCTCGGTGGGCTGCCCGTGGCGGTCGTCCGCGGGTTGCACCCGGTGGACGACGGGTCCACCGCACGCGACCTCGTCCGCCCGGTCGAGGAGGACCTGTTCTCGCTCGGCACCGAGGAGGCCATCGCCCAAGGGCGGCGGGAGGCCCTGCTGCTGCCCCGCGACGTCCACGACTTCGGCGACGACCCGGTGGACGAGGCGGCCCTCCGGCGTGCGGTGGGGGTCGCGCTCGCCGCGTCCGCCGCGCCCGTGCGGTTCGCGTGGGTGCGTGACCCGGCCCGCCGGGCCGCGTTCCTCGACGCCGTCGGCGCCGAGGACGAACCGCCCGAGCTGGTGGTGGTCCTCGGCGACGGTTCGCCGGGCGAGGACGCGGCCGTGCAGGCCTTCCTCGTGGCGGTGGCCGCCGAGGGGCTCGGTGCGCGCTGGACGGCGACCGACGCGGTGGACGCCGTCGGCGACGTCCCACCCGGCCTGCGGCCGCTCGGCGTCGCCGCCGTCGGGGTGCCGGCCGAGCCGCTGCAGCCGCGCCCACCGGGCGACCCGGGCGCCGGGCTGGTCGAGTGGTAGCGCCCGCCACCGCGGCCGCCGAGCTGCGGGCGTGGGACCCGGTGGACGCCGGCCAGCAGGGCCTGCGGCACGCGCTGCTCGCCTTCCTCGACGCGCGCCCGGAGGACGCGTGCTCGCGCTCCTGCGTGCCCGGCCACCTCACCGCGTCCGCGCTCGTGGTCGACGCCGCCGCCCAGCACACGCTGCTCACCCTGCACCCGCGCGTGGGGCGCTGGATCCAGCTGGGCGGGCACTGCGAGCCCGGCGACGCGTCCCTCGCCGACGCGGCCCTGCGCGAGGCCACCGAGGAGTCGGGCATGGCCGGGCTCGTGCTCGACCCGGAGCCGCTGCACGTGGACGTCCACCCGATCACCTGCTCGCTCGGGCTGCCCACGCGCCACCTCGACGTCCGGTTCCTCGTGCGGGCGCCGGCCGGCGCCGTGCCGCGGATCAGCGCCGAGTCCGACGACCTGCGCTGGTGGCCGCTGGACGCGCTGCCCGGCGGAACCGACACCGTGCCGGCGATGGTCGCCGCCGCCCGCCGCCGCCTCTCCTGATCCGCCTCCGGACGGTCAGCGCCAGAAGAGGAGCTCCCCGTAGCCGGCGAACGCGAGCGTGGCCTCGCCGCCGACCGCGGCGAAGACCGCGCCGCCGACCTGGAAGAACGCCGAGCTGACGCCCGGTACGCCGATGATCAGCAGGAACAGCACCAGCGGCGCCCACGGCCGCACCCGCGCCGCCATCCGGCGCGCGTTCGGGGAGAGGAACGGCTCGATCACGCCGAACCCGTCGAGGCCGGGGATCGGGAGGATGTTGAGGACGAACGCGATCACCTGGATGAACGCGAGGCACGACAGCCCGACGGCGAGCCCGATCGGCATCTCCACCAGTGCGACGGCCGCGGTGAGCACCGCGCCGAGCACCAGGTTGGTCGCGGGGCCCGCCAGCGACACGAGGCTCCGCGCGCCCCGGGACCGGATCGCGGCGTGGTCGATCCACACCGCGCCACCGGGGAGCGGGATCCCGCCGATGAGGAGGATCAGGATCGGGAGCACCAGCGACAGGCCGAGATCGGCGTAGCGGCGGATGTCGAGGGTGAGGTAGCCCTTGGCGCGCACCGAGCGGTCGCCCGCGCGATAGGCGACGATGGCGTGCCCGAACTCGTGCAGGCACAGCGACACGGCCCACCCGCCGAGCACGAGCAGCACGACCCCCGTCGTGAGCAGCACCGGGGTGCCCTCGGTGGCCGCGGTCGGCGTGCCGATCACGGTGAGTAGGGCCCCGGCCGCCGTGATCACCACGAGCAGCAGGAACCACGGGCTGACCCGATGAGGTTCGACACGCACCGGATCATTGTGCTGAACAAGCGACCGACCGGGTGGACTGCATCACCCGGTCGGCAGCTTCAGCTTGCGAACCTCGAACCGACAGCGCTGTACTTACATCGCTGTCATTCCCAGCCCGTAGGGTTGGTGGCAGCCACGCCGGGGGCGCGCGGGGAGGTGGGCAATAGTGAATGTGATCACAGCCACGATGGGGCTGGTCGAAACCTCAGCGGGAGTGCCGGATCCGGCCACCGACCCGTTCGGCGAAGCCATCGTCGCCCTTGCCGAGGAGGACGGCGAGGAGCAGGACTGGCAGGAGCGTGCGCTGTGCGCACAGACGGACCCGGAGGCGTTCTTCCCGGAGAAGGGCGGCTCCACGCGGGAGGCCAAGCGCATCTGCTCGGGCTGCGAGGTCCGGGCGGAGTGCCTCGAGTACGCCCTGGCGCACGACGAGCGCTTCGGGATCTGGGGCGGGCTCTCGGAGCGCGAGCGGCGCAGGCTGCGCCGCGCGGCCTCCTGAGCCGCTAGCTCTCGCCGCCGTCGACGGCGTCGGGCTCGATGTTGAGGTACTCGGCCACCTGCTCGACGAGCACCTCGTGCAGGAGGTCGGCGAGATCGGCGCCGTCGCGGGCCCGCGCTTCGAGGGGCCTGCGGTAGATCACGATGCGGGCCCGTGACGGCAACCCCTCCGGGTCGACGCCCGCGGGCACGAGCTGCGCGAGCGGCACGCCGACGTCGGCGAGCACGCCCTGGCCCCAGACCACGTCGTCCGGCGAGGTCTCCTCGACCTCCGGGACCTCGTCGACGGCGAGGTCGAGGTCGGAGAGCTCGGATCCCCAGCGCAGCTCGATCGGCTCGAGCGCTTCCAGGACCATCGCGTCGAACTTCTCGGCCCGGGTGCGCGAGGCCGGGGTGGTGGCGGGGTACATCAGCCCGCGCAGGCCGCGACCCCGGCGGTCCCGCCTCCGGGGAGAGCGGCGCAGCGTGCGGCGCGCGGTCGTCACCCCGTGAATGCTACGGCCCCGCGGTCGCCCGCCCCACTCCGCGACACCGCCGCGGCGGCGACACCACCCGGCCCGGCGATGGTCGTCGGCCGGCACCTCGGGCGGGACGACTCGGCCGGCCGAACGCGCGACTCCCCCGAACGGACGCGCGGCTCGCCGGGATGGCCGAACCGCTCGCCGGGTAGGGGGAGTCAGTCGCGGACGGCCGCGCGTCGCGGCGGGGTAGCGGGGGCCGGACGGGGTATCGTCCCCGACGTGCTGAGTGTGCGGCGGTGTTCACGAACCGGGTGCACCGAGCCCGCGGTGGCCACGCTCACCTACGTCTACGCCGATTCCACGGCGGTCGTCGGCCCGCTGGCCACGCAGGCCGAGCCCCATTCCTACGACCTGTGCACCCAGCACGCCCACCGCCTTACGGCGCCGCGGGGCTGGGAGGTCGTGCGGTTCGAGGGCGAGTTCGCGCCGCCGCAGCACAACAGCGACGACCTCACCGCCCTCGCCGAGGCGGTGCGGGAGGCCGGGCGTGCCGACCGGCCCGTTGATCCGGTGCCTACCACGGGCACGGGGCGGCGGGGTCATCTGCGGGTCCTCCCCGGGCCCGCGGAGGACTGAGGGAGCGCCTCGCTAGCGGCCCCCGCCGGACGTCCGGTGCGTAGATCGGCGGATCCAGGTTTTCGGTGGGTGCGCCGGCGGACCGGCCTCGTATTGGACATACTCGGCGGTTCGGCGGTGCGGCCAGCGGGAACCTGGGCCGTCGAGGTATGTGCGGGACGTCCGGTGGGGGTCGCTAGGGTCTGTCCCGTGGCAGATCTCGGCGCGATCGTGAAGGCGTATGACATCCGCGGTGTGGTCGGCGAGCAGCTCGACGCCTCCACCGTCAGGGACATCGGTGCGGCGATGGCCGCGCTCGTACGGGACGAGGGCGCGCAGGGCGTCGTGATCGGCCACGACATGCGCGACAGCTCTCCGCAGCTCTCGGCCGCGTTCGCCGAGGGCGTCACCGGGCAGGGCCTCGACGTCGTCTCCATCGGGCTCGCGAGCACCGACATGCTCTACTTCGCATCGGGCACCCTCGGCCTGCCCGGCGCGATGTTCACCGCCAGCCACAACCCGGCCAAGTACAACGGCATCAAGCTCTGCCGCGCGGGCGCCACGCCGATCGGGCAGGACACCGGGCTCGCCACGATCCGGGCCGCCGTCGAGGCGGGGGTGTTCGCCGGGCCGGGTGGCGGCACGGTCAGCAACCGTGAGCTGCTCTCGGAGTACGCGGCGTACCTGCGCAAGCTCGTCGACCTCAGCGGGTCCCGCCGGCTGCGCGTGGTGGTCGACGCGGGCAACGGCATGGGCGGCCACACGGTGCCCGCCGTGTTCGAGCCGCTGCCGTTCGACGTCGTGCCGATGTACTTCGAGCTCGACGGCACGTTCCCCAACCACGAGGCCAACCCGCTCGACCCGGCCAACCTCGTCGACCTGCAGAAGCGCGTCGTCGCCGAGGGCGCCGACATCGGCCTCGCGTTCGACGGCGACGCCGACCGCTGCTTCGTGATCGACGAGCGCGGCGAACCGGTGAGCCCGAGCGCGATCACGGGGATCGTCGCCGTCCGCGAGCTGGCCAAGGACCCGGGCGCCAGTGTCATCCACAACCTGATCACGTCCAAGGCGGTGCCCGAGATCGTCCTCGAGCACGGCGGCACACCCGTGCGCACGCGCGTCGGGCACTCGTTCATCAAGCAGACGATGGCCGAGACCGGCGCGGTGTTCGGTGGCGAGCACTCGGCGCACTACTACTTCCGCGACTTCTGGAAGGCCGACTCCGGCATGCTGGCCGCGCTGCACGTGCTCGCGGCGCTCGCCGAGCAGGACGCGCCGCTGTCGCAGCTGATGGCCGTCTACGAGCGCTACTCCGCCTCCGGCGAGATCAACTCGACGGTGGCCGACCAGGCCGAGCGGATCGCCGCGGTCAAGCAGGCGTACGGCGCGCGCGAGGGGGTCGAGTTCGACGAGCTCGACGGGCTCACGGTGAGCCTGCCGGACGGCTCGTGGTTCAACCTGCGCCCGTCCAACACCGAGCCGCTGCTGCGGTTGAACGTCGAGGCCGCCGACGCCGCCGCGATGGCGGCGCTGCGCGACGAGGTGCTCGGGGTGGTCCGCGCCTAGCCGCGGCGCCCGATTTCCGGGCAGCCGAACCGGGCGGACCGCGCCGCGCACTGGCAACATCGCGGTCAGTTCCGCGTGCCCTTGCGAAGGAGGAGGCTCGTGGCCGTACAGCTCGACCCCCAGCTCATGGAGATCCTGGCCTGCCCGTCCGACGACCACGCCCCGCTGCGGGCCGGCACGCCGGCCGACCCCGATGCCGACGTGCTCACCTGCACCGAGTGCGGGCGCGGGTTCCCGATCGTCGACGGGATCCCGGTGCTGTTGCTGGACGAGGCGATCCCGCCCGACCCGGCGTCGGCCGGCGGCTGACCGTGCTCGACGACACCCTGCTCGCCGACCCGCGGGCGCTGGCGGCGCTCGACACGGGCGGTGTGCTGCGTTCGGCGGCGACTGCGGGCGCGCAGGTGAGGTCGGCCGCGCAGGGCGCCACCGAGGCGGGCGTCGGCGAGCTCGCAGGCCACCGGCCGCGCGCGCTGGTGCTGCTGCACCGGCCGGGTGCGTCGGCCACGGCCTTCGGGATCCTGGCCGCGCTGCTGGGCCCGGCGGCGCCGGTGCCGGTCGTCCTCACCGACGCCACGCCGTCCTGGATCGGGCCGCTCGACGTCGTGGTGGCCCACACCGCGGAGGCCACCGACGCCGAACTCGCCGACAGCGTCGTGCTCGCCGTGCGCCGCGGTGCCGAGGTGGTGCTGTCCTCGCCCGGCGAGGGGCCGGTGGCGTCGGCGGGCGCTGGCCGGGCCCGGCTGGTGGAGCCGCGCATCCCGGTGCCGCCCGGGCTGGACCTGCCGCGGGCGCTGGCCGTCGGCCTCGCCGCCATCCGCGCCCTCGGCCTGCTCGACGCGCCCCTCGACCTGGGGATGGACGCGGTCGCCGACGCCCTCGACGCCGAGGCCGAGCGCAACCAGCCCGGCCACGAACCGTTCATGAACCCGGCCAAGTCGCTCGCGCTCCGCCTCGCCGACCACACCCCGCTACTGTGGGGCACCGACCGGCTCGCGGCGGCCGTCGCCGCTCACGGGGCCACCGCGCTCGCCACGCACGCCGGCGTCGTCGCCCATTCCGCAGAGGTCACCGAGGGGGCCGGGGCCACCGCGCTCGTGCGTGCGCTCGACCGCGAGGCCTCCGGCACCGACATCTTCCGCGACCCGTTCGCCGATCCGGACGGATCCGCCGATGCACCCCCCGTCCGGCTCGTGCTACTGGCCACCGGGGAGGATGATCCCGGTCAGGTGACGCTGCGGCGTGCCGGGCGCGGATGGCCGGCGGCCGACGTGCAGCACCCGGTGGACGAGGTTGCGCGCGGCACCCGGCACGCGGCCCTGCTCCGGGCCGCGCTGCTCGCGTCCCGGCTGGACGTGGCCGCGGTGTACCTGGGACTGGCCACCCGCACCATCGAGCCTGCCTGAGGAGAGCTGACCGGACGTGGAGCTGCTGGACAACCCCGTGCGTGCCTACGCGTGGGGCTCGCGCACGATGATTCCCGACCTGCTGGGGCAGGAGGTGCCCTCGGCGCATCCGCAGGCGGAGATGTGGCTCGGGGCCCATCCGGCCGACCCGTCGCACCTCGTCCACTCGGACGGGGGCCGCACCTCGCTGCTCGACGCACTGGGCGCCGACCCGAAGCAGCTGCTCGGACCCGAGCGCAGCGAGCGCTGGGACTCCACGCTGCCGTACCTGCTCAAGGTGCTGGCCGCCGACGAGCCGCTGTCGCTGCAGGCGCACCCGAGCCTGGAGCAGGCCCGGGAGGGGTTCGCCCGCGAGGAGGCCGCGGGGATCGCCCGTGACGCGGCCGACCGCAACTACAAGGACGCCAACCACAAGCCCGAGCTGATCTGCGCGCTCACCGAGTTCCACGCGCTCGTCGGCTTCCGCGACCCGGCCGTCACGGTGCGGCTGCTGCGGGCCCTCGGGGTTCGCGAGCTGGCCGGGCACGCCGAGCTGCTGGCCGCCCAGCCCGACGCCGACGGCCTGCGCGCCCTCTTCACGACCTGGATCACGCTGCCGCAGGCCGTGCTCGACACGCTCGTGCCCGCGCTGCAGGAAGGCTGCGTCGGCCTCGCGGGCGGCGACGGCGAGTTCTCCACCGAGGCGCGCACCGCCCTCGAACTGTCGGAGCGCTACCCGGGCGACGCGGGCGTACTGGCCGCGCTGCTGCTCAACCGGGTCACGATCGAGCCGGGCGAGGCCCTGTACCTGCCCGCGGGCAACCTGCACATGTACCTGTCCGGGGCGGGCATCGAGCTCATGGCCAACTCGGACAACGTGCTGCGGGGCGGGCTCACCCCCAAGCACGTGGACGTGCCGGAGCTGCTGCGCGTGCTCGACTTCCACGCCACGCCCCCACCGATCGTCGCCGGGAAGCCGGACGGCGACTGGGTGCGCTACGACACCCCGGCAGAGGAGTTCCTGCTCCGCCGCTTCGACGGCGCCCCGGGCGCTCCCGTGCCCGTGCCCGACGGCGGACCGCGCATCGTGCTCTGCACCGCGGGGAAGGCGTACGTGCGGTCCCTCGGCGGCGAGCTGGAGATCGGCCGCGGCGCCTCGCTGTGGCTGAGCGCCACCGACACCGCCGTCACGGTCGAGCCGCGCGCCGACGGCACCCAGCTCTTCCTGGCGAGCGACTCCCTCGAGGCCTGACCAACCCGTGAGCGGATACGAGTGCTGGAGCACTCGTATCCACTCACGACCTCATCTGCTGGCGGAGATCGTCGACCAGGCCATCCTCCCGGCTGTCGGGATTCGTCCGGTCTAGGCTTTTGCTCCATGGCAGCAGGTGGGGGAACGCGGGCGATCGTGGCGGCTTTGCTGGCCAACGCGGGGATCGCGCTCGCGAAGTTCATCGGGTTCCTGGTCACCGGGTCGTCCTCGATGCTCGCCGAGGCCGTGCACTCGGTCGCCGACACGTCCAACCAGGGTCTGCTCCTGCTCGGCGGGCGCACGGCGCGGCGAGCGGCCACCCCGGAGCACCCCTTCGGCTACGGCCGCGACCGGTACTTCTACTCGTTCGTCGTCGCGCTGCTGCTGTTCACGCTCGGCTCGGTGTTCGCGATCTACGAGGGCATCCACAAGCTGGAGTCCCACGAGCCGCTCACGTCGCCGATCGTCGCGGTGCTGATCCTGCTGGTCGCGATCGCGCTGGAGGGGTTCTCGTTCCGCACGGCGATCCACGAGTCCCGTCCCCTGAAAGCCAGGGCCACCTGGTGGCAGTTCATCCGCCAGGCGAAGGTGCCGGAGCTGCCGGTGGTGCTGCTGGAGGACTTCGGCGCGCTCGTGGGGCTGGTCTTCGCCCTGCTCGGCGTCGGTCTCAGCGTCCTCACCGGCGACCCGGTGTGGGACGCCGTCGGTACGATCTGCATCGGTGTGCTGCTCGGCGTCATCGCGGTCATCCTGATCGTCGAGATGAAGAGCCTGCTCATCGGCGAGGGTGTCGCACCGCCGGTGCTCGCGGACATCTGCTCGGCCCTGGAGACGGGCGACGTGCAGCGCGTCATCCACATCAGGACCCAGTACCTCGGCCCGGAGGAGCTGCTGGTGGCCGCGAAGATCGCGCTCGCGCCCGGCCTGCCGCTGGAGGGCGTCGCGGCCGCCATCGACGCCGCCGAGGCCAGGGTGCGCGAACGCGTGCCGGTCGCCCGGTTGATCTACCTGGAGCCGGACCTCGACCGGGCCACTCTGGCGGGCTGACCACCCCTTCTGCAGGATTGGCCGCCCACAGGGCCGACGGTTAGGTTGCCCGGATGGCCCTCGGCGAGACCCGCAACGGGATCATGCGTACCAAGTCGGTCGAGCAGTCGATCGCCGACACCGACGATCCGGACACCAAGCTCCGCAAGGACCTGACGACCTGGGACCTGATCGTCTTCGGCGTCGCGGTCGTGGTCGGGGCCGGCATCTTCACCCTGACCGCGAGCACCGCCGGCAATGTGGCGGGCCCCTCGGTCTCGCTGGCGTTCGTCCTCGCGGCGATCGCGTGCGGCCTCGCCGCGCTCTGCTACGCCGAGTTCGCCTCCACGGTGCCGGTGGCGGGCAGCGCCTACACGTACTCCTACGCAACCTTCGGCGAGTTCATCGCGTGGATCATCGGCTGGGACCTGGTGCTGGAGTTCGCCGTGGCGGCCGCTGTGGTGGGTAAGGCCTGGTCGGAGTACCTGCAGACCGTCTTCAAGCAGTTCGGCGCCGACGTGCCCACCACGGTGACCGTCGGAGGCGTCGACGTCGACTGGGGCGTACTGCTGCTCGTCGCCGTGCTCACGACCCTGCTCGCGCTCGGAACGAAGCTCTCCAGCCGGTTCAGCATGGTGATCACGACGATCAAGGTGGGGATCGTCCTCTTCGTGATCGTCCTCGGGTTCTTCTACATCAACGCCGCGAACTACAGCCCGTTCCTCCCGCCGCCCGCCCCGGCCACCGCGTCCGACTCCGGCCTGCAGCAGTCGCTGCTCTCGGTGCTCGGCGGCGGGGCGAACAGCACGTACGGGGTGTACGGCCTGCTCGCCGCGGCGTCGCTGGTGTTCTTCGCGTTCATCGGGTTCGACATCGTCGCGACGACGGCCGAGGAGACCAAGAACCCGCAGCGGTCCGTCCCTCGCGGCATCCTCGGATCGCTGGCCATCGTCACGGTGCTCTACGTGGGTGTCTCCCTGGTGCTCACCGGGATGGTGCCCTACACGGACCTCCAGACCCAGCCGGACGGCACCCGGGCCACGCTCGCCACGGCCTTCGCCACGCTCGGCGTGGACTGGGCGGCCACGATCATCGCGATCGGCGCGCTCGCCGGCCTCACCACCGTGGTCATGGTGCTGTTGCTCGGGCAGGTCCGCGTGGCCTTCGCAATGGCGCGCGACGGGCTGCTGCCGCGCTGGCTCGCGCACACCGGCGCGCACGGCACGCCCTACCGAGCCACCTTGGTCGTCGGTGCGATCGTGGCGGTCGTCGCCACGTTCTTCCCCATCGGGGCGCTGGAGGAGATGGTCAACATCGGCACGCTGTTCGCGTTCGTGCTGGTGTCGATCGGTGTGCTGATCCTGCGGCGCACCCGTCCGGACCTCCCGCGGGCGTTCCGCACACCCCTCGTGCCGTTGGTGCCGATCCTCTCCGTGCTGGCATGCCTCTGGCTGATGATCAACCTGACGGTCGAAACCTGGCTGCGGTTCGTCATCTGGATGGTGATCGGCCTCGTCGTCTACTTCGCCTACGGACGCTCGCACTCGATGCTGGGTCGGCGTGCACGTCAGCGATGAACATGCACTTGCAGCTATATAGCTCTAGAGGTATGTTCGCCAGGTGACGTTCGAGGTGCTCGCGGAACCGGTCCGCCGGCGGATCCTCGACCTGTTGCGGGAGCGCCCGCGTCTGGTCGGGGAGCTCACCGCCGAGCTCGGGCTCAGCCAGCCGGGCACGTCCAAGCACCTGCGGGTGCTGCGCGAGGCAGGGCTGGTGAAGGTGCGGGCCGATGCGCAGCGGCGGTGGTACGAGCTCGACCCGGCGCCGCTCGCCGAGGTCGACGAGTGGCTCGCGCCGTACCGCTGGATGTGGGCCGACCGGTTCGACGCCCTCGAGCGGCACCTCGATGCCGACCCGGAGGAGACATGACCGAGAGCCTGCAGACCAGCGAAGGACGTTCCGTGCTGCGCATGGAGCGGTGGCTGAAGCACCCGCCGGAGAAGGTCTGGAAGGCGGTGACGGAGCCGGACCGGCTCGCGGACTGGTTCCCCGGGAACGTCACGCTCGACCTGCGGGCGGGCGGTGCGCTCACCTTCGAGCTGGACGGTGATGGCGATACGGGCACCATCACCGACCTCGACCCGCCGCGCCTGATCGCCTACACGTGGGGCACGGACCACCTGCGCTGGGAGATCCATCCGGACGGCGAGGGCACCCGGCTGGTCCTGCTGCACACGTTCGACGACCGCGCGGGCGCGGCGAGCTTCGGTGCCGGCTGGCACACCTGCATCGTGGCGCTGGACCTCGCACTCGACGGGCGCCCCGGCACCGACCCCGGCGTGGACGACATCGCGCTGCACGAGCGGCTCGTCGCGCAGTTCGGGCTGGATGCCGGCACCGTCGAGACCGGGGCCGACGGCTGGCGGGTGCGGCACGAGCGCCAGCTCACCCGCCCGGTCGAGGGGGTGTGGGGCGTGCTCGCCGAGCTGGCCCCGCCGGGCGCCTCCGCCCGCGAGCACGTGCTGGAGCACGACGCCGAGGAGGGCGGCTCGGTGCGGTGGGAGCTGGTGGCCGGTACCGGGCACGGCGCCCGGCTGGTGCTCACCCACACCGGAACGGGGGGCGATCCCGATGCGGCGCTCGCCGCCGACCGCGCGCGCATCGCGGACCTGCTGGAGCGCCTGGCGTCGGTGCCGACCGGCCGCTGAGCGCCCGCAGGCGGCTACCCGGGGAGCAGCACCAGCTCCCGGGCCGGGTCGTGGGGTGGCGTCGGCGCGCCGTCGACGCGGATGTCCGCCCGGAGCGCCGTCCCCTCGACCGCGAAGTGGGCCTCCTCCTGCCGGGCCCACCGTTCCCAGTGCGGGCGGTACGTCTCGCCGTCGCGGGCGATCCCGCGCCGGAACCGCTCGTCACGGGGCGCCTCGATCCACACGAGCAGGACGGCCCGATCGGCGATGAGGCGCGCCCCGCAACCCGCGCCCTCGACGACGAGCACCTCCGGGATCCCGAGGTCGTGGGCCTCGGCGAACCCGCCGCGGTGCCAGTCGTAGCGGCGGTAGGCGGCGGAGCGGCCCGCGGCCAGCGGCGCCACCACCTGCTCGTGCAGCAGCGGGACGGAGGCGGCGAGCCCGTCCCACCCGGGGTAGATGTCGTCCATGTGCAGCACCGGTGGGTCGTCGAGCGCCGCGGCGAGCCGGGCGGCGAGCGTCGTCTTCCCGGAGCCCGACGGGCCGTCGATGCAGACGAGGCGGGTCGGGCCGCACCGGGGAGCCGCCGTGCGTACCCGCTGGGCGAGCGCGGCGATCTCCACGACGGCAGGTTACGTGGCGGCGGCCCGCGTCAGCAGATCAACGGGAGGCGGGCCGCCGCCGCTCCCAGCGCCCGGCGTTCGCCGCCGCCCGGCGGCACCCGGCCCGTCCCGAGCAGCGCCCAGCGCTCGTCCGGCCAGTCGGTGGGCGCCGGGTGGCCGAGCAGCGCGTCGAGCGTGCAGCGCACCAGCGCGAGGGGCTCGGGCCGGGGGCCGGGGCGGCGCAGCTCGAGTACGAGGTCGAGGTGGTGCACGGCCGCCTTCACCGCCAACGTGGTGACGAGGTCCACCGCCTGCAGGACGTGGCCGCGCGTCGCGACCAGCGCCTCGGGCGGGGTGCGCCCGGCGAGCCCGACGACGGCACGCGTGGTCTCCATGAAGGTGCGCACCAGGTCCTCGAGCTCCCAGGCCCCGGCGATCGTGCGCAGGTTGCGCAGCTCGCGGAAGCCGGGGTCGTCGGTCGGCTCGACGTCCGACCACCAGGTGACGGCGTCGCGGTCGGCGGGCCCGGCGGCCGGGCTGGCCAGTGCCACGAGCGCCCGCTGGACGTCGCCGAGCAGGTGCACGAGCAGGTCGCGCACCGTCCACCCCAGGCAGCGGGTGGGCAGCCAGGAGTCCTCCTCCTCGAGCGAGGAGGCGATCGTCGAGATGTCGGAGTACGCGATCCGCAGGGCGGTGAGCTCCGGGCTCTGCAGCGGTGACGTTCGCGGGGGGTCGCTCCGCGAAGCACCGCTCATCGTGTGCGGCAGGCTCCCGTTCGGGCGGTTGGTGGTGGTGCGGGTCGAGACGAGTCGTGCCGTTGTCATGTCCTGCCGTCATCGGTCGTGCTGGCCGCTGCGGGTGCGGTTACCTGGTAGCCACCGAACTTCTCACGAAGCGTCTTCTTGGAGAACTTCCCCACGCTGGTCTTGGGCACCTCGTCGATGAACTCCACCGCATCGGGGAGCCACCACTTCGCCACGCGGGACTCGAGGTGGGCGATGACCTCGTCGGCGGTGAGCGTCTCGCCCGGCTTGACGACGACGCAGGCGAGCGGACGTTCCACCCATTTCGGGTGCGGGATCGCGATCACGGCGGCCTCGGCGACCTTCGGGTGCGCCATGATCTCGTTCTCCAGCTCGACGGAGCCGATCCACTCGCCGCCGGACTTGATGAGGTCCTTGGTGCGGTCGACGAGCCGCAGGAAGCCGTACCGGTCGGCGGCCGCGACGTCGCCGGTGCGCAGCCAGCCGTCGTCGGTGAACTGGGCGCCGCCGCCCTCGCCGCGGTAGTACTCGGCGGCGATCCACGGTCCGGCGGCCTGGATCTCGCCGGTCGCGACGTCGTCCCACGGCTGCGGCTCACCCGTGGCCGGGTCGGCCAGCCGCAGGTCGACCAGCGGCACGGCCTGGCCCTGCCGTGCGCGGGCGTCGGCGCGCTCGGCCTCGGTGAGCGACGCGTGGTGCGAGCGCGGGGTGGACATGCTGGCGATCGGGCTGGTCTCGGTCATCCCCCAGGCGTGCAGCATCGGCACGCCGATGGCCTCCCGGTAGGCCTCCGAGAGCGCCTTCGGCACGGCCGACCCGCCGCAGAGGATCGTGCGCAGCGCGCTCAGGTCGTGCTGGGCGAGCAGCGGCAGCATCCCCATCCAGATCGTCGGCACGCCGCCGGTGACGGTGACGCGGCGGCGTTCCAGTAGCCCGGCGATGGCCTGGGGGGTCATGTTCGGGCCGGGGAACACCAGGTCGGCGCCCGCCAGCAGGGCCCCGTACGGCAGGCCCCACGCGTTGGCGTGGAACATCGGGACGACCGGGAGCAGCACGTCGCGCTCCGAGAGCGCGGCACCGTCGGCGATCAGCGTGATCAGGGAATGCAGCACGGTGGAGCGGTGGCTGTAGACCACGCCCTTCGGGTTGCCGGTGGTGCCCGAGGTGTAGCACATCGCCGCCGCGGTGTTCTCGTCCGTGATCTCGAACCGCCCCTCGAACGGGGTCGCCGCGGCGAGCAGCTCCTCGTAGTCGTGCACGCGCGGGTCGGTGGGGATCTCGGTGTCGGCGCCGTCGTCGAGCACGACGACGTGCCGGACGGTCTCCAGCTTGTCCACCAGCGGCCAGAACAGCGGAAGCACGGAGCGGTCGACGAACACCACCTCGTCCTCGGCGTGGTTCGCCACGTAGACCAGCTGCTCGGGGAAGAGCCGGATGTTCAGCGTGTGCAGCACCCGTCCGGTGCACGGGACGGCGAGGTACAGCTCCAGGTGACGAGCGGTGTTCCAGGCGAACGTGCCCACCCGCCCGTCCGCGCTGACGTCGAGGGTGTCCAGCACGGTGGCCAGCCGCCGCACGCGGTGGGCCCACTCGGCCACGGTGGTGCGGGTCTCCTCCGCGGTGCCCGCGGTGACGATCGTCTTGTGCCCGAAGTACTGCTCGGCCCGGTGGAAGACGTGCGGCAGGGCGAGCGGTCGATCCTGCATCAGACCGAGCATCGAGGGCCTCCTGGGGCGCGGCTGTGGCATGCGTCACCGAAAGTTACCTCCGGACGAGTGGCCGCACCATCGGCTCCATCGAGCGCCAACCGGGTCACCAGCGATTAGGCTCGTGCGCCGTGACTCCCACCGACCAGGCCGCATCGGTCTGCCTCGACGTGGGGTCGACGTGGACCAAGGCGGCGCTGGTGCACGCGGACGGTTCGTTGGCGGGGTTCGCCGAGCACCCGACCACCACCGGTGACGTCCTCGCCGGCATGGACGCCGCCGTGCGCGCTGTGTCCGCGGCGGGCGGCGGCGAGGAGCCGGAGCTCTTGGCCTGCTCGTCGGCGGGGGGCGGGCTGCGCCTCGCCGTGGTGGGGGCCGACCGGCTGTCGGCGGCCGAGGCGGGCCACCGGGTGGCCGTGTCCGCCGGGGCGCACGTGGTCCACGTGCACGCCGGTCCGCTGGAGCCGTCGGACGTCCGGCTGCTGCGCAGTGCCCGCCCGGCCGTGGTGCTGCTCGTGGGCGGCGCGGACGGCGACGACCCGGCCGGGCTGCTGCACAACGCCAGTCGTCTGGCCAGGGCCAGGATCCGCCACCCGATCGTGCTCGCCGGCAACTCCGCGGCCCGCGAGGACGCGCTCGCGCTGCTGCGCGCCACCGGCCGCAGCGTGGTGGCGTGCGACAACGTGCTTCCCCGCCTGGGCGAGGTGGTGCCCGGCCCGGCGCGCGCCGCACTCGCCGACCTGTACCGGCGACACGCGATCGGTGGCCGCGGCCCGGCCGTCGCGCCCCGGTTCCGCAGGCTGGTGCGGGTGGTCACGCCGGAGGCGGTGGGGCACGCGGCCACCAGCCTCGCCGCGATCTGCGACGCGCGGGTGCTCGTGGTCGACGTGGGCTGCGCGACCACCGACGTCCACTCCGCCGACCGGGCCGAGCCGGTCCGCACCGTCGAGGGCGACCTCGGCGTGCGCGCGGCCGCGGGCGGCGTGCTCGTCGAGAGCCAGGCGGAGGGCATCGTCGACCCGGTGGAGGCCGACCTGCTGGGCCCCACCGTCGCCCGGATGGCCACCGAGACCGGCTACGTCCCGCGCGACCGGGGCAGCGCCGCCGAGGACCGGCGCATCGCCGCCCTCGCGGCCGTGATCGCGGTACGCAGGCACCTGCGCGTGCACGGCGACGCCGGGCGTGACGTGGGGCTCGTGGTGCTGGCCGGCGGCGTGTTCCGCCAGCGGAACCTCGCCGGTGGCCTCCCTGCGGTGGTGGCCACCCTGCGCACCGACCCCGTGCTCGCGCCGGTGCTCGCCGACGCGCCGGTCGTGGTCGACTCCGACTTCGCGGTGGTTCCCGCCGGGCTCCTCGCCGCCCGCGGACGTACGGAGGCGGCCGAGTCGCTGCTGCGTGACCACCTGCTCGGCTGACGGTCTCCGTGGTGCCGCTCGTCGACGGCGCCGGACCCCTCGCCGAGGAGGTCCGAACCGCCCGGGCCGCGGCCCGTGCTTCGAGTCGAAGGCCGGATCCGACTCGGAGGTTCCCGCATGTTCCGCACCATCGCGCTGGCTGCCGTCGCCGCCGTCGCACTCTCCGCCTGCAGCGTGAGCGAGGTCCCCGTTCCCGCATCGCCCGGCCGCACCGCGCCCGTCACCGAGCTCGGGCGGCCGCCGGGAACGATCGTGAGCGCGAACAGCACCGCCAAGCTCGGCACCGTGGTCGTCGACGGGCTCGGCTTCACCCTCTACCGGTTCGACCGCGACAGCGCGCGGCCGCCGGCCGCCACGTGCGCCAGCCCGTGCACCGAGACCTGGGAGCCGGTTCTCGCCGCCGACGGGGCGTGGTTCGCGGTCGCGCCGGACGGTGACAAGGCCGCTGCCCCGAAGTAGGCCGGCCAGGCAGCGGATGCCGGCAAGGTGGCTTCACCGGCACAGCACAGGTGAAGCCACCTTGCCGTCACCAGCGCGCGGCGCCGGCCAGCACCACGATCAGGGTGCGCGGGCCGTGCACGCCCTCCACCCGCTCCAGCTCGATGTCGCTGGTGGCCGATGGGCCGCTGACGAACGTGATCGGGCGGGTCGGCTCCAGCGCGGCGATGAGCTCCGGGACCGTCTGCACCACCTGCTCGGCGCGCACCACGCAGACGTGCACGTCGGGCACCAGCGTGATCGCGCGCCTGCCCTGGTCCGGCGAGCCGTCGAGGGCGATCGTGCCGGTGACGGCGCAGGCCGCGGCGCAGCCCGTGAGCACGGCCGCCGCGGCGTCGAGGTCCGCGGGCGAGAGCCCGTCGTCGGTGTGGCGGGTGGCCGCGACGTCGCCGGGCCACCACCCGTCCGGCAGGCCCGGTGGTACCACCACGTCGCCGGCGACGTCGGCCAGCGCGATCCGCACCGCTTCCCCGACGCCGTCCGCCGGGGCGTCCAGCACCGTCGCCTTGTAGTCGACGAGCCGGTCGCGGAAGAGCGCGAGCAGCTCGGGCGACCCGGCCCAGTACTCCCCGCTGCGGTGGTAGTCGCGGGGCACCTCAGGGGGCGGCGGGTGCCCGGCGGCGGCGTTGGCGGCGCGGATGCGGCCGAGCACCTCCTCGCGGGCCGTCACGATGCACCCCCGCGCTCGCGCGCCCACCACTCCCGGAACGTCTCCGCCGGCGGGCGCGGGGCGTCCCGGCTCGCCGTCCAGGCCGACAGCGGGGGTGGCAGCGCACGGATCCGGCCGGTTCGGCGGCCGAGCACGCGTCCCACCCGCGACCCCTTCTCGGCCGCCGCGAAGCGGGCCGGGGAGGACATCACCCAGGACGCCGCCGCCATCGCGATCGCCTCGGCGCTCGGCACCGGTCGCTTCCGCTGCTCGTCGACGTGCCGGGCCCGCAGCTTCACCAGCAGGGACGGGATGTCGATCCGCACCGGGCAGGCGTCGAAGCAGGCGCCGCAGAGGCTCGAGGCGTACGGCAGCGACGCGTTGTCCTCCACGCCCGTGAGCTGCGGCGAGAGCACCGCGCCGATCGGGCCGGGGTAGACGGAGCCGTACGCGTGCCCGCCGGTGCGCTCGTAGACCGGGCAGACGTTCAGGCAGGCCGAGCACTTGATGCAGTGCAGCGCGGTGCGACCCAGGTCGTCGCCGAGCGCCGCGGTTCGGCCGTTGTCGAGCAGCACGAGGTGGAACGTCTGCGGGCCGTCGCCGGGTGTGACGCCGGTCCAGGCCGAGGTGTACGGGTTCATCCGCTCGCCGGTGGACGAGCGGGGCAGCAGCTGCAGGAAGACCTCCAGGTCCTGCCACGTCGGCACGACCTTCTCGATCCCCATCACGGTGATCAGCGTCTCCGGCAGCGTGAGGCACATCCGCCCGTTGCCCTCGGACTCGACGACCAGCAGCGTGCCGGTGTCGGCCACCCCGAAGTTGGCGCCCGAGATCGCCACCTTGGCCCGCAGGAAGCGCTCCCGCAGGTGGGCGCGCGCCGCCATGGCGAGCCGGCGCGGCTCGGCCGTGAGCTCCGGGTCGACGTCCGGCATCTCGCGCAGGAAGATCTCGCGGATCTCCGCGCGGTTGCGGTGGATGGCCGGCACCAGGATGTGGCTGGGCAGGTCGCCGCCCAGCTGCACGATGAGCTCGGCGAGGTCGGTCTCGTGCGCCTCGATCCCGGCCCCTTCGAGGGCCTCGTTGAGGCCGATCTCCTGGGTGGCCATCGACTTGACCTTGACGACCTCGGACGCCCCGGTATCGCGGACCAGGCCGGTGACGATCGCGTTCGCCTCGTTCGCGTCGCGGGCCCAGTGCACCGTGCCGCCACGCGCGGTGACCTCGCGTTCGAGCCGCTCCAGGTGCTCGTCGAGCCGCGCCATCGTGGCGGCCTTGAGCGCCGAGCCGGCCAGGCGCAGCTGCTCCCAGTCGTCCAGCTCGCCGACGACGTTCAGGCGCTTGTTGCGGATCGTGCGGGTGGCGTGGCCCAGGTTGCGCCGCAGCTGGGAGTCGGCGAGCGCGCCGCGGGCGGCGTCGGGGAAGGACCGCTCGCCGCGCAGGTGCCCGACCCCGCGCGGGGCGGGGATCCCGAGGAAGGTCGTCATGAGGTGCTCGCCAGGATCTCGGCCAGGTGGACGGTGCGGGTGCCGCTGCGCAGCCGGGACAGGCCGCCCCCGATGTGCATGAGGCACGACGCGTCGCCCGCCGTGGCGACCTCGGCGCCGGTGGACAGGACGTTGCGCATCTTGTCGGCCAGCATCGCAGTGGACGTGTCGGCGTTCTTCAGCGCGAACGTGCCGCCGAACCCGCAGCACTGGTCGGCCTCGGGCAGCTCCAGCAACGTCATGCCGCGCACGTGGCGCAGTAGCCGCAGGGGCTTGTCGCCCACGCGCAGCATCCGCAGCGAGTGGCAGGTGGGGTGGTAGGTGACCCGGTGCGGGAAGTAGGCGCCCACGTCCTCGACGCCCAGCACGTCCACGAGCAGCTCGGACAGCTCGTACGTGCGCGCGGCCACGGCGTCGGCGCGCTCGGCGAGCCGGTCGTCGTGGGCGCCGCGGGCGACCATCGCGTGCTGGTGGCGCACGCAGCCCACGCACGACCCGGACGGCGCGACGATCACGTCGTAGGGCTCGAAGGTGGTCACGTGGTGGCGCACGAGAGGCACCGCCTCGCGCTGGTACCCGGTGTTGACGTGCATCTGGCCGCAGCACGTCTGGTCGGCCGGGAACACGACCTCGTGTCCCAGCCGCTCCAGCAGTGTGACGGTGGCCCGGCCGACCTCGGGGTGCACCGCGTCGCCCAGGCACGTCAGGAACAGCGCGATCCTCACCGCGTCAGCCTATGACCAGCGCGGTTGACAGCACCGGCCGGAGCTCGGATCCTGGGTGGCGCAATCGCGAAGTCGGGGTCGAGAGGCGCTGCGACGGGCCGGAGCCCGCCACGCTCGACCACCTGGCCATTGCACACGGAACAAGGGCGCCTGCACTCACACGAGGAGGGCGGGCCCGATGTTCTCCGTTCCGCCGTCCTCGAAGTCCCGGCGAGCCGGTGCACGAGTAGCGTGGCCGGCCGCACCAGCCCGACGAGGAGGCGTTAGTACCCCATGACCGCCACTGCCGACATCAGCAGCAGGCTGCAGAAGCGCAACGGCATCGACTTCGCCGTGGCCGATCTGGGCCTGGCGGAGTTCGGCCGCAAGGAGATCCGGCTCGCGGAGCACGAGATGCCCGGCCTGATGGCGCTGCGCCGCGAGTACGCGGAGGCGCGTCCGCTGCACGGGGCCCGGGTCGCGGGTTCGCTGCACATGACGGTGCAGACCGCGGTGCTGATCGAGACCCTGGTCAGCCTCGGGGCCGAGGTGCGCTGGGTGTCGTGCAACATCTTCTCCACCCAGGACCACGCGGCCGCGGCCATCGTCGTCGGCCCGAACGGCACCCCGGAGGCACCCACGGGCGTTCCGGTGTTCGCCTGGAAGGGCGAGTCGCTGGAGGAGTACTGGTGGTGCACCGAGCAGCTGTTCAAGTTCACCGACGAGGCGGGCAACGTGGTCGGCCCGAACATGATCCTCGACGACGGCGGTGACGCCACGCTGCTGGTGCACAAGGGCGTGGAGTTCGAGATGACCGGTGTCGTGCCGACCGTCGAGGACGAGGACCTCACCGTCTCCGACGAGTACCGGATCATCCTGGACACGCTGCGCCGCTCGCTGGCCGAGGACGGCAAGCGCTGGACCACGGTGGCCTCGGACATCCGCGGGGTGACCGAGGAGACCACCACCGGGGTGCACCGGCTCTACCAGCTCGCCGAGCAGGGGCTGCTGCTGTTCCCGGCGATCAACGTGAACGACTCGGTCACCAAGAGCAAGTTCGACAACAAGTACGGCATCCGCCACTCGCTCGTCGACGGCATCAACCGGGCCACCGACGTGTTGATCGGCGGCAAGGTCGCGGTCGTCTGCGGCTACGGCGACGTGGGCAAGGGTTCGGCCGAGGCACTGGCGGGGCAGGGCGCCCGGGTGATCGTCACCGAGGTGGACCCGATCTGCGCGTTGCAGGCACTGCTGGAGGGCTACCAGGTGGCGCGCCTGGAGGACGTGATCGGCCAGGCCGACCTGATCATCACGACCACCGGCAACAAGGACATCGTGTCCGCGGACCTCATGTCGCGCACCAAGCACCAGGCGATCATCGGCAACGTCGGGCACTTCGACAACGAGATCGACATGGCCGGGCTGGGCCGGTACCCGGGCATCCGGAAGATCAACATCAAGCCGCAGGTCGATGAGTGGATCTTCCCGGACGGGCACTCGATCATCGTGTTGTCCGAGGGTCGGCTGCTGAACCTGGGCAACGCCACCGGGCACCCGTCGTTCGTGATGTCCAACAGCTTCTCCAACCAGGTGATCGCGCAGATCGAGCTGTTCACCAAGCACGAGGAGTACAACAAGGACGTCTACCGGCTGCCCAAGGTCCTGGACGAGAAGGTGGCCCGGATCCACGTGCAGGCGCTGGGCGGTGAGCTGACGAAGCTGACCAAGGACCAGGCCGAGTACATCGGGGTGGACGTCGAGGGCCCGTTCAAGCCCGAGCACTACCGGTACTGAGAGAGCTCGCCCGGGGGAGCGTCACGACATAATGTGAATGCGTGGTGCTCCCCCGCGGCGACGGCGACGGTTGGACGTACTGCGCCCTCGGCCACAAGCACTGGGGGCTCTTCGGCGCGGCCGGGCTCCTGCTGTGGCACCGCGAGTGCGTGCTCCTGCAGCACCGCGCGCTGTGGAGCCACCACGGCGGCACGTGGGGGCTGCTGGGCGGCGCGCGCAACCGCGCGGAGACCGCGGAGCAGGCCGCTCGGCGCGAGGCCGCCGAGGAGGCGGGGCTGCGCGCCGACGCCTACGAGGTCACCGGCACCTACGTGGACGACCACGGGGGCTGGTCGTACACCACGGTGGTCGGCCAGGCCCGGACCGCGGTCCTGCCCACCGCGCTCACCGCCGAGACCCTCGAGGTGCGCTGGGTGTGCGCCGACCGCCTGGGCGAGCTCCCGCTCCACCCCGGCTTCGCCGCGACGTGGGAGACGGTCCGCGCGATCGCGTGACCCGCAGCCGTACGAACGGCACGCTCGTACGGCGCTATCGGAAGGTGCCGTTCGACCGACGAGCGGGCGCGCCGGGATGTCCTCCGACTCGCCGGCTGGTCAGGCGGCCCACTGGATGTGCAGGTTCTCGGCGAGTGCCGCGGCGCCGGTCGGCGTGACCTTCACGCTGCGGCCGTGATCCCGCGGTCGGACCCAGCCCGCGGACCGGAAGCGGTCGAGGATCGAGCGCCCCAGCAGGCCGGCCAGGTGGTGCCGCTGCTCGCTCCAGTCGACGCAGTAGCGGATGAGCGGGCGCCTGCGATCCGGGACGACGACACCCATCTCGTCCAGCAGCCGCCAACCGGCAGGGGTCAGCGCGTAGGCGACGTCGCGCCCGTACCCCCGGACCTGGTCGTGCCGGCTGCGCTCCGGGTGGTGGCGGCCGTCCCCGCCGTCCAGGTACCCGTGCCCGATCATCGCCGCCATGATCTCCACGCCGAGCCGCCCGGCGAGGTGGTCGTAGCACGTGCGCGCGGCGCGCAACTGGGCTGCCTTCGTGCTCTCGCGCAGGGACCGGACGGGCCGCGCCGGGGCGATCTCCATGAGTTTCTCCAGCAGCTCCCCGACCTGGGGCCCGGCCAGCCGGTAGTAGCGGTTCCGCCCCTGCGCCTCGACGCGCAGCAGCCCGGCATCGGCCAGCTTGCCGAGGTGGCTGCTGGCGGTGGCCCGCGTGACGCCCGCCTCGTCGGCGAGCACGCTCGCCGGGAGCGCCCGCCCGTCGTTCAGCGCGAGGAGCACCCGGCACCGCGCCCGGTCGGCGAGCAGCGCCGTGACCTCGCTGATCTCCACGTCTCCTGCGGTCACGTCCCCACGGTAGGCCGTGGACGATTCGATCCTGGTCGAACCGCTTCCGGCACATCCTGCGGTCATGACTGGCAGCACTGGAGAACAGACCCGCAGGACGTCCGCGGCGCCGCGGGCGGCGCTGGTCGCGGCGTGCCTGGGCTTCTTCGTCATCCAGCTCGACGCGACCGTCGTGAACGTCGCGCTCGAAGCCGTCCGTGCCGACCTGGGCGGTGCGCTCGCCGACCAGCAGTGGGTCGTGGCGAGCTACACCGTCGCACTCGCCGCGGGCATGCTCACCGCGGGCTCGATGGGGGACCGGTTCGGGTCGCGGCGAGTCTGCCTGCTGGGGCTTGCGGTCTTCGCGCTGGCGTCCGTCGCGTGCGCGGCCGCGCCCGACGTGCCGGTGCTGATCGCCGCCCGGACGCTGCAGGGCATCGGCGCCGCCGCGCTGCTGCCGTGCTCGCTCGCGCTGATCGTCCAGCAGTTCCCCGACCCGCGCGAACGGGCACCCGCCCTCGGTGTGTGGGGTGGCGTCTCCGGCATCGGGATGGCCGCGGGCCCCGTCGTCGGTGGGGTCCTGGTCGAGCTCGCGGGCTGGCGATCGATCTTCCTGGTGAACGTCCCGATCTGCCTGGTCGCGATCGTGATGATCGGCCGCTTCGCCGTGGAGTCACCGGCGCGGCGCGGCGGTCCGCTCGACCTGCAGGGGCTGGTGCTGGGAACGCCTGCGCTCGCCGCTCTCACCGGCGGGCTCATCGAAACCGGCCAGCTCGGGTGGACCCACCCGCTCCCGCTGGCCCTCCTGGCCGGCGGAACGCTCCTCGTCCCGATCTTCGTCCGGGTCGAGCGCCGCGCCCCCGAGCCGATGGTGCCCATGCGGGTCTTCGCGTCGCGACGGTTCTCGGCGGGGACGGGCGTGGGATTCCTCTTCAACTTCTGCCTCTACGGGGCCCTGCTGTGCGTGTCGCTGTTCCTGCAGGGCCCGCTCGGACAGCCGGCGTTCGCGGCCGGGATGCAGATCCTCCCGCTCACCGTGGCGATCGCGGTGGGCGCCGCGACGAGTGGCCGGCTCACCGCCCGCTTCGGCCCGCGCGTCCCGATGCTCCTCGGCTTGGGTGCGGGCGCGACCGGTGCGGGCCTGCTGCTCGCCGGCGGCTCCTCCGGCCCGGTGGAGTTGGTCGTGGCCGCGGGCGTGGTGCTCGGCTGCTGCTCCTTCGCGATGCCGGCGATGACGTCGGTCGTCATGTCCGACGTCGCGGCGCACCGGGCGGGGCTGGGCAGCGGCGTGCTGAACACCGCGCGGCAGGCGGGGGGCGCCCTGGGCGCGGCGGTCCTCGGCAGCCTGCTGGTCGTCGGGTCCGGGATGTCGCTGGTCGTCCCGATGGCCGTGACCGTCGTCGCGTACGCCGCGGCGATCGCACTCACCCTGCTGGCCACGTCCCGGCGCTGACGCACCGCCCGTACAGGCGCCCGCGGTCGCGGGATCCGCGCCCGGCATGATGCGCGCATGGGGCGGCTGATCGTCGTGGAGGGGCTGGACGGGGCCGGCAAGCGGACCCTGTCCGACGCGCTGTGCACGGCGCTCACCGCCAGTGGTGCGCGGATCGCCCGTTTCGCGTTCCCCCGCTACGACGCCGACGTGCACGCCGAGCTGGCCCGCGAGGCCCTCTACGGTCGGCACGGCGACCTCGCCGCGTCCGTCCACGGGATGGCGCTGCTGTTCGCGCTGGACCGGCGCGCGGCGGCCCCGGAGCTGCGGGCCGCGCGCGAGTCGCACGACGTGGTGCTCGTCGACCGCTACATCGCCTCGAACGTCGCCTACAACGCGGCGCGGCTGCACCAGCGCGCCGACGGCGAGTTCGCGGGCTGGGTGCGGGAGCTGGAGGTGGAGCGGTTCGGTGTGCCCGTGCCGGACCACCAGCTGCTGCTCGCCGTTCCGCGGGAGGTGGCCGCGCAGCGGGCCGCGCACCGGGAGCGCACCGAGGAGGGGCGGGAACGGGACGCGTACGAGTCGGACGCGCATCTCCAGGAGCGCACGGCCGCGGCGTACGCGCAGCTCGCGGCGGTGTCCTGGCTCTCGCCGTGGACGGTGCTGGACGGCAGTGGGCAGATCGAGGCCGGCACGCTCGCCGCTCAGCTCCTCGGGTAGCCGACCATCTCGGCTCGATGCCCGGTCACCCCGCCCAGCGTGGCATCACGCGACCCACCTCTGCCGGACCCGCCCGGAGGGCACGGCGCGCCGGATCATGCTCGCGTGGCTGAGGGACATGCCGGTGGGTGCAGTTCGGGCGAACCCGCGGGCCCGAGGCGGGCCCTCGGCGCGAGGTGGGATGCTGCGTTCATGAAGTCGCGCGTTCTGGTGGTCGACGACGACCCGGCGCTTGCCGAGATGTTGACGATCGTGCTGCGGGGCGAGGGGTTCGACACCGCCGTGGTCGCCGACGGCACGCGGGCCCTCCCGGCCGTGCGGGAGCTGCGGCCCGACGTCGTGCTGCTCGACCTGATGCTGCCCGGCATGAACGGCATCGACGTGTGCCGCGCCATCCGGTCCGAGTCCGGCGTGCCGATCGTGATGCTGACCGCCAAGAGCGACACCGTCGACATCGTCCTCGGCCTGGAGTCGGGCGCGGACGACTACGTGGTGAAGCCGTTCAAGCCCAAGGAGCTGGTGGCGCGGATCCGGGCCAGGGTGCGGCGCACCGAGGCCGAGCCCGCCGAGCAGCTCGCGATCGGCGACGTCACGATCGACGTACCCGCGCACCAGGTGATGCGGGACGGCGAGCAGATCGCGCTCACCCCGCTGGAGTTCGACCTCCTGGTGGCGCTGGCCCGCAAGCCGCGGCAGGTGTTCACGCGCGAGGTCCTGCTGGAGCAGGTCTGGGGCTACCGGCACGCGGCCGACACGCGGCTGGTGAACGTCCACGTGCAGCGGCTGCGGTCGAAGGTCGAGCGCGACCCGGAACACCCCGAGGTCGTGCTGACCGTCCGCGGCGTGGGGTACAAGGCGGGACCGCCGTGACCGCCCGGGCCCGCCACCCGGCATGACCACGCCGCTCCGCGAGCGGGTTCGGCGTCGCCTGGCCCCCACCCGGCAGCTGATCGCGGAGCTGACCGAGGCCTGGAGCGTGGCGTGGCGCCGTTCGCTGCAGCTGCGGGTCGTGATCAGCACCCTCGCGCTGTCGACGGCCGTCGTGCTCGTGCTCGGCCTCGTGCTGCAGACGCAGATCGCGCAGCGGCTGCTGCAGGCCAAGGAGGCCGACGCGCGCCTGCGGACGGAGACCGGCGCGGTGCTCCTGGAGCGGGACCTCGCAGGCGTCGACCCGGACCGCGAGGGCGCGCAGGGCGAGCTCAACAACGCGCTCGACCGGTTGACGAACGCGAGCTCCGCCGAGGACCAGCCCGCCACGGCCGGCGAGTTCCGCGCGGTGCTCAGCACGAGCGCCGGCGAGGCGGGGGCGCAGGTCGCCGCGGGCCCGGTGGACGACGTCCCGGCGACGCTGCGCGAGGCGGTGGCCGCGGGCACGCTCTCGAGCCAGTACACGACGACCCTCACCGAGCAGGGCGTGGAGGTCCCGACGCTCGTCGTCGGGCAGCCGGTGCGCACCGCCGTCGGGAACCTGGAGTTCTACCTGCTGTTCCCGCTCACCGCCGAGCAACGCACGCTCGGCACGGTGCAGAGCACGCTGATCGTCGGCGGGCTGGTGCTCCTGCTGCTGCTCGCGGGGATCGCCGGCATCGTCACGAGACAGGTCGTGCGGCCGGTGCGCCAGGCCGCCGAGATCGCGGAACGCTTCGCCGACGGCCACCTCGACGAGCGGATGCCGGTGCAGGGCGAGGACGAGGTGGCGCGCCTGGGGGAGTCCTACAACGAGATGGCGAGCAGCATCCAGAGCCAGATCCGGCAGCTGGAGGAGTTCGGGGCCCTGCAACGGCGCTTCACGTCCGACGTCAGCCACGAGCTGCGCACGCCGCTGACCACCGTGCGCATGGCCGCTGACGTGCTCTACGCCTCGCGCGACGAGCTGCTCCCCGCGCTGCGCCGCAGCTCGGAGCTGCTCGTCGCGGAGCTGGACCGGTTCGAGGCGCTGCTCGCCGACCTGCTCGAGATCAGCAGGCTGGACGCGGGTGTCGCGGAGCTGGGGGCCGAGGGCGTGGACATGCACGGGGTCGTCACGAGGGCCGTCGAGGCGGTCCGCGGCATCGCCGACGAGACCGGTACCCCGCTCGAGCTGGACCTGCCGGTCGGCGTGCACGCCGAGGTCGACCCGCGCCGCGTCGAGCGCATCGTGCGCAACCTCGTCGCGAACGCGATCGACCACAGCGAGGGCAAGCCCGTCCGCGTCGTGCTCGGGGCCGACGAGCGGACCGTGGCCGTGCTGGTGCGCGACCACGGCGTCGGCCTGCGGCCGGGCGAGGCGGGCCTGGTGTTCAACCGGTTCTGGCGGGCCGAGGAGTCGCGGGCCCGGCGCAGCGGCGGTAGCGGGCTGGGGCTGTCGATCGCCATCGAGGACGCCCGGCTGCACGGCGGGTGGTTGCAGGCGTGGGGCGAGGTCGGGAAGGGCGCCGCGTTCCGGCTGACGCTGCCGCGCACCGTCGGCGACGCCGTCGAGGCGAGCCCGCTGCCGCTGGGCCCAGAGGAGCCCCCTGCCCCGACCGAGCCCGCGTCGGTCCCCACCCCGCCCCGCCCGCGCCCGACCACCGTGCCCGCACGGCCCGACGGGTTCGAGCAGGACGAGCCGTGAGCGGGCCCGTGAGCGAGCGAGGGACACGGCGGCGCCGACGTGCCGCGCTCCTCCCGGCCCTCCTGCTCGCGCTCGCCGTGACGGCCGGGTGCGCGAGCGTGCCCGAGAGCTCCCCGGTGCAGGTGCTGCGCCAGGTCGAGGGCGGCGAGGACGCGATCGTGCCACCCGGCCCGGTCGCCGGCAGCAACCCGCTCGACCTCGTGCGCGACTTCGTGTTCGCGTCCGGCAGCAGCACCGAGCGGCACGGCGCGGCCCGCCGGTTCCTGTCCCCCGACGCCGCGGGCTGGGACGACTCCGCGGGCCTCACCGTGCTCGACGGCCAGTTCGACACCGTCCCGGCCCCGGGGGCGGGCGGCCCGAGCGCCGACACCACGACGATCCGGATCCGCGGTACGGCGATCGGTCACCTCACCTCGTCCGGCTCGTTCGAGCCAGGGCAGTCCATGTTCCAGCAGGACGTCACCGTCGTCCGCCGGGACGGCCAGTGGCGGATCTCCGACCTCCCGGCCGGGGTCGTCGTGCCGCTCTCGGTGTTCCGGGACAACTACAAGCCGGTGCGCACCTGGTTCATCGACCCCGTGCGCAGGCTCGCCGTCGCCGACGTGCGGCACGTGCCGAGCGTGCCGGCGCGCGCCCAGGCCGCCCGCGTGATGGAGCTGCTGCTCGCCGGGCCGTCCGGGGCGCTCACCGGCGCGGCCGTCTCCCTCCTCCCACCGGGCGCGCAGCTGCGGTCGAACGTGACGACGAGCGACGACGGAGCCGTCGTCGTCGACCTCACCCGGCTCGGAGACCTCGACGAGTCGTCGCGGATGCTGCTCGCCGCGCAGGTGGTGCTGTCGCTCTCCGAGGTGAACGTCGGGCGCGTCCGGCTGCTCGCCGACGGCGAGCCGCTCCTGCCGGACCGGCAGGACCTCACCCGCGAGGACGTCGCCGCGCTGTCGGCGGAGGTCGAGCCGGGCGCCGACGTGCCGGGGCTCGTCGTGGCCGGGGGGCGCGTGCGCCAGCTCAGCGGACCGGAACCCAGCGCTCCGCTGCCCGGCCCGCTCGGCGACGGCGCCTACGACGTGGAGTCCGCCGCCTCCACCGTGGACGGGAGGCGCCTCGCGGCCGTGGCCGGGGTCGGTGCCCAGCGCTCGCTGCTCATCGGCAACGCGGCCGCGGGTGACGTCACGGCGGTGCCGCTCTCGGCGGGCACCATGACCCGACCGTCCTGGACCCCCACCGGCGGCGAGGTGTGGACGGTCCTGGACTCCAGGGTGGTCGCTCGCGTACTCGTCGACAACACGGCGCCGCCGCGCACCGGCCGCGTCAACGCCGACGCGCTCGCCGGGATCGGGCCGATCGAGGACCTGCGTCTGTCCCGCGACGGCATGCGGGTCCTCGCCGTGATCGGCGGTGGCCTCTACACCGGCGCCGTCGCCCGCACCATCGACGGCGAGGTGGCGATCCGCAACGTCCGTCGGCTGCGCTCGGACGACCTCGGCGCGGTCGCGTCCGCGGACTGGCGCTCCACCGAGTCGATCGTCGCGATCACCCGCAACCCCGAGATGCTGGTCGGGCAGGTCAGCGTCGACGGCCTCGTCGTCACGCAGATCGTGAGCAACAACCTCACGGCCCCGCTCACCGCGATCGCGGCGGCGGCCAACCGGCCGCTGTGGGTCACCGACCAGACCGGCGTCTGGAGCTTCGGCGGCGGCGACCAGGTCGCATGGCGCCAGGTGCTCTCAGGCGCCCCGGACGCCGTCCCCCTCTACCCGGGCTGACCGGTTCCCGAACGCGGAGCTCGCCCGAGCTGACGCGGGACCCGCCCACTGAAACGCGGGACTCGCCCTGTCGAGATGCGGGGCTCGCCGGGGCCGCGCGAGTCTCGCGTTCCGGCAGGCGAGTCTCGCGTTTCGGGGGACGAGTTCTCCGTTTCGCGCACGGGCGCAGGTGTTGTGGACAACTCCGCTTCGCGCGGCGCCGCGTGACCGGGGTGGGCGGGATGCTGGTCCCGTGGACGTGCGGGGGCTCGGCGCGGCGCTGGTCGATCTCGTGCTCCCCGGTGACTGCGCCGGGTGCGGCGCGCCCGAGCACCCGTGGTGCGCGCAGTGCCGGGGGGAGCTCGGGCCGCCGACGCGCCCGCACCTGCCCGGCGGGCCTGCCGTGCTCGCGGTCGGGCGGTACACCGGTGCGCTGCGCTCGGCACTGCTGCACTACAAGGAACGCGGCAGGCGCGACCTCGCCCGCCCGCTCGGGCAACTGCTCGCGGCGGCGCTCGACGAGGCGGTCGGCCCGGCGCCGGTGTGGCTCGTACCCGCTCCGTCACGCCCGGCGGCGGCCCGGGAGCGCGGCGGCGACCACGTCGCCCGCCTCTGCCGCGTGGTGGCGCGCGGTCGGCCCGGCGTGCGGGTCGTGCGGCCGCTGCGGCTGGCCCGCCGGGCACGCGACTCGGTGGGCCTCGACGCCGACCAGCGTGCCGCCAACCTGGCGGGCCGGGTGCTCGTGCGCACCGCCGCGCTGCCCGGCCCCGGCCCCGTGCTGCTCGTCGACGACGTGGTGACGACCGGTGCCACGCTGCGGACCTGCGGCGATGCGCTCGCCGGAGTGGGCGTGGACGTAGCGGCGGCGCTCGTCCTCTGCGACGCCACCACCTAGCAGTTGATCATGGAGTCCGACAATCGTACCGCCGTGGCCCGGGATGCGGAACCTTTCGAGCCCCGGTTCCACCCGGCCCGGGGTCAGTGCGTCGTGGGGTCTGTTGCCGAACCGTGATGCGCGTTACGGTGCTCGGCATCCCACCGAGGCACCCATCAGGAGGATCACCGATCGAGCGCCGGGGGTGGGAACTCCCGGCACCCCAGCAAACGTCAACCCGACGCCAAAGCGATGCTGAGAGCGAGGGAAGTCTGCGTGGAGATCGTTGTCACCGGGCGAAACGTCGAGGTCCCCGACCACTTCCGGATCCATGTGACCGAGAAGATCGGTCGACTTGAGCGATACGACCACAAGATCGTGGGCATGGAGGTCGAGCTCTTCCACGAGCGGAACCGCCGTCAGCTCAAGAGCTGCCAGCGTATCGAGATCACCGGCAGGGGGTGCGGTCCCGTCGTGAGAGCGGAGGCCTGCGCGCAGGACTTCTACGCCGCTCTGGACTCGGCGGTGGCCAAGCTCGAGTCGCAGCTGCGCCGCTCGCACGACCGCCGCAGGGTCACCGGCAAGCGCGCCCGCGTGATGGCGGGCCGCGGCGCGGGTACGGCCGTGCTCGACGACGTGGCCGTCACCGACGACGATCGCACCGATGACGAAGCCGACCTCCGCGCCGACGACACCCTCGACATCCCCGGTCCCCGCGCACACGACGAGGACCTGCCGGAGGTGCTTCCCGGCCGTGTGGTCCGGCACAAGGTGCACACGGCCAAGCCGATGACCGTCGACGACGCGCTGTCCCGGATGGAGCTCGTCGGGCACGACTTCTACCTGTTCTCGGACGTCGACAGCGGCTATCCGTGCGTCGTCTACCGGCGCAAGGGCTACGACTACGGGATGATCCGCCTGGAGCACTGACGATCCGGCAGCCCTGCTCGGGAGGGGCGGTCCGCGTTCGAGGAGGAACGCGGACCGCCCCTCCGGCGTTGTTCGGTGTAGGGGCCTGCCACTTCGCTACCCTGGTCGGGGCAGCGCGTGCTCCGGCAGGGCTGCGTGAACGCGAACTGGTCCGCGAAGGCGAATGAGGTCAATCCGTGCCGCTGTTGAACCGTCTGCTTCGTGCCGGCGAGACCAAGCTGGTGAAGCGGCTCGCGAAGTACGCCCAGGTGATCGACGGCCTCGAGCCGGAGATCCAGGTGCTCACCGACGCCGAGCTGCGGGCGAAGACCGACGAGTTCCGGGAGCGCTACCGCGACGGCGAGTCGCTCGACGACATGATGTTCGAGGCCTTCGCCGTGGCCAGGGAGGCCGCGGTGCGCACGCTCGGGCAGCGGGCGTACCCGGTGCAGCTCATGGGCGGCGGGGCGCTGCACCTGGGCAACGTGGCCGAGATGAAGACCGGTGAGGGCAAGACCCTCACCTCGGTGTTCCCCGTCTACCTCAACGCCATCTCCGGCGACGGGGTCCACGTCGTCACCACGAACGACTACCTGGCCAAGCGCGACTCCGAGAACATGGGCCGCATCCACCGGTTCCTCGGGCTCACCGTCGGCGTGATCCTCTCCGAGATGCCGCCCGCCGTGCGGCGCGAGCAGTACGCCGCCGACATCACCTACGGCACCAACAACGAGTTCGGCTTCGACTACCTGCGCGACAACATGGCCTGGAAGAAGGCCGACATGGTGCAGCGCGGGCACAACTTCGCCATCGTCGACGAGGCCGACTCCATCCTGATCGACGAGGCGCGCACGCCGCTGATCATCTCCGGCCCGGCCGAGGCGAGCTCGCGCTGGTACCAGGCTTTCGCCGACATGGCCAACGGCCGCGGCACCGCGAAGGTGGCCATGCGCGGCTACGACGTCACCGGGCTCTCGCCCCAGGAGCTGTCCCGGCGGAGCGCGGAGATCCAGGGCTACGACTACGAGTACGACCTGAAGAAGCGCACGATCGGCGTCACCGACAAGGGCGTGAAGCACGTCGAGGACCAGCTCGGGATCGACAACCTCTACGAGGCCGCCAACACCCCGCTCGTCGGCTACCTGAACAACGCGCTCAAGGCCAAGGAGCTGTTCAAGAAGGACCGCGACTACATCGTCCGCGACGGGCAGGTCCTCATCGTCGACGAGTTCACCGGCCGCGTGCTCGCGGGACGGCGCTACAACGAGGGCATGCACCAGGCCATCGAGGCCAAGGAGCAGGTGCAGGTCCAGAACGAGAACCAGACGCTCGCCACGATCACGCTGCAGAACTACTTCCGGCTCTACACGAAGCTCTCCGGCATGACCGGTACCGCCCAGACCGAGGCGGCCGAGCTGCACCAGATCTACAAGCTCGGCGTGGTGCCGATCCCCACCAACCGGCCGATGATCCGCCTCGACCAGCCCGATCTGATCTACAAGACGGAAGAGGCGAAGTTCGACGCCGTCGCCGCCGACATCGCCGAGAAGTACCACGCGGGCCAGCCGGTGCTGGTCGGCACCACCAGCGTGGAGAAGTCGGAGTACCTGTCGGGGCTGCTGCGGCGGCTGCAGGTGCCGCACAACGTGCTCAACGCCAAGCACCACGACAAGGAGGCGGCGATCGTCGCCCAGGCGGGGCACGCGGGCGCGGTCACGGTGGCCACCAACATGGCGGGTCGCGGCACCGACATCATGCTGGGCGGCAACCCGGAGTTCCTCGCCGACCTGGAGCTGCGCCGCCGCGGGCTCGACCCCGTCGAGACCCGTGAGGAGTACGAGGCGGCCTGGGACGAGACCGTCGCGAAGATGAAGGAGCAGGTCGCCGAGGAGGCCGAGGAGGTCAAGGCGGCCGGCGGGCTCTACGTGCTCGGCACCGAGCGCCACGAGTCGCGGCGCATCGACAACCAGCTGCGCGGCCGCTCGGGCCGTCAGGGGGACCCGGGCGAGTCGCGGTTCTACCTCTCGCTCGGCGACGACCTGATGCGCCGCTTCAACGGCCAGCTGGTTGAGTCGATCATGAACCGGTTCAACCTGCCCGACGACGTGCCGATCGAGGCGGGGATGGTCACCAAGGCCATCCGCAGCGCGCAGACCCAGGTCGAGCAGCAGAACTTCGAGATCCGCAAGAACGTCCTCAAGTACGACGAGGTGCTCAACAAGCAGCGCACCGTCATCTACGAGGAGCGCCGTCGCGTCCTGGACGGCGAGAACATCCAGTCCCAGATCGAGCACATGATCGAGGACGTCATCCGGGCGTACGTCGACGGTGCCACCGCCGACGGCTACGCCGAGGACTGGGACTTCGAGAAGCTCTGGACGGCCCTGCGCACCATCTACCCCGTCGGCATCCGCTGGCAGGACCTCGTCGGCGAGGGCGACGCGGACGGGATCATCGACGACCTCAACAAGGAGACGCTCTTCGAGGCGATCCTGGCCGACGCGCGGAACGCGTACGCCCGGCGCGAGGCCGAGGTCGACGAGCTCATCGCCCCGCTCGGCGGGATGCGCGAGCTGGAGCGCCAGGTCCTGCTCACGGTGATCGACCGCAAGTGGCGCGAGCACCTCTACGAGATGGACTACCTCAAGGACGGCATCGGCCTGCGCGCGATGGCCCAGCGCGACCCGCTGATCGAGTACCAGCGCGAGGGCTTCGACATGTTCCAGGCGATGTCGGAGGGCATCAAGGAGGAGACGGTCGGATACCTGTTCAACGCCACCGTGCAGGCCGCGCAGCCCGCACCGGGCGCTGCGAGCGGCGCCGAGGCCCCGGCCCCGGCCGCCCAGCCGACGGGGGCCGCTCCGGCCCAGGAGGCGCCCCCCGCGGCCCGGCGGGCACCGGCGCAGCCTGCTGCCGCCGGTCGGCACGCGGCGCCTGCGCCCGGCGGCGACCCGACGGGTACCGGCAGCGTGCTCCCGGCGGCGTTCCGCGGCTCCCGGCCCACCGACCTGCGTTACAGCGGTCCGGCCGAGGACGGCGGCACCACCGCCAGGCGGTCGGCGGCCGGCAGCGGAGCCGGGCGGGACGGCAGCCGCGGCGACGCCACGGCGGCCGGTGGCGGCCAGCCGTCGCGCAACCGGCCGTGCCCGTGCGGCTCGGGCCGCAAGTACAAGCAGTGCCACGGGTCGCCCACCGCGGCCCGGCCCTGAGCGCGCCCCCGGGCCCGCTCCTAGAGCAGCCGCACGGCGGTGCAGCGCCACCGGCCGTCGGCCCGCTCGAGCCGGGCGGCGAGGGCGCGGTACGTGCCGTCCACACGGCACGTGACGGCGACCTCGGCCACCCCGGGGCACGGTGTGCAGAGCCGGATCCGGCCGTGCCGCACCGGCGCCCTGGTGACGCGCTGTCCGGTGGCGGCCCGCCAGTAGCGCAGGGGGCGCGGAGCGAAGTGCGGTTCGAGCTGCATCGGTGCGCGCTTGCCGTCGAGCACCTCGAGGGCGAGGCGCAGGATGCGGGTGGCGGCGCGGTGGGCGTCGAGGAACTCGCCTGCACCACCCGGCGGGCCTTCCTCCGACGGTCGGGTCCGCCGTGGCGGTTCGGCCGGGGCGGCACGGGCGGGAGCCTGACCGGGGAGCGGCTCGTAGGGGACGGGACGCAGGCGGGGCTGGACGGGGGCGGGAAGCGTGATCGTCACGGCTCGATACTCGGCGGCCGGTGCCGGTCGCAGGGCCGAACGAGTTGCTTCGGGTCCGTACGGTACGTGTCCGCACCGTCGCCGCCGTACCGTCGGGCCGTGTCCGCCGGACCTGCCACGGAGCCGCTCGACCGGCTCATCGTGCGCGCCGGGCTGGCACTGCAGCGCCTCACCCGGCAGGCGGCGGCCGCGCACGGGCTGAGCGCCACGGCGTTGGCCGTGCTGGCCGCGCTCGTCGAGGTCGACGCGCTGTCGCACCGCGACCTGGCCGGGTGTCTCCGCCTCGCCCCGGCCACCCTGACCCCCGTGCTGGACGCGTTGGAAGCGGACGGCGCGCTGAAGCGGGTGCGGGACGGCGCCGATCGGCGGATCGTGCGGGTCGCGATCACGCCGCACGGGCGGGACCGGCACGCAGCGGCCGCGGCGGGCGTCGCGCGCGCCGTCGCAGCGCTGCCCGAACCGGCTCCCGACGCGGCGGCGTTGATTCGCGCGCACCTGCACGGCCTGCTGCAGGCCATGGACGAGGAAGCGGTCCAGTGGCGTTCGACGCGCTGGTGATGGACTACTCGGGGGTGCTCACCGACGGACCCGGGCTGCTCGAGCTGGTCCGGCGGGTGCGCTCCACGGGGACGCCGACCGCGCTCGTCACCGACGCCGACACCGTCCCCGACGCGTGTGCGGCGGCGTTCGACCTGGTCGTTCTGGGTTCCATGCCGGGTGCCCGCAAGCCGGATCCGGACCTGTACCGGCTCGTGGCGGCCCGGCTCGGCGTGCCGGTCGCCGGGTGCGTCGTGGTGGACGACCACGTGCGCAACGTGCGGGGTGCCCGCGCGGCGGGTGCCGTGGTGGTGCACCACCAGGACGAGGCGACCACGGTCGACGAGCTGTCGGTCCTCTTCGACGTCCCGGCCGGGCAAGGTGGCCCTACCCCGGCGCTACCGGGGCGGGGCCACCTCGTCGTGGTGTCCGGTCAGGTGTCTGTCGCTGCGGTCGGTGTCGTTGTCCTCGGTTCCAGTGCGGTCGTTCACTGAGGCGGCGGCGGGGGCGGCTGCTCCTCGTCCGCCGGCGGGCGGGTCGTGTCGCCGCCGCCCGACATCTCCTGGAGCTTGTCGACGCCCTGGTCGATCTGCTCGTCGTGGCCCGCGAACCGCTCCTTGGCTGCTTCACCGGCCTTGTCCAGGCCCTCGTCGACCTTGTCGTCGTGCTGGTTCAGCATGTCCTTGGCCTTGTCCATGAAACCCATCCCTGCACCATGGCCCCGATGCCGCGGGCCTGCAGCTTCTCTCACCCGTTCGAGCGGAGCCGTACGTGCGAAGGGCGTAGTTCGTCGACGCTGTTGACCCCGATCAGCTGCAGGGTGCGCACGATCTCGGCGGCGAGGATCGAGACCGCCTTCTCGACGCCGAGCCGCCCGCCCGCCATGAGCCCGTAGAGGTAGGCGCGCCCGATCAGCGCGGCGCGGGCGCCGAGCGCTGTGGCCGCGAGGATGTCGGCGCCGTTCGTGATGCCGGTGTCGACGAGCACCTCGGCCCGGCCGCCGAGTGCCTGGACGGTGGGCTCGACCAGCTCGAGCGGCACCGGAGCGCGGTCGAGCTGGCGGCCGCCGTGGTTCGACAGGAGCACGGCATCGGCGCCGGCGTCGACCACGCGCACCGCGTCGTCGACGCTCTGGATGCCCTTGATCACGAGCTTGCCGGACCAGGCGTCGCGCAGCCAGGCGACGTCGTCCATGGTGAGCGCGGGGTCGAAGACGCGGTTGATCATGTTCTCGATCGAGCCGTAGCTCGATTCGAGGCTGGAGAACCTCAGCGGCTCGGTGGTGAGCAGGTTGAACCACCAGTGCGGGTGGAGGGCCCCGTCCAGGAACGTGCGCAGCGACAGCGCGGGCGGGATCGTCAGCCCGTTGCGGATGTCGCGCAGCCGCGCCCCGCCCACGGGGGTGTCGACGGTGAGCATCAGGGTGTCGTAGCCGGCCGCGGCCGCCCGCTGCACGAGGTCCTTGCCCGGTGCGCGGTCGCGCCAGAGGTAGAGCTGGAACCACCGGCGGGCCTGCGGGGCGGCGGCCGCGACGTCCTCGATGGTGGTGGTGCCCATGGTGGAGAGCGTGTACGGGATGTCGAACTGCTCCGCCACGGACGCGACCGTGGGCTCACCGGAGTGGTGCATCATCCGCGTGAAGCCGGTGGGGCCGAACGCGAACGGCAGGCCGGCCCGGCGTCCGAGGATCTCCCGGCTCGTGTCGACCTCGGAGACGTCGTGCAGGACCCTGGGGGTGAACTCGACCCGCGCGTAGGCCTGCCGCGCGCGGTGCAGCGAGTGCTCCCCGTCGGCCGCGCCGTCGACGTAGTCGAACACGGCGCGCGGTGTGCGCCTGCGCGCGATCGCCCGCAGGTCCGCGATGCTCGCCGCGCGCCGCAACCGTCGTTCGTCCGCGTCCCAGACGAACGGGGCAGGCCGCAGGAGCGAGCGCAGTTCGGACGGGCGGGGCAGGCGACGCTGGACCATGCCGCCACCCTAAGCCGGTTGATGCCGCCGGCGAGAGAGTTCGAAGGCCGCGACGGCGCCCGCGCTCGCCACCCCCAGCGACTCGACGCCGCCGTGCATCGGGATGGCCAGCAGGCCGTCGAGCAGGGGGCGGACCGACGCCGAGAGGCCCTCGGTCTCGTTGCCCAGCACGAGCGCGACCCGGTCGGGAAGGGTGGTGTCGGGCAGCGCGTCGCCGTGGGCGTCCAGGCCGAACAGCGCGAACCCCGCCTCGGCCAGCGCCGCGCACCCGTCCTCGACGGTGCCCGAGCGCAGTACCGGCGCCCGGAACGCGATCCCCGCCGACGCCTTCACGACCAGCGGGTCGATCGCCGGCAGCCCGCGCCGGGCCAGCAGCACGCCGTCGAGGCCTGCCGCGGTGGCGCTGCGCAGGATCATCCCGACGTTGGCGGGGTTGGTGAGCCGGTCGAGCACCAGCACCGCGGCGGCCGCCCCGGGGCGCAGCGCCGCCGTGAACTCGGCGACGGGCGCCATCCGCGGCGCGACGACGTCGGCGAGCACGCCCTGGTCGTGCCGGCCGTTGCCGGCGAGCACCTTCACCCGGTGCGCCGACGCCCGCTGCACCCGCACTCCCCGCCGGCGGGCGGCGTCCAGGATCGCCCGCACCGGCTCGCCGCGCGACCCCTCGGCGAGCACCACCTTGTCCACCCGCAACGCCTGGTCGCCGAGGGCCTCGAGCACCGGTTTGCGGCCGTACACCGTGATGAAGGTGTCCTTCGGAGACCGCTCGCCCGCCATCCTCCGAGCCTAGGATCAGAACATGCCGCCTCGGCTCTCGGCCCTCGACGCCTCGTTCCTGTACCTGGAACAGCCGACCACCCCGATGCACGTCGGGGCGGTGTCGATCTTCCGGCGGTCGCGGACGGGGTTCGACTACGACCGGCTCGTCGACCTGGTCGAGCAGCGCATCGCGCTGGTCCCGCGCTACCGGCAGAAGGTCCGGTACGTGCCGGGTAACCTCGCGCGGCCGGTGTGGATCGACGACCCCGACTTCGACATCGCCTACCACGTCCGGCGCTCCGCGCTCCCCAGGCCGGGCTCCGAGGAGCAGCTCACCGAGCTCGTCGCGCGCCTGATGTCGCGCCCGCTGGACCACACGCGCCCGCTCTGGGAGATGTACCTGGTGGAGGGGCTGGCGCAGGGCCGCATCGCGGTCGTCACGAAGACCCACCAGGCGATGGTCGACGGCATCAGCGCGATCGACATCGGACAGGTGATCCTCGACGTGTCGGCCGAACCGCGGGTGGTGCCCGAGGAGCTGTGGATGCCCCGCCCGGAGCCGTCGGGCGCGGAGCTGGTGCTCGGCGCCGTCGCCGACGCCGTCGCGCGCCCGGCGGAGATCGTCGACAACGTGCAGGTGGCCGCCGGCGACGCGATGGCCACCGTCAGCAAGGTCGCGAGCGCCGCGGGCAAGCTGTTCTCGATGGCGTGGACGGCGAGCAGGCCCGCCCCCGGCACCCCGCTCAACGTCGACATCTCCACGCAGCGCCGCTTCGCGGTGGCCCGCGCCGAGCTGGAGGACTACCGGCGCGTGCGCGCCGCGCACGGGTGCACCGTGAACGACGTCGTGCTCAGCGTCATCTCGGGGGCGCTGCGCAGCTGGCTGCTCTCCCGTGGCGAGCCGATCACGTCGTCGTCCTCGGTGCGGGCGATGGTGCCGCTGTCGGTGCGGGGCGAGGCCGACGTGCCCAGCTCCGCCACGGCGGGGTCGCTGGGCAACCGGGTCACGTCGTTCCTCGTCGACCTGCCCGTCGGCGAGCCGAGCCCGGTGGTGCGCCTGCACCACGTCACGCACGCGATGCGCGAGCACACGGCGGGTGGCCGGTCCGTCGGCGCCGACACCCTGGTCCGCATCGGCGGCTTCGCGCCGCCTACGCTGCACGCCCTGGGGGCACGTGCCGCCAGCGGGTTCTCGAAGCGGATCTTCAACTTGGTGGTGACGAACGTGCCGGGACCGCAGTTCCCGCTCTACGCCGCTGGCGCCCGCATGCTCGAGATGTTCCCCGTCGTGCCGCTCGCGAAGGGCCAGGCCCTGGCGATCGGTCTCACCTCCTACGACGGCGGGGTCTACTACGGGTTCAACGGGGACCGCGACGCCATGCACGATCTCGACGTGCTGGCCGGGATGGTGAACGAGTCCCTCGACGAGCTCCTGACCACGGTGGCGTGATCCTGATGCGCATCTACGTGCCGGCCACCTGGCCGATGCTGCGGACCCTCGTGAAGACCGGGGTGCTCGACCCGATCGGGGGCACCGCCTTCGCCCTCACCCCCGCCCTGCGCGAGGCCTACACGAGCGGTGACGACGAGGAGCTCGAGTACGCGGCGATGAACCAGGCGGCACGGGCGTCGCTGCGCCTGCTCTCCGTCGAGTTCGGCCTCGGTGAGGACACCACGCCCGCGCGGCGCGTGGTGGTGTCCGCCGACCTGGACGACGTCACCCTGCGCCCCGACCTCGACGACGGTGTCGTGCGGATCTCGGGTTCCGTGCCGTTCGAGTCGATCGCTGCCGTGCACGTCGACACCGAGGAGGCCGAGTACGCGGTGCGCGAAGCCGCGGGCGCCGTCGACGCGGCCGACATGGGGGACCTCGACGCCGAGTTCCTCGTGGGGGAGGCGGAGGACCACGAGCTGGCCTGGTACGACCCCTCCGAGGTGGCGTTCCTGGTGGAGGGCCGCTCCTAGCACCGGGAGAACCGGAGCAGCACGGCCGCCGGCGGGATCGGCAGGAAGACCCCGCCCTGCTGGGTGAGCAGGAACGACCCGATCGCGGCCGCCACGACCATGCCCAGCACCCGTGGGCCCACGTTTCGGCTGAGTGCCGGGGGCGTGATCCACTCACCTATCGTCCGGGGTGTGACGCGACCGTTCGTGGCCCGACCGGGGTGCCTGGCGGGGCTCGTCCTGGCCGTGGGCGTCCTGGTCTGGGCGGGCATCTCGTTCTCCCGCCACGATCCGACGCCGGCCTTCGACCCGGCCACCACGCAGGAGGTCGTCGGGGCGGCGGCCGGATGCGAACCCCCCGGGCTACCCGATCCGACCCCGGAACAGGAGCAGGACCGCAGGGCGCAGATCGAGCAGGCCGCACGGGTGGACGTCGCGACGTCGGGATGCCTGCCCGCGGTCGACGGTGGCTGTGACGAGCCGATCATCAGCTGCCGGATCCGCGTCGGGGACGAGGCGATCACCCTGCGGGTGGAGTACGGCAGCTGTCGCGACCTCATCACCAGCCGGTCGTGCGAGTACCGGCTCGAGCGGACGAACCGCTTGCTGACGCAGCAGCGGCTGCACCACGAATTCGCGATCTTCGCCGAGGAGCAGCGTGCGGAGGGGGCGGTGCTGCGCTGCGACACCATCCCCGGCGGAGCCGACCTGTTCCCGCTCGACGACAGCCCCGGCCTCGATCCCGGCTACCGCAGCACGCCGTACCGCTGCTACACCCGCGAGCCGAAGAGCGTCACCGACGTCTACGAGGTGCGCCTCTACCAGGGTGGGCTACCCGTGTTCGCCGACGAGAGGCGCTAGCGGCGCCGCACCCCCCAGAGGACCACGGCGGCCAGCGGGATCAGCAGGAACACCGGTCCGGCCCGGGTGACGAGGAACAGCCCGACCGCGATCGCCACGGCGAGCAGCAACACGCCACCGCCCACGTTCTGCAGCGCCTTCGCAGCCGGCGCCACCTCGCCGGGCGGCGGCGTCATCGGCAGCGGCGCCGTCGGCGGCGGGGCGGCCGGGCCGCCCGGCAGCTCCGGGTGCGGCTGCGGCAGGTCGGTGAACAGGGCTGCCAGGTCGGCCGCAACGACGGCGTTCGCGGCGGCTGCCGAGCGGTCGGCGTACTCGTCGACGTCCAACCGGCCCGCCGCGAGGTGCTCGTCGAGCGCCTGCTGCGCCGACGTGCGCTCCGCGTGGCCGATGCGAAGCGGCGACGACTCCTCTCCGGTGGCCATGCGTGTGAGCCTGCCACTCCCACCCGGCTCAGCGCAGGGCCACGAGGACCCGGCGCAGCGCCGCGAGCCGGCCCGGCCGCAGCCTGCCGTCGGCGACCATCGTGTCGAGGGCGCACTCCGGGTCGGCCGGTGGTCCGAGGTGCCCGCAGCCGCGGGGGCAGTCCTCGATCGCCTCGGCGAGGTCGTCGAACGCGGCAGGCACGTCGTCCGGCGTGACGTGCGCGAGGCCGAACGAGCGCACGCCCGGGGTGTCGACCACCCAGCCGGCGCCCAGCTCGTCGGGCAACGGGAGCGCGAGCGCCGCCGTGGTGGTGTGGCGGCCCTTGCCGACCGCCGAGACGACGCCCACGGCGCGGGCCGCGTCCGGGACGATCGCGTTGACCAGTGTCGACTTGCCCACACCCGAGTGCCCCACGAGCGCGGAGACGCGTCCGCCGAGGACGTCCGCGAAGGCGGTCGGCTCGCGGTCGCGGCGGGTGACGACCACGGGGAGGTCCAGCTCCCGGTACTGCGCTGCGAACGGTTCGGGGTCGGCGAGGTCGGCCTTGGTCAGGCACAGCACGGGCGTGAGCCCGCCGGCGTACGCGGCCACCAGGCAGCGGTCCACGAACCCGCTGCGCGGGGGCGGGTCCGTGATCGAGGTGACGATCACCAGCTGCTCGGCGTTGGCCACGACGACGCGCTCGTACGGGTCGGTGTCGTCGGCGGTGCGCCGCAGCAGCGTGTGGCGCTCCTCGACGCGCACGATGCGGGCGAGCGTGTCGACGGTTCCGGAGAGGTCGCCGACCAGGCCCACCCGGTCCCCGACGACGATCGGTGTGCGCCCGAGCTCGCGCGCCCGCATCGCGACGACCGGCGGCCGGTGCGCGTCGCCGTCGGGCGCGCACGTCCAGCGGCCGCGGTCCACGGCGGTGACCATCGCCTCGGCCGCGTCGGCGTGCTCCGGGCGGCGCTTGCTGCGCGGCCGCGAGCCCCGGCGCCCGGGGCGGATCCGGACGTCGGACTCGTCGTACTCGCGAGCCCTCACGTCGCGAGCAGCGCCGCCCAGCGGGCCGGGAAGTCGGGGATGGTCTTGTCCGTGCAGCCGATGTCGTCGATCGTGACGCCCGGCACGGCGAGCCCCACCAGCGCGCCCGCCGTGGCCATGCGGTGGTCGGCGTACGCCCGCCACGGCCGGTCGGCCGGGGCGATGAGCGGCGCGGGTCGGATCTCCAGCCCGTCCGGTGTCTCGGTGACGGCACCGCCGAGCGGGGTGAGCTCGGCGGCGAGCGCGGCCAGCCGGTCGGTCTCGTGGCCGCGGATGTGGGCGACGCCGCGGATCCGCGACGGCCCGGTCGCGAGCGCGGCCACCGCGGCCACCGTCGGCGTCAGCTCGCTGGCGTCGTGCAGGTCGACGTCCACGCCGGCCAGCTCGGCCGGACCGCGCACGGTCATCCCGTCGGGACCGGGGATGACCGCGCAGCCCGCCTGCTCGAGCACGGAGAGGATCTCGCTGCCCGGCTGGGTGGAGGTGGCGGGCCAGCCGGCCACCGTGACCTCGCCGCCGGTGACGGCCGCAGCGGCGAGGAACACCGCGGCGTTCGACAGGTCCGGCTCCACCACCCAGTCCCGCGTCGCGACCGGGCCGGGGGAGACCCGCCACGTGTTCGGCTCGGCGTCGTCGACCTCGACCCCGGCCTCCCGCAGCATCGCCACCGTCATCTCGATGTGCGGCAGCGACGGCACCGGCTTCCCGTCGTGGTGGACCGTGACCCCCTTCTCGTAGCGGGCACCGGAGAGCAGCAGCCCGGAGACGAACTGCGACGACGCCGACGCGTCGATCACCACGTCGCCACCGGCCAGCCCGCCGGTGCCGTGCAGCACGAACGGCAGCGCGGTGCCCTCGATCCGGGCGCCGAGGGCGCGCAGCGCGTCCAGGACGGTGCCCATCGGGCGCTCGCGGGCGCGCGGGTCGCCGTCGAACGTCACCGCGCCGTCCGCGAGCGCCGCGGCGGGCGGTACGAACCGCATCACCGTGCCGGCGAGGCCGCAGTCGACGCTCCCGCCGCCCCGCAGCCCGTCGTGACCGGCGAACTCGATCCGCTCCCCGTCGACCTCGACCGGAACGCCCAGCGCGCGCAACGCCCCCACCATCAATGCGGTGTCGCGGGAGGTGGGCGCCCCGGAGACGGTGGCCCGCCCGCCGGAGAGCGCGGCGAGCAGCAGCGCACGGTTGGTCACGGACTTGGAGCCCGGCACGTTCACCCGGCCGCGGACGGGCGCGGCGGCGTGCGGGGCGGGCCAGGGTGCGGTCACCCCGCCATGATTCCGCATGGCGGGCGCACCCTCAGCCGCGACTGGCGCCTCGGTGCCCGAGGATCGCGGTGATCTCGTCGATCCGAGCCATCATCCGATCGACGATCTCGGAAATGGGCTCGGGTCGCGGGTCCGTCTTGCTCGTCGGACGGCTCGCCAGGTTCGCCCTGGTCGTCAGACCGGCTCAGTTGGACCGGTCGTCCCCGCGGCCGGGGCCGCTCAGCAAGGCGACGATCTGCGCCATACCCGTGCTGAGCATCCCGAGCGCCTGGTCCACCTTCGCGTCCATCTGGTCCACTTTGCCGTCCATCTGGTTGAACTTCGCGTCCATCTGGACGAACTTCACGTCCATCTGGACGGCCTTCGCGTCGAGCGCGGTGAGCTTCCGCCCTTGCTCGATCTGCGTTTCCCGCAGCGCGTTCAGGGTCTGGGTGTGGGCACGCAGCAGCGTCTTCATCTCCGACACGTCACGGTCGGCGCCACCGGCGAGCACCCGGGCGGCCGCGGCGTCGGCGCGGGAGACCGACACCCCGTCCTTGAGGCGGGCGACCTCACCCTCCAGCCGGGACACCCGCGCCTCGAGCTCGTCCCCCGAATCAGGCATGGGACGAGGGTATCCGTCCGCTGTCGTCCGCGGGCCCCGGTCCGCGACAACCGGGACAGCCGGCGAGTTCGGCGGACGGGGGCGCCGCCGCGGGGGCACGATGGAGGCATGTGCGGCAGATACGCCTCCATCAAGGCTCCCGCGGACCTCGCCGACGAGTTCCGCGCCGTCGACGCCACCGACGGCGCGGCGCAGGCGGACTACAACGTCGCGCCGACCAAGCAGATCATCACGGTGGTCGAGCGGCACCCCCGCGACGCCGAGGGCACCCCCGACGCGGACCGCACCGAGCGCACGCTGCGGATGGTGCGCTGGGGGCTGGTGCCGTCCTGGGCGAAGGACCCGAAGGGCGGCGCCCGCATGATCAACGCGCGGTCCGAGTCGGTGGCCACGAAGCCGGCGTTCCGCCGGGCGTTCAACGCCCGCCGCTGCCTGATCCCCGCCGACGGCTGGTTCGAGTGGCAGCGGGGCCCCGAGCACAAGCAGCCCTACTACACGCACTACGCCGACGGCAGCTCGCTGGCCATGGCCGGGCTCTGGGAGTACTGGAAGCCGAAGGACGACCCGGCGGGCGAGTACCCGGACGGACTGGTCACCGCCACCGTGCTGACCACGGAGGCCGTCGGCCCTCTCGCCCAGATCCACGACCGGATGCCGCTGGTGCTGCCGCCGTCCGCATGGGACGCGTGGCTGGATCCCGACCGGCACGCCGACGACGACGCGGTCGCGTCGCTCATCACGCCGCCCTCGCTCGACCTCGTCACGCAGCTGGAGCTCCGGCCGGTGTCGGCGCTGGTCAACAGCGTCCGCAACAACGGCCCGCAGCTGCTCGAGGCGATGCCGGAGGAGGAGGTGCGGGAGCCGATCCAGCTCGACCTGCTGGCGGGGCCGAACCCGAAGTGAGCTGCGTCCGACCGTCAGGTCGCGAGGTGGTAGTTGGGGCCGGGCGGGACGGTGGGGTCTACGGAGAACAGGACGAAGAGCTGCCCGAGTGGCGTGTCCCCGCCCCAGAGGTCGGGCGACCTCCCGGCGGTTCGCCTGAGGATTCTGAGGAATGTCTCGTAATCGCGGCGCGGCGCGTGCTATAGAAGGTGCCCTGCGTCGGCCACAGTGATCACGAGGCTCCGTGCTCGCCTGCCGGCGCGATCGCCGTAGTAGCTCCCGAGCCCGCCCTCAGCCACGACGAGCAGTTCCCGCAGGCATTCGTCGAAGGCGTCCCAGTTCATCCCGTAGAGACGATGATCTTCACTCGCTGCTGGGTGCTGCAGCCGTTCCGGACATGGATCGTCTGGGTGGCAATTCCGCGGGGGTCGAGGCTGGCGGTCACGCATGGTGGTGGTGCTGCAGACCGGTCGACCGAGTCCTGGTCAGCGGTTGCCGCTTTCCGATCGACCGAGGCTCCGCGGGAAAGCGTGTACGTGTTGGGCTCGGTCGGAACGGGCGCGGCGGTGGCGGTGCCGGGGAGGGACACGAGCAGGGTGAATGCAATCAATGTCGCGGTCGCGGCACGTCGAAGGCGCGTCGTCATGCGGTTCCCGTCTGCGCTGTGCGGGCGTGGGATTCCCCGGGATTAGGCATTTCGAGTTCCATCGTCCCGATGCTTCTGCGAGAGGGGATACCCCCGATCGGATGATCACCATTCACTATTGCAAACAGTCGGCGAGCGGCCCGGCGTTCGGCGGCCGATATATTGTGCCGATGCCGACCCCTGATGCCGGAGGCGTTAGCACCGAGGTCCCCACCCCGCACGGCCCGGCCCGCATCACCCGCCGCGACGCCGACGGTCCCGCGCGGGGCCGGTTGCTGCTCGGCCACGGCGCCGGCGGCGGTGTCGGTGCCCCCGACCTGCTCGTCGCCGCGGGGGCCGCCCTCGCTCTCGGGGTGCACGTCGTGCTCGTGGAGCAGCCGTACCGGGTGGCCGGCCGACGCGCCCCCGCCCCCGCGGCGCAGCTCGACGCGGCCTGGCTCGCCGTGGTGGAACACGTCCGGGACGACCTGCCGCTCGTCGTCGGCGGGCGCAGTTCGGGCGCGCGGGTGGCCTGCCGCACGGCTACCGGAGCAGGCGCGGTCGGGGTGCTGTGCCTGGCGTTCCCGGTGCACCCGCCGGGCAGGCCGGAGAAGGACCGGCTGCCGGAGCTGGCGCAGCCGACGGTGCCGATCCTCGTCGTGCAGGGGCAGACCGATCCCTTCGGCCGCCCGGAGCCCGTACCGGGCCGGGACGTGGTGCTGCTGAGAGGCGACCACAGCCTGAAATCAGACGCGCCCGGCCTCCGGGCGGCGGTCACCTCCTGGCTGGAGGAGCTCCTGCCGGCGACGACGGGGACGTCTCATCACTGAGCGCCGGTCCGTCGTGCCCCACGGGCCGGGCCGGCAATGCCGGCATGGTGGCCTTGCTGCCGCGGTATGCCAGTAAAGCCACCATGCTGGCGTCTCAGGTGGCGATCGGCGCCACCGTCGCCCCGCACAGCCGCACCAGCTCCGCCGGGGCCAGCTCGATCTCGAGGCCCCGACGGCCGCCGCTGCAGAACACCGTCTCCCACTGCTGTGCCGACTCGTCGACCACCGTCGGGAGGCGTTTGCGCTGTCCCAACGGGGAGATGCCGCCTGCCACGTAACCGGTGGCGCGCTCGGCGGCGGCCACGTCCGCCATGCGGGCGCGCTTCCCGCCGACGGCGGCGGCGAGTGCCTTCAGGTCGAGCGTGGCGGAGACCGGTACGACGCCCACGGTGAGCGTGCCGTCGACCTCGGCCACCAGCGTCTTGAAGACCCGCTCCGGGTCGAGTCCCAGCCGCTCGGCGGCCTCCGGGCCGTACGCCTGCCCGGCACCGTGGTCGTAGGTGTGCACCTGGTGGGTGACCCCCTGCTTGACCAGCAGCGCGGTCGCCGGGGTCCCCTTGCCTGCCACGCCGCGGAGACTAGAACAGACCGTTGCGCGGGGAATCACCTGGCACCGCGGGGTGTTGACGCAGCCGTGACACAGGCAGTGATGGACGTTCCGCGCACCGGGCGGGTGCGCCGGACGGGCTCGCTCCAGCCGGGCGGCGTACCCTCTGGGCGTTACGCGGTCGCCACGGGGGTGACCGTTCCCGAGGTCGCCGCGCGGGCGACCCGGCGCGAGAGGAGCGCGGTGCCCGGCACCGAGCACGCGGCAGACGCCGTCGACAACGAGCTCGACGGCCGCCCCGCCGACGAGAGCCCGGACGGTGGACAGCCGGCCGGCGAGCCCGACGAGACCGCCGAGGAGCGCGCGGCTCGCTTCGAGCGCGACGCCATGCCGCTGATCGACCAGCTGTACGGGGCGGCGCTGAGGATGACGCGCAACCCGGCCGATGCCGAGGACCTCGTTCAGGAGACCTACCTCAAGGCCTACTCGGCGTTCCGCACGTTCCGGGCGGGCACCAACCTGAAGGCCTGGCTGTACCGGATCCTCACCAACACCTACATCAACGGCTACCGCAAGCGGCAGCGTCAGCCGGTGCAGGCTCCCACCGAGGAGATCACCGACTGGCAGATCGCCCAGGCGGGGGAGCACACCTCGCAGGGGTTGCCGTCCGCCGAGATGGAGGCGCTGGACCGGCTCCCGGACGACGACGTGAAGGCTGCGTTGCAGCAGCTGCCCGACGACTTCCGGATGGCGGTGTACCTCGCCGACGTCGAGGGCTTCGCCTACAAGGAGATCGCTGACATCATGGGCACCCCGATCGGCACCGTGATGTCCCGGCTGCACCGGGGCCGGCGGCAGCTGCGGGACCTGCTCACAGGCACCGCCCGGGACCGTGGATTCGTGCGGGGACGGCAGGAGGAGGGGGTCTCCTCATGAGTTGCGGCAACCATCACGACACCGACTGCTCCGAAGTGCTCGCGGAGGTATGGCTCTTCCTCGACCACGAGTGCGACGACGCGCGGCGCAGGCTGCTCGCCCAGCACCTGGACGAGTGCGAGCCGTGCCTGTCGGAGTACGGCATCGACGAGAAACTGAAGCGGCTCCTCGCCGCGAAGTGCGGCGGTGAGCACGCCCCTGCAGGCCTGAAGGACCGGCTGCGCCAGCAGATCCGCGTGGCGGTACTGGAGCAGGCCGAGGTCACGGTGGAGGAGGGCCCTTCGGGCACCACCACCACGGTCGAGGTGCGCGGCACGCGCATCGAACAGCGCGGATAGCGCCCCGGGAGCGGACCCACCGACCGGGGCGGCACGCGGAGCGAGCGGCACTCCGGCGAGCTAGGCGCGAGCGGCTGTGCCGTCGGCTCCACACCGGGCGGCTCGCCGAGCGAGCGGCACCCCGGCGCGCCGGCTGCGTGCAGTAGTGCCGCTCGCCCCGCTCACGGCTCAGGTGTTCGGCTTCTTGCCGTGGTTCGCGCCCTTCTTGTTGCGGTCGCGGCGCTTGCGTGCGCGCTTGGACATGCTCGACCTCCTCGCTCCAACCGGGGGATGCCCCGATTCTCCCACGTGGTTTCATGGAGCCGAGTACGGACCTGGAGGCTGCGTCGGGTGTCCACCCTGAGTGAGCTGCTCGCCGAGCACACGGAGATGCGCGGCGATGCCGTCGAGCACCTCCAGCGAGTCGTGGCCGAGTGGCAGCTGCTGGCGGACATGTCGTTCGCCGATTTCCTGCTGTGGATCCCGTTGGCGGGGGTCCCCCTCGGCAGCGGCGCGGAGTTCCTCTGCGTGGCGCAGGCCCGGCCCACCACGGCGCCCACCGCGCATCCCGAGGACATGGTGGCGGCCCGGATCACGGCCACGGAGAGCCCGCAGCTGCGGCGCGCCGTGGTCGAGGGCCGGATCTGCCGCGAGGAGAACCCGCGCTGGCACCTGGAGGTGCCGGTGCGGCGCGAGACGATCCCGGTGCGGTACGGCGGCTCGGTGATCGCCGTGCTCTCCCGGGACACCAACCTCGCCATGCCCCGGGTGCCCAGCCCGCTGGAGATCGCCTACCTCGGCAGCGCGTCCGACCTGTGCCAGATGGTGGCCGACGGCGCCTTCCCGCCCAGTGCCGAGACCGTGGGCGCGGTCAGCAGCCCGCGGGCGGGTGACGGCCTGATCCGGCTGGACGCGCACGGTCTCGTGGCGTACGCGAGCCCCAACGCGCTCTCGGCCTACCACCGCATGGGCCACGCGAGCGACCTCGTCGGCCTCGTGCTCGCCGACACCATGCGGGAGCTGGTGCACGACCCGTTCGACGCGGCCGAGGTCGCGGAACGGATCCAGGGCGCGCTCGACGGCAAGCACTCGCTGCGCATGGAGGTCCGCGCCCGCGGGGCGGTCATGCTGGTGCGCGCGATACCCCTGCGGCCGCGCGGCGACGCGGCGGGCGCGCTGGTGCTGGTGCGTGACGTCACCGACCTGCGCCGCCGGGACATGGCCCTGCTGTCGAAGGACGCGACGATCCGGGAGATCCACCACCGGGTCAAGAACAACCTGCAGACGGTGGCGGCCCTGCTGCGCCTGCAGGCGCGCCGCACCGCGATCCCGGAGGCGCGGATCGCCCTCGCCGAGAGCGTGCGTCGGGTGAACTCGATCGCGCTGGTGCACGAGGCGCTGTCGGTGTCGGTGGCCGAGCGGGTGGACCTCGACGAGCTCGTCGACAAGGTGCTCCCGGCCATCGGCGACGGAGCCACCGCCGAGTCGCGCGCGAAGGTGCGCCGGGAGGGCAGCTTCGGCACGCTCCCGGCCGCGCTGGCCACGCCGCTGGTCCTGGTGCTCACCGAGCTGGTGCACAACGCGCTCGCGCACGCCTTCGACCCCGGTCGGGCGGGCGAGGTGGTGGTGTCTGCGAACCGCTCGAACGGCGAGCTCGAGGTGGTGGTCGGCGACGACGGGCGCGGGCTCCCGGAGGGGATGGACCTGGAGCGCTCCACCGGTCTCGGCCTGCAGATCGTGCGCACGCTCGTGGACTCGGAACTCGGCTCGGTGCTGGAGGTGCGGCCCCGCCCGGGAGGCGGAACGGAGGCCGTCATCAAGCTCTCGATGCGGGGACGCTAGCCTTCCGCTGGAGGTCGTTGGTCCTGCGGGCGTGGTCGCGCCGCCCGGACCGTCGGCCCCCTCCGGAGCAGCCCCCGCGTGCGCCCGGTGTAACGACCGCGGGCCCGGAGCCGGGTGCAGTCCGGCTTCGGGCCCGCGGTTGGGGAAGGAGGGAGTCAGGCAGTACGTGCCCGGGTGCGCGCGTTGCGGCGCTTCAGCGCCCGGCGCTCGTCCTCGCTCATGCCGCCCCAGACGCCTGCATCCTGGCCGCTCTCGAGCGCCCAGCTGAGGCACTCGGTGACCACGGGGCAGCGCCGGCAGACGGTCTTGGCCTCGGCGATCTGCAGCAGCGCAGGACCGCTGGTCCCCACGGGGAAGAACAGCTCGGGGTCCTCGTCGCGGCAGATAGCGCGGTGACGCCAATCCATTGGTCTTCGGCTCCTTGTGCTTGCGCGATCGGGGTCGCGCCGATCGTCTGTCACGGTCTTGTGGACGCGCTTGTGAATAGTTTCACGAGCACGCTCGATCTTCAAGGGTCGAGGTCCACCGGGGTGAGCACTCTCACCCACTCAACGCAACGAGCGCCAGCACTGACGGTTACTACTCATGTACCGCCTGCCTCGTGTCGCCGCGCTGAGCGATCAACCTCGAACCGCCCACCGGGCCCGGTTACCCAGGTCCGGTTAGACCATGCGAGAAGTCCACTCGCGATCACTCGCTTGTCCGTGACCTACCATGGGGCAACGTTTCCCCAGGTGCGAGCCCTTATCGGCTCGACGGTCCACGAGCAGCGGTGAATGGCCGCCGGCCGTCACTCGAGCGGGTGATCGGCGGACTTCGCTGCGACGAGCTGCGTTCCTCGCACGACGACCCGTAGCGCGCCGGACACGGCCAGGAGTCGCGGTCCGCGGGTTCCCGAGGCCGGCCGCCCGGAGGCCCGCGCGCCTCTCCGGCCTATTCTCGCGTACATGAGCTCCGAGCAGGCACCCGGGCAGGTGCGGCTGGCCGGCGTGCTGGTCGGCGGCCAGGGCCTGCTGGGGCTGGGCTTCGGGGTCGCGCTGGTCGTGCGCGCGCTGAGCGTCGAGGGCACGGGCCTGCTGGTGCGCGACATCGTGGGCGAGGCGGGCTACTTCCTTCTCATCGGAGCGGCACTCGTCGCCGTCGGGCTCGGACTGGTGGCCGGTCGCCGCTGGGCACGTACCCCGGCCATCGTCACGCAGTTGCTGCTGCTGCCCGTCGTCTACACGCTGATCGGGCCGTCGCACCAGCTCGTGCCCGGCATCCTGGCGGGCGTCTACGTCGCCGGCACGTTCCTGCTGCTGATCAGCGAGGCCTCCAGGACCTGGGCGGTGGGGATGGACGAGCTGCGGCGTCAGGGATAGGGCAGCACGACGCCGGGCGTCAGCCGTCCGCGCTCTTCGCGAACGTCGTGAGCGCGTCACCGTCGAGCCGGAACGTCGTCCACTCGTCCATCGGCACGGCGCCCAGCGCCCGGTAGAAGCCGATCGACGGCTCGTTCCAGTCCAGCACCTGCCACTCGAGCCGGGCGTAGCCCCGTTCGGCGCAGACGGCGGCGAGCGCGGCCAGCAGCGCCCTGCCCAGCCCGCTGCCGCGGTGGGACGGCCGGACGAACAAGTCCTCGAGGTAGATCCCGGGCACCCCGCGCCACGTCGAGAAGTTGCGGAACCAGATGGCGCACCCCACGACCTCGCCGGCCACCTCGGCGACGTGGCAGTGCGCGACGGCGTCGGGACCGAACACGGCGGCGTGCAGCTGCTCGTCCGTGAGCGTGCACAGCTCGGGGCTGCGCTCGTACTCGGCCAGTTCGTGGACGAGGCCGACGACCGCCGGCACGTCCTCCGCACGTGCTTCCCGGATCATCGGCGTCCCTTCGGGGTCAGGTTGACGTGGTCCAGCCGCGGCACGCCGCGTTCGTCGCCGAGCACCGCCCACGACGGCGCCTCCATCGCGAACCGGACGCCCTCGGTGGCCGGCAGCCCGATCCACCGGGCCACGAGGACGCGGCTGAAGTGGCCGTGCCCGACGAGCACGACGTCGCCCCGCTCGAGGGCGTCGGCGGTGCGCGCGATCACGCCGTCGGCCCGCCTGCCGACGTCGTCGGCGGTCTCCCCGCCGGGGCACGGGTGCGTCCAGACCGTCCAGCCCGGCACGTACTCGCGGATCTCCGCGGTGGTGCGGCCCTCGTACTCGCCGTAGTCCCACTCGGCGAGCCGCTCGTCGACGTCGTCGACGCGGAACCCGGCGAGCCGCGCGGTGTCCCGCGCGCGCCTGCGCGGGCTGGTCAGCACGAGCGCGGGCGGGGGGTCGTGCAGGTCCGCGACGAGCCGGCCCGCGGCGGTGGCGAGCTCCCGGCCCCGCTCGGTGAGCGGGACGTCGGTGCGACCCGTGTGCTTGCCGGTGCGTGACCACTCGGTCTCGCCGTGGCGCAGCAGGAACACGCGGCCGGTCATGGGTGCGACCTTAGCGACCGGCCTGGACCAGGCGGCCCGCTCGTGGCATCCCGTCGACCTCCACGAGGGCTGTCACGCCCCGGGCGGAGGTGAGCGACCCGGAGCCCTGTCATGCCCCGACCTTTCACCTCGCGTCCGGGTCGTTCCGACTGGTGATGATCTCTACGATCGGGCCCGCTCGGCTCACCGCGGGTGTTCGGGCGGCGCTGCCGGGATGGGAGGACGGACGTGGGCGGGTATGTGGTCCGATTGCGAGTGGCTGCGGTGCTGCTCCTGGTCGGCCCGGTGCTGGCGGTTGTCGGGAGCGCTCTGCCGTTCCTGTACATCAACGCCGACCCGTCCGGCCTCGTGACGGACCGGTCGGCGGGATCCGCTCACGATGCGCCCGTTCGGCGCAGTTGCCGCCGGATTCCTCGCCGCCGCGACACTTGCCCTTCCCGTGGAATACGTGATCGCCCCAGTGGCGTCCTCTCCGACGCTCGTCAAGTCGTTCGGCGCCGGGATCCCGCGGAGCTGTGCGGTTGTGCCGTCGCGGCGGCGGCGAGCGTGCTCATTCTGATCGGTCGCCGCGTCCCGCCGAGCGAGCCGTGGTCCGGCTTCCCGGGCGGGGCCGTCACCGGGCTGTGGGAAGTTGCCCGACAACAAGAAAGACGCTGACCAACAGGAGGTCTTCCCGCTGGTCAGCGCCGCTCTTGGGGCTGTGGTCAGGCAGCCGCCTTGGTCTCCCAGAAGATCTTGTCGATCTGGGCGATGTAGTCGAGCAGCTCCTGGCCGGTGGCCGGGTCGGTGGAGGCCTTGGCGCCGCCGGGGCCGCCCCCCGCCTTCTTGGTGGCCTTGTTGAACAGCTCGTGCAGCTCCGGGTACTTCTCGAAGTGCGGTGGCTTGAAGTAGTCGGTCCAGAGCACCCAGAGGTGGTGCTTGACCAGGTCCGCCCGCTGCTCCTTGATCTCGAGCGCGCGCGACCGGAACTCCGGGTCCTCGTTGGCCTGGTACTTCTCCTGGATCGCCTTCACCGACTCGGCCTCGATCCTGGCCTGCGCCGGGTCGTACACGCCGCAGGGGAGGTCGCAGTGTGCGGTGGCCTCCAGCCGCGGGCGGAGAATGCGGGCTAGCAGCCGCATGGGTCCTCCCTGGGTGGTGATCGTTCTGGCGTGTCCGACACTACTCCGGGCGTCGGGGCGCAGCAGGGTGATGAAGGGGGTGGGTGTGCGCTGGCGGAGGGTGGGCGTGCGGGGGCCGTCGATGTCGCCGACGCTGCGGGACGGGGACGTCGTGCTCGTGCGGTTCGGCGCACGGGTGCGGGCCGGGGACGTCGTGCTGGTGCGGTGGACGGCCCGGCCGGAGCAGCTGTCGGTGAAGCGGGCCGCGCGGCCGTCGGAGGACGGTTGGTGGGTGCTCGGCGACAACGACTTCGGCTCGACCGACTCCCGCACGCTCGGCCCCGCCACCGTGCTCGCCGTGGTGCGGTGCCGGCTGTGGCCCCGCCCGAGGCGGTTCCGCAGCGTCCGCTGACCCGGCGGCCCACGGGCCCGGGGTGCACTCCATGTCGACCGCCGCGCTCCCCGTGTGGCCGGACGTGCCTCGTCGACGGGCGTAGCTCGCCGGCAACCCTCGTGTCCAGAGCTCGCATCGGGATCGTGACCTCAGCCGCACCCCTGCGGTTCATGTCACGTTCGGGCTGATCAGGGGGCCGACCGAACCGGGCCGGGCCCGGCCCGCCCCCGTGTCGGCCCACCGCGGCCGTCGTACGGTCGTTGCCGTCGAGCTGCCCGCCCACCGGGTGAGGTCCGTCATGAACCGTGAGGCCCTCTGTGCCAGCGGGCCGGAGGCCGACGCGGTGGGGCGGCCGGATGCGTAAGATCTGCCTCGATACCCGATGCCCCTCCGCCGGGCTCGCCGCGGCATCCTGCGGCTGCTCGGCGCTCGGCCGTCCGGCAGTGGTCGCGGACCCGCGGCCCCCGGTGCACGGCGAGCGCAGGCGCCCCTACGGCGCCCCCTGAGCACCACGAGGAAGTGGACCCGTGACGATCGCTTCAGAACGCACCATCCCCACCCGCGAGGAGATCTTCGCCGCGCACGGCGGCGGCAAGCTGGGCACCGCGCTCACCGCCCCGCTGGCGGACGCGCGCGACCTCGCCGTCGCCTACACACCCGGTGTGGCCGAGGTCAGCCGCGCCATCGCCGCCGACCCCGGCCTCGCGGCCCGCTACACCTGGACCGACCGCCTCGTCGCGGTCGTGAGCGACGGCACGGCCGTCCTCGGCCTCGGCGACATCGGCCCGCGCGCCGCGCTGCCCGTGATGGAGGGCAAGTCCGCGCTGTTCAAGGCGTTCGCCGGGCTGGACTCGATCCCGCTCGTGCTCGACACCACCGACGTCGAGGAGATCGTCGAGACGCTCGTGCGGCTGCGCCCCAGCTTCGGCGCGGTGAACCTGGAGGACGTGGCCGCACCGCGCTGCTTCGAGCTGGAGCGGCGGCTCATCGATGCGCTCGACTGCCCGGTGATGCACGACGACCAGCACGGCACCGCGATCGTGCTGCTCGCCGCGCTGCGCGGTGCCTGCGCGGTGCAGGGCCGCGGCCTCGAGGGGCTGCGCGTCGTCGTCTCGGGGGCCGGGGCGGCGGGGGTCACGTGCGCGCGGATCCTGCTCGCGGCCGGCGTGCCCGACGTCGTCGTCCTCGACTCACGCGGTGTGCTCGACGCCGCCCGCGGCGGGGAGAAGGCGGCGCTGGCCGCCGTCACCAACCCGCGGGGCGTGACCGGCGGCCTCGCCGAGGCCCTCGACGGCGCCGACGTGTTCGTGGGCCTGTCGAGCGCGAAGGTGCCCGAGGAGCTGCTGGCCCGGATGGCGGCCGACGCGATCGTCTTCGCGCTCTCCAACCCCGACCCGGAGGTGCACCCCGACGTCGCGAAGCGGCACGCCGCCATCGTGGCCACCGGGCGCAGCGACTTCCCGAACCAGATCAACAACGTGCTCGCGTTCCCGGGGGTGTTCCGCGGCGCCCTCGACGCGGGGGCGCGCCGCATCACGGACGCGATGAAGCTCGCGGCGGCGGATGCCATCTTCGCGGTGGCGAGCGGCGAGCTCTCCGCCGACGCGATCGTGCCCAGCCCCTTCGACCCGCGTGTCGCCCTAGCCGTTTCGTCAGCTGTCGCCGCCGCGGCGGCCGATGCGCCCTGAAGCCCCCGGCCTGCGGGTTTTGCTCCGATGGTGATCATCGCCGTCACGCAGAGTGCCGACGGGGTCGTTCACTCACTCGGGGCGGTGTCGGTCGACCGAGCATTTCGGGCAGATCGTGTGGCCCCCGGCGTCGTTGTAGCGATGAGTATCGAGGCCGCGACGCTGGGAGACGCAAGTGAGAGAGCTCGGACACCGCCTCGGTGACGGCCCGGTGGTCGAGCCACCGACCGAGCCGTCCGGTGGGTCCGACGCGGTCTTGCGGGCCGACATGCACCGCGAACGGCACGCCGCACTCGGTGCCGAGGTGCACCCGGAGGCCGCGCTGTTCGCCTCCACGCTGGCCCGCGCCGTCGCGGAGAACCCGGCGCCGGAGCGGGACAGCGGCCCCGCGGTCGCGTTCCCGGCGGAGCCCGCGCTCGTCCACGACCGCGACAACCGGGTCGTGCGCGCCAACGACGCGCTCGCCGAGCTGGCCGGGGCCGCGGACACCGCTGCGCTCGTCGGGGCCCGCATGCACCGGCTGCTCGTGGGGCCGGACCAGGACACGGAGCTGGTGCGCGCGGACGGGAGCCGCGTGCCCGTCCGCGCGGTGCGGTGGCCGCTGCCGGGCGTCGGCCTGACCGCCGTCGTGGTCCTCGAGCGGGACGCCGCACCGGTGGTGGACCCGGTCTGGGTCACCGAGCTGGAGCGGCTGGCCCGCATCGGGACGTGGTCCTTCGACCTGGCGACCTCCTCGCTGGAGCGCAGCGGCACGCTCGAGGAGCTCTACAGCGCGGTCGGCGTCGACCCGGACGCGGGTTGCCGGCCCATCGAGGGCGAGCAGGTGTCCGCGCTGTGCGGGGAGCTGCGCGCCGGGAACACCGCCGCGGACCACCACGTCGAGCTGCACCTGCCCGGCGACGGGATGCTGAGCTGCCGCGCCCAGGTCGAGCGCGGTGCGGACGGCGCCCCGTTGCGGCTGATCGGCGTCGTGCACGACGTGAGCGCGGAGCGGATCGCCCGGTTCCGGACGGAGCGCGCGGGCAGGCGCTTCGCCGACCTGATGGCCCTCGTGCCCGGCGGGGTGGCGCTGCTGGACCCCGCCGGCCGCGTCGTGGACGCCAACGGGGGCATGTGCGAGCTGCTGGACGTCCCGCTCGAACGGCTGCGGGGCACCTCGGCCGCCGCCCTGTCCGCCGACGACGCACCGGCGGGCGCGCCGGCGCTCCCGGAGTGGCTGCGGCAGGTGCCCCCGGGGGCGCGCCACGGCTACCGGGTGGACAGCGCGCCGCTGCGCCGCGCGGACGGCACCACGGTGTGGTGCGAGCTGGCCGTCGCCGTGACCGCTGCGGACGACGGCGGCTGGTTCTGGCTGGTGGCGTGCACCGACGTCTCCGACCGCCGCCGGGCAGCCGAGCTGCTGCGCAGCGTCGGCACGGTGGACGAGCTCACCCGCCTGCCCAACCGCGCCGCGGGGCTCGAGCTCGTGGACCGGCTGCTGGCGGGGCCCGGCCGGGACCGGGTCGCGGTGGTGTGCGGCGACCTCGACGACTTCGCGCGCGTCAACTCCTCGCTCGGCCACGACGCGGGTGACGACCTGCTCGTCTCCCTCGCCGGTCGCCTGCAGCGCGAGCTGCCGTTCGGCTGCACCGCCGCGCGGCTGGGCGCCGACGAGTTCGTCGTGATCTGCGCCGACCACTCCGAGGTCGGCGGGCCCGACCTGCTCGCGCGGACCGTCGCCGACCTCCTGCGCACCACGATCACCGTGCACGGGCGGCCGGTGCAGATGACGGCGTCCGTCGGCCTCGCCACCCCCGTGCCCACGGGCGACGTGCGGGCCGCCGACCTGCTGCGGTTCGCCGAGGCGGCCATGCACGACGCCAAGCGCCGGCAGGCCCGTGGCGGCATCGGGATCGCCACCGACGGGGTGGTCAGCTCGGCCACGAAGGCCCTCGAGCTGGAGGCGGAGCTGCGGGCGGCGATCGCGGGTGACGGGCTCGTGCTCGACTACCAGCCCGTCGTGGGCCCCGACGGCACGGTGCTCTCGGCCGAGGCGCTGGTGCGCTGGCCGCATCCGGAACGCGGGTTGATCCCGCCCGCGGACTTCCTGCCCGTCGCGCAGCGCAGCGGGCTGCTGCGCGAGCTGGACCTGTGGGTGCTGCGCGCCGCCACCCGCGAGGCGGCGGCATGGCCGGAGCACCGCGGCCGCCGGTGCGCGGTCGCCGTGAACCTCGCCGGGCTGCTCCCGGGGGACGCGGCGTTCCGCACGGCCGTGAGCGACGCCGTCTCGGACGCCGGGCTCGAGTGGGACCGGCTCGTGCTCGAGCTCGTCGAGACCAGCCTCGTCGCGCTCCCGCCGCACGCGCTCGCGGCGATGGCCGAGCTCACCGAGCGCGGCGTCCGTTTCGCGGTGGACGACTTCGGCACCGGCTACTCCTCCCTCGCCCGGCTCAAGGAGCTCCCGGCGCAGACCGTCAAGGTCGACCGCGCGTTCGTCACCGGCATCGCCGACGACCCGGCCGACTTCGCCGTCGCACGGGCCGTCGTGGACATGGCCCGGGCCATGGGGCGCACCACGGTGGCCGAGGGCGTGGAGACCGCGGAGCAGTTCCACGTGCTGCGCGGCATCGGGGTCGACGCCTACCAGGGCTGGCTGTTCTCCCGGCCGGTGCGGTCCACCGGCGTGCGCGAGGTGCTCGCGCGCGGCAGGCTCGCGACGCCTGCGTCCGCGGGCCGGATGAGGGCGGTCTGATCGCGGACCGATCACATCGGTCGCGGTTGTCGGTCCCTCGCGTTAGCCTCGCTGCGTAGCGGCGACCGGCAAGGGGTCGTCGGCGAACACGGAGGTCCCTCGGATGATCGAGTTCCGGGGCGTGACCAAGCGCTTCCCCGACGGCACCGTTGCGGTCGACAACCTCGACCTCGTGGTCGACGCCGGGGGGATCACGGTTTTCGTCGGGCCGTCCGGCTGCGGCAAGACCACGTCCCTCCGGATGATCAATCGCATGATCGAGCCCTCCGAGGGCACGATCACGGTCGACGGGCGCGACGTCAGCGCCACCGACGCCGCGGATCTGCGCCGCGGCATCGGCTACGTCATCCAGCAGGCGGGGCTCTTCCCGCACCGCACCATCCTCGACAACATCGCCACCGTCCCGCTGCTGCTCGGCTGGAGCAAGGCGAAGGCCCGCTCGCGCGCGGCGGAGCTGATGGAGATCGTCGGCCTGGCGCCCGAGATGGCGGGGCGCTACCCCACGCAGCTGTCGGGCGGGCAGCAGCAGCGCGTCGGCGTGGCCAGGGCGCTGGCCGCCGACCCGCCGATCCTGCTCATGGACGAGCCGTTCAGCGCGGTCGACCCGGTGGTGCGCGAGAGCCTGCAGGACGAGCTGTTGCGCCTGCAATCCGAGCTGGGCAAGACCATCGTGTTCGTCACGCACGACATCGACGAAGCGATCAAGCTGGGCGACAAGGTCGCCGTGCTGCGCGTCGGCGGCGTGCTCGCGCAGTACGACCAGCCGGGTCAGATCCTCGCCCGCCCGGTCGACGACTTCGTCGACAACTTCGTGGGCCGCGACCGCGGCTACCGCGGCCTCGGCTTCCTGTCGTCCGCCGACATCCCCATCGGCGAGCTGCCCACCGTGGCGCTGGGCGAGCCGCTGCCCGACGACGACGCATGGGTGCTGGTCGTCGACTCCGACCGCCACCCGCAGGGCTGGCTGAACGGCGCCGAACGCAACGGCACCACCGTCGTCGACCCCGAGCACCTGGTGCCGGGCGGGTCGCTCTACGACATCGGGAGCGGCTCCCTGCGCAGCGCACTGGACGCCGCACTGTCCTCGCCGTCGGGCCGCGGCGTCGCGATCGACGCCGAGGGGCGGGTGGCCGGTTCGATCACCGCCGACGACGTGCTGCGTGCGCTGGACGATGTCCGGCGGGACGTGGCAGCGGCCTGAGGGCGTACCCGTGGTCTGGGAGTGGATCCCGCGCAACGTGGGCCGGATCGCCGGATTGCTCGGCGAGCACGTGGTGCTGTCGTTGGTACCGGTGCTGGTCGGGCTGGTGCTCGCCGTCCCGCTCGGCTGGTACGCCAACCGGAGTGCCCCGGCGCGCGCCGTGCTCATCCCCACCTCCGGGCTGCTCTACACGATCCCGTCGCTCGCGTTGTTCGTCGTGCTTCCCGGCATCCTCGGCACGCAGGTCAAGAGCCCGGTCAACGTCATCGTCGCGCTCACGATCTACACGGTCGCGCTGCTCGTGCGCACCATCGCCGACGCCCTGGCCGCCGTGCCGAGCATGGTCGTGGCCGCGGCCACCGCGATGGGGTTCCGGCCGGCGCGGCGATTCGTCGCGGTGGAGCTCCCGCTGGCCGTTCCGGTACTGGTCGCGGGCCTGCGCGTGGCCACGGTGGCGAACATCAGCCTCGTCAGCGTGGGCGCGCTCATCGGCATCGGCGGGCTCGGCGGGCTCTTCACCGACGGCTACCAGCGCAACATCCCGAGCGAGATCGTGGCGGGCATCGCGCTGATCGTCCTACTGGCACTGCTCGCGGACGCGGTCCTGCTCACCGCAGGGCGCCTCGCCACCCCGTGGGAACGGGCGAGCCGCGGAGCGAGGAGGAGCCGGCCGTGAACATCTTCGCCGAGGTGGCGACGTGGCTCACCACCAGCGCGAACTGGACCGGCGCCGGCGGTGTGCCGATCCGGCTGGTGGAGCACCTGTACTACAGCGGCCTGGCGCTGCTGCTCGGGCTCGTGGTGGCCGTCCCGATCGGGGTGGCGGTCGGGCACACCGGGCGGGGCAGCTTCCTCGTCGTGGGCTTCGCCAACGGGCTGCGTGCGCTCCCCGAGCTGGGACTGCTCATCCTGCTCGTGCTCTCGATGGGCATCGGCCTGCTCCCGGTCGTCCTCGCCCTCACCGTGCTCGCCGTACCGCCGCTGCTGGCCGGCACGTACGCGGGCGTCCGGAACGTCGACCGGTCCGTCGTCGACGCCGCTCGCGGCATGGGCATGCGGGAGGCCCAGGTCCTGTTCAAGGTCGAGCTGCCGAACGCGTTGCCGCTGGTGCTCGGTGGCGCGCGGTCGGCGGCGCTGCAGGTGATCGCCACGGCGGCGGTCGCGGCGTACGTGAGCTACGGCGGGCTCGGCCGGTACCTCATCGACGGGCTCCGCCAGCAGGACTACGCCCAGATGGTCGCAGGTGCGGTGCTGATCGCACTGCTCGCGCTCGTCGTCGAGGCCGTGCTGTCGCTCGTGCAGCGGGCGATCGTCTCACCCGGCCTGCGGGGCGGCACGCGGCGTTCGCCCACCGTCGACGTCGCCCGCCCCGAACCCGATGCTCCTCCCGCTCAACGATCCCCCGCTCCCGAACTCGCTGGAGTCGAACGATGAAGCGCACGTCCACCCTTCTCGCCTGCGCGGCCGCGGGGCTCCTGCTGTTGTCGGCGTGCGGCGGCGGGAGCGACCCGCTCGCCCCGGGCGGCGGCGGTCAGGCACCCGCGGCCGCCGACACCATCCGCATCGCGTCCGCCGACTTCCCGGAGAACCGCCTGCTCGCGGAGATCTACGCGCAGTCGCTGGAGAAGGCAGGCGTCACCGTCGAGCGGGACTTCGGCATCGGTGCCCGCGAGGTCTACTTCCCGGGCCTCAAGGACGGGTCGTGGGACCTCGTCCCCGACTACACCGGCGTTCTCCTGCAGTACATCAACCCCGACGCCACCGAGACCGAGGCGGACGCGGTCTACGACGCGCTGAAGGCCCAGGCGCCCGCCCCCCTCACCGTGCTCGAGCGCTCGGCGGCCGAGAACAAGGACGCGGTCGTCGTCACGGCCGCCACCGCGCAGCAGCACGGCAGGTCGCTCGCCGACTACGGCCCGGTGTGCGGACAGCTGGTCTTCGGTGGCCCGCCCGAGTTCCAGACCCGGCCCGACGGGTTGCCCGGCATCGCCGAGACGTACGGCTGCACGTTCAAGGAGTTCCGCGCGCTCGACACCGGCGGGCCGGTCACGGTCGCGGCGCTCGCCGACGGCACGGTGCAGGCCGCCGACCTGTTCACCACCGACCCCGCCATCGAGGACAACGGATTCGTGGTGCTCGATGACCCGCAGAACAACTTCGCCGCGCAGAACGTGGTGCCGCTGATCAACTCGACGAAGGCGACGCCGCAGGTCACCGATGCACTCAACGCCGTGTCGGCGAAGCTCACCACCGAGGGGCTCATCCAGCTCAACCGGCAGCTCAACGCGCCGGACAAGCCCGAGGTCGACACCGTGGCGAAGGGCTGGCTGACGGCCAACGGCCTCTGAGCCACCGTACGAACGGCACTCCCGTCCGATAGAGCTGGACGAGGGTGCCGTTCGTACGACCTCAGCGGTATCCCGTCACATCCGCCGGCTTGCCCGCGTCCTGCACCTCCACGATGTAGCGCCAGGCGTCGGGAGCCGAGCCGTCGAGGTCGGTGAAGCCGTACTCCTTCGCGAGGCCGCCGCTGGACAGGCTCCGGCCCTGCCACCGGTCGCGGCGCGGGTCGGCGGCGAGCGCGGCCACGGCGCGGCCGACGAAGCGCGGGGTCTCGGAGATCGCGAAGTGCGGCTCCTTCGCGCAGGCGTCGCGCCAGGTCGCTTCCGTGACACCGAAGTGGTCGAGCATCATCTCCGAGCGCAGCCAGCCGGGCGTGATCACCACCGCCGTGGCGCCGTGCGGGCCGAGCTCGTGCGCCCAGCTGCGGGCGAGCCGGATGGGCGCGAGCTTGGCGAGGTCGTAGTAGGCGTTGAGCCGGTAGTGGCCGGCGTTGTACTCGGCGGTGCCGTCGGTGACCTCGACGACGAGCCCGCCGGGCAGCTTGATCAGCAGCGGGAAGGTGTAGCGGGCCGTCACGAGGTGGGTGTCGACCGCGAGGCGCAGCATCCGCAGGCCCCCGGCGAGGGAGTGCTCCCACACCAGCGTGCCCCACTCCGCGAGGTACTCGCCGCCCCAGATGTCGTTGACGAGCACGTCGAGGCGCCCCTGCTCGGCGTCGATGCGCGCTACCAGCCGCTCGACCTGCTCGGGAACGAGGTGGTCGGTGGGCACCGCGATCCCGGTGCCGCCCGCGGCCGTCACGAGGTCGGCGGTGTCCTCGATCGTCTCGGGGCGGTCGTACTCGCTGCGCTGTTCCCGTGTGGTGCGGCCGGTGACGTACACCGTGGCGCCCGCCGCGCCGAGCTCCACCGCGATGCCCCGCCCCGCACCCCGCGTCGCGCCTGCGACCAGGGCCACTCGCCCGGCGAGGAGCCCGTCCGTTCCTGTCATGGGGTGATCGTCGGTCCCAACCCTGACAAGTGCCGTCGGTGTATTTGAGGTGTATGGTCTGTGTATGAGCCGTACCAACATCGACATCGATGACGAGCTCGTCGCCGAGGCGATGCGCAAGTATGGCCTCAAGACCAAGAAGGAGGCCGTCGAGCTGGCCCTGCGTCGGCTGGTGGGACCGCGGCTGTCGCCGGAGTTCATCGAGAGCCTCGAAGGCATCGGCTGGGACGGCGACCTGGATGCGATGCGGGAGTCACGGATGCAGGAGATCGAGGACCGCGAGTGGAGCTGATCGACTCGTCCGCGTGGATCGAGTTCCTCCGCCGGACCGGCTCGCAGGCCAACATCGAGCTGCGCGGGTTGCTGCAGCAACGCCCGAGCGATGTGGCGATGACCGAGCCGGTCATCATGGAGCTGTTGGCCGGCGCGTCCAGTGATCGTGCGTTCCACCAGATCGACAAGCTCTCGCGCGGACTCAGACTCCTGCCCGTCGACGCGTCGGTCGACTACCGCGATGCGGCGATCGCGTATCGGGCGGTCCGCAGGGGCGGTCACACCGTCCGCAAGCCGATGGACTGCCTGATCGCCGTGGTCGCCGCGCGCACCGGCGCAACCCTCGTGCACCGCGACCGCGACTTCGACGTGCTCGCCGCGGCCCTACCCGACCTGCGGGTCCGCTCCCTGGTGTGACCTGCTGGCCGCGCGCGAAAAGCGCAGCGACCGGGCGGCGGACCTCGCCACCAGCCCGCCGGCCACCACGGTCAACCCGATGACGAGGCCGGTGGCCGGGGAGATCGGGAGCCCCTCACCGGCGTTCGGCAGCAACAGGTTCATGACGACGGACATGCCGCCGCAGCCGACGACACCGAGTGCCGCGAGGAGGCCGGTGAGGCCCGTGACCCATCGCGGCAGCGGTTTGCCCCGGAACGTGGCCACCAGCAGCACGAGCGCGGCCGCCGCGATGAGCACGGTGATGACGTCGGTGGCGCGGGCCAGCGCCATGACGGCGGCCGACGGGGGCGTCGACCACCCGCGGCCCGTCATCCACAGGCCGTCCCAGGCGAGGAGGGTGGCGGGGAACGCCACGACGAGCAGCAGCGCGGTGCGCCGGCCCTGCCGGGCCGTGAGCTCCTCCTGCAGCAGCGGTGCCACCTCGCGCACCGGCCCGAAGTCGCGGACGGCGGCCGCGGCGGCGCGCTGCGGGTCGAGCCCGCGATCTCGGTGGTCGGCCGCCGCGTCGGCGAGCCCGTCGCGCACCTCGGCGATCATGCTCCGCTTCACGGTGGCCGGCCCGCGCAGCACGCGGTCGAGCTCGGCGACGTGGGCGCCGACCGGATCGATCGCGGCCGTCATGACATGCCTGCCGCGGGCCGCAGGACGGCCTCGACCACCGTGCTGAACTCGGTCCAGTCGGCCCGCTGGCCGGCGAGGGCGTGCCGACCTGCCCTGGTGAGCGTGTACGTGCGGCGCTCGCGCCCGCCCACCGTGCTCCAGCTGCCAGACAGCAGCGCAGCCCGCTCCAGGCGGCGCAGTGCCGGGTAGACGGTGCCCGTGGGCAGGTCGAGCCGACCGCCGCTGCGGGCCTGCAGCGCCTCGATGATCGCGTAGCCGTGCCGTGGGCCGTCCTCGAGCACCGCGAGGATCAATCCGTCCAGGTGGCCACGGACGGCGTCGGGCTTCATATTCAGGGATCCTACCTATTCGGCCCGCTGTGGCATCCGGTGCCGCATCAGGGAGATCCCGGATTCATAAGTAGGCTATCTACATATAGCGTCCGGCGTCGTGGACACCCTTGCACCCCGGACAGCCGCTCGGACCAGGAAGCCCCGGCTGTCGCTCTGGACGTTGCGGTTCCTGCTCACCGGGCACCTCGTCGCCGTGCTCGCCCAGCCCGTGCTGGCAGGCCGCTACCTCACCGGTGACGTCGACGCGATCACGGTTCACGGCCTCGTCGGATCGCTGATGTCGCTGGTGGCGATGGCACTCGTCGCCGGCGCCGTGGCGTACGTCCTCGGGGGACGAGGGCAGCTCTGGGTGCTGCCGGTCACCGTGCTGCTGTTCCTCGCCGAGGGTCTCCAGATCGGGATGGGGCACTCCCGGGCGCTGCAGGTGCACGTCCCGCTCGGCGTCGCGATCGTGGTCGCCGCGGTGCTGCTCGCCGCGTGGGTCTGGACGCCGGCGGCCGCCCGCCCGCGGGGTGTGCGATGAACGTCTCGCGGCGGGGGTTCCTCGGGCTGCTGGGCGGGGCGGCGGCGCTCGCCGCGCTCCCGGCGTGCGGGTCGGGCGCGACGGCAGGCTCCACCGGGGAGGTGCTGGCGAGCGCGGCGCCGTTGCCCGAGCCGTTCCGGGTGCCGTTGCCCGTTCCGCCGGTCGCGCGGCCCGTGGGCGTCGACGAGGCCGGCGCCCAGGTCTACCGGGTGACCCAGCGGGTGGCCGACGCGGAGATCCTGCCCGGGCTCCGCACGCCGATCCTCGGCTACGACGGGATCTTCCCCGGCCCGACGTTCGAGACCCGCCGCGGCCGGCCGCTGGTGGTGCGCCACCGCAACGAGCTGCCGGTGCCGACCGTGGTGCACCTCCACGGCGGCCACACCCCGGCCGAGCACGACGGCTGGCCCCTGGATCTCGTGCTGCCCGTCGGCGACACGAGCGGCCGGAGCCACCACGGCATGGTCGGCGACCTCGCCGCCGGCGAGCGGGAGTACCGGTACCCGAGCGACCAGCGGGCCGCCGCACTCTGGTACCACGACCACCGGATGGACTTCACCGGTCCGGCCGTCTACCGCGGGCTCGCCGGGTTCCACATCGTGCGCGACGACGTCGAGGACGCCCTGCCGCTGCCCCGCGGCGAGCGCGAGCTGCCGCTCATGATCTGCGACCGCGCGTTCGCCGCCGACGGCTCGTTCGCCTATCCCGGGCTCGACCAGGGGATGCGGTCGCTCCCAGGTGTGGAGGACGAGTGGATGGAGGGCGTGCTCGGGGACGTCGTGCTGGTCAACGGGGCGCCGTGGCCCGTGCACGACGTCGACGCCGCGCGCTACCGGTTGCGCCTGCTGAACGCGTCCAACGCCCGCCGCTACCGCCTCGCCCTCACCGTGCCCGGCGGGCCGGATGTGCCGTTCGTGCAGATCGGGTCGGACGGTGGGCTGCTCGCGGCGCCGGTCGGGCAGGAGGCGATCGAGATCGCACCGGGGGAGCGGTTCGACGTGGTGGTGGACTTCTCGGTGCTCCCCGTCGGCACCGAGGTGACGATGGTGAACGGCCTGGACGGCGGCCCGGCGGGCCGGGTGATGCGGTTCCGGGTGGTGCGCGCCGCCCGGGACGACAGCCGGGTGCCGGACCGGCTCGCCGAGATCGAGCCCCTCGCGCCACCGGCCGGGGCCCCGCGGCGCACCTTCCGGTTCAGCCGCGGCGCCGCCGGTGGCCACGAGGGCTGGACGATCAACGGCACGTCGTTCGACCCGAACACCTCGCTCGCCGACATCCGGCTCGGCCGGACCGAGGTGTGGCGCTTCGTCACCGATGTGCACCACCCGGTCCACGTGCACCTGGACGCCTTCCAGGTGCTGCGCCGCGGCAGCGGGGGGCCGAGCGACCACGACGTCGGCTGGAAGGACACCGTGGACGTGCGCCCGGCCGAGGTCGTCGAGGTGGCGGTGCGCTTCTCCGACCACGCCGGACGCTTCGTCTTCCACTGCCACAACCTCGAACACGAGGACATGGCGATGATGGCGACGATCAGGACGGTGTGACCGGCCGGCGCCCGGCCGCGAGGAACAGCGGCATCGCGACGAAGAGCCGGTCCCGGTCGGCCCGCGCGCGCTGGTCGCCGAGCCACGCGTCGGCCTGCGCCTCGCTCGCCGCGCCGGCCCGCACCGCGCCCGTGGCCAGCCGGGTGAGGGTGAAGAGCGCCAGTGCCGGATCGCCGAGGACGGCCGTGTGCACCTCGCAGGTGACGTCGTCGAAGCCGGTGTCCAGCAGCAGGTTGCGGTAGCGGCGGGCCACCCGGCCGTGCACCATGTCGTCGGCGGCGGCGGCCACGATCGTCCTGGTGAGCACGGGGTCGTCGGAGTCGATCACGTATGCCTCCCAGTCCTGGCCGACGAGGGCGATCCGCCCGCCCGGCGCGAGCACCCGCAGTGCCTCGGCGCAGGCCTTGGCCGGGTCGTCGAGCGCGTGGTAGAGCTTCTCGGCCCGGTATCCCTCGAGGCTCCCGTCGGGGAACGGCAGCCGCAGCGCGTCGCCCACCTCGAACCGGCGGCCCGGGTGGTGCTCGCGGGCGAAGGCGACCGCCTCCGGGGCGGCGTCGATGCCGACGGCGTCCGCCCCGACGGCCGCGAGCTCGGCCACGGCGGTGCCGCCGCCGCATCCGACGTCCACCACCCGGCTGCCCCGCTCGACCTGCAGCAGCTCGTACGAGCGGCGCCGCAGCCGGACGGAACCCGGCAGGCGGTCGAAGGCAATCAGGCGCTCCAGAAAGGTCTTGTCCATGCGGCCGACCCTGCCTTTTCATGTTGACGTGAAGTCAAGCTCCGGGCAGGGCGAGATGACGATCGGCGAGCTGGCAGGCCGGTTCGGCCTCGCCACGCACGTCCTGCGGCACTGGGAGGCGGTCGGCCTCCTCACGCCCGTGCGCCGCGTGAGCGGGCGCCGCCGGTACGGCCGGGACGCGCTCGCGCGGGTGGCCCTCATTCAGCAGTTCAAGGAGCTCGGCTTCGAGTTGGAGCAGATCCGCGCGATGCTGACCACCACGGACCCCGCGGCCCGCAAGGAGGCGCTCGCCCGGCACGACGCCGAGCTGGAGCGCCGCATCGCGTCGGCCACCGCGGCGCGGGAGCTGATCGGCCACGGGCTGAGGTGCCCGGCGCCCGACTTCGTGGAGTGCCCGAACTTCGTGGCCCGGCTCGAGGCGCGGATCCCGCGGTGAGCGGGCTCGACCTGCACCTGGACGTCGGGGAGGGCCGGGGGCGCGGCCGGGCGCTGGAGGCGGCGCTGCGTGACGCGGTGCGGTCGGGGCGCCTCGCTCCCGGCACCCGCCTCCCGGGCACCCGCAGCCTCGCGGCCGATCTCGGCCTGTCCCGTGGCACCGTCGTGCAGGCGTTCGGCCAGCTCGTGGCCGAGGGGTGGCTCGTCGGCGTGGCGGGCTCCGGCACGGTGGTCGGCGCGGTCCCGGTCGGCTCCGCGCCCTCCGAGCCGGAAGGCCGACCGGACCCGGCCGCCGCCCCTCCCGGGATCGACCTGCGGCCGGGGCGCCCCGACCTCGGCGCGTTCCCCCGGGCACCATGGGCCGGTGCCGTCCGGCGGGCGCTCGCGGGGAGCGCCGCGTCGCTGGACTACGTCGAGCCCGGCGGCCTCCCGCCGCTGCGGGCCGCCGTCGCCGAGTACGTCGGACGCACCCCCGGGGTGCGGGCGAGCCCGGACGCCGTGATCGTGACGGCCGGGTTCACGCAGGCGCTGGCGCTGCTCGCGCGGGCCGCGCAGCGGCTGGGGATCCGGTGCGCCGGGGTCGAGGACCCGAGCTTCGCCCGCCACCGGGAGGTGCTCGGCGCGGCCGGCCTGACCACGGTGCCCCTGCCCGTCGACGACGCGGGCGCCGACCCGGCCGCGCTGCCGGAGGCCGCGGCGCTCGCGCTCCTCACGCCCGCCCACCAGTACCCGTACGGGGTGGTGCTGGCGCCCGCACGGCGGGCCGCGGTGGCCGAGTGGGCCCGGCGCTGCGCCGGGTTCGTCGTGGAGGACGACTACGACGGCGAGTTCCGCTACGACCGGCAGCCGGTCGGGGCGATGCAGCCGCTCGCCCCGGACCGCGTCGTGTTCGCCGGCAGCGTGAGCAAGACCCTCGCGCCCGGCATGCGGCTCGGCTGGCTGGTGGTTCCGCGGGCGCTGCGCGCCCCCCTGCACGCCGAGATGGCGGCGTTCGGCGCGTGGGTTCCCGCCGTCGACCAGCTCGCACTCGCCGACCTGCTCACACGTGGCGAGTACGACCGGCACGTGCGGCGGATGCGGCTCGTCTACCGGGCGCGCAGGCAGGAGCTCGGGGCCCGGCTCGCGGCGGTCGGTGCGCCGCCGGTCGGGGTGGCCGCCGGGCTGCACGCGCTGTTCCCGCTCGGCTCGGCGCAGCGGGAGCGGGCGACGGTGGAGGCCGCCGAGCGCGCCGGCGTGCACGTCCACGGCCTGCACGCCGACGGCTACTGGCACGGGACCGCCCCGGAGCGCCCCAGCGGGCTCGTGGTCGGTTACGCGACGCCCGCGGGCCACGCGTGGCGCGGGGCGCTCGACGCGCTCACCGAGCTGCTGCGATGAGCGAGCTTGCGAGCGAATCAATGTCACAGCGCCCTGCGCGAAGCGCCGGCCGAGCGCTAGCGAGGCCGAGCGGTGAGCGGGAAGCCCGCTCGCCAGGACGGGTGCATCGGCGTCCAGCCCAGCTCCTCCCGGGCGACCCGGTTGGCCGCGCCGCGGGCCCATGCGCGCCGCGGTGCCTCCGAGGACGGCGGTGGTGGCGCCCCCACGGCGGCGCAGAAGGCGGGGACCCAGTCCCGGGCTGCGGCCGGCTCGTCGTCGCAGACGTTGACCGCGCCGGACGGCCAGCCCAGCGCGGCCACCGCCGCCGCGGCCGCGTCGTCGACGTGCAGGAAGCTCGTGACGTCGCCGTCGGCCACCAACCGGCCCGCCCGCGCGTCCGCGGCGCGCAGCCCGTCGGGGGCGAACCAGGTGTCCGGGCCGTAGAGCATCCCGTAGCGCAGCACCACCCACTCCGGCGCCTCGCGCACCGCCGCCTCGAGTGCGGCGATCCCGCGCACGGTGCCGGCGCGTGGCCCGGGGGCGTCGAGGTCGAACGGGGTCGTCTCGTCGGCGGGGTCGTCCCCGCCCCTGTACGCCCAGGCGATGCTCTGCGCGACGACCCGGCGTGCGCCGGCGGAGAGCGCGGCGTCGACGAGGTGGCGGGTGCCGGTCACGCGCAGCTCCGAGTTGGCGGCGAGGTCGGCCGCGCCGAGGTCGGTGAGCTGGTGCACCACCACCTCGGGCTCGGCATCGCGGACCGTCGCCGCGAGCGCGCCCGCGTCCCGCACGTCGACGACGGCCGGGTGCGCCCCGGCCGCGCGCAGCCCGGGAACCCGCTCGGGCTTGCGGGTGAGCGCGGTGACGTGGTGGCCCTCGGCGACCAACAGCGGCACGAGCCGCCTTCCGACGACACCGGTGGAACCGGCCAGCAGGATGCGCATCGGCGTCACGCCTCCACCGGCCGCGGGGCCCGCAGGTGGCGGCGTTGGGCGAGCTCGGCCCCGTCGACGATGGTGAGCACCGGCGCGCCCGGCGCGTGGAGCATCACCACGACGAACCGGCTCCATTCGTCGGCCACCGCGTTGCCGGCCTGGTAGTGGATCACGTCGCCGCCGGGCTCCCAGAACGCCTCACCGGCCCGGATCACGCGCTCCGGCTCGCCCTCCAGCTCGAAGACGATCGCGCCCTCGGTGACGTAGCCGTAGACGGGGCCGGAGTGGCGGTGCGGCGGGGTGCCCGGGTCGCCGGGCGGCAGCTCGACCAGCGCGGTCGCGACCTCGGCGCCGTCGGGGACCGGTGGCAGGGGTTGGTGGCCGAGTGGGGTGAGGAGGGAGTTCGACGACTGCACGGGCCGACGCTAACCCTGAACCGGTCCAATCGCCTGGACCGGTTCCGGTTCGATCTGCTGTACCGGTCACGGCGTGGGCAGGCCCTCCACGATCGCCACCGCCGAGGTGCTGCACCGCTTCCGGATCTCGGCCGCCTCCTGGTACTCCGGCGAGCGGTAGAAGGCGAGCGCGGCCTCGTAGCTCGGGAACTCCACCACCACGAACCGCGGCAACCACTCGCCCTCGACCGCTGTGGACCCGCCGCCGCGCACGAGGTAGCGCCCGCCGTGCGCGGCGAGGACGGGCTGGGCCTTCGCCTTGTACTCCTCGTAGCCGTCGGGGTCGGTCACGTCGCCGTGCAGGATCAGGTAGCCGGGCACGGGACCTCCAGTTCAGTGCAGTGCGGGGATCACGGACGCGCCGTAGGCCTCGATCGTCGCCTCTTTCGCGTCGTGCATGGCGTAGATCGCGAACTGGTCCACGCCCAGCTCCTTCAGCTCGGCGAGCCGTTCCAGCTGCGCGGACGGCGGGCCGAGCAGGCAGAACCGCTCGACGACGTCGTCGGGGACGAAGTCGGTGGAGCGGTTGTCGGCGCGGCCGTGGTGGCTGTAGTCGTAGCCCTCCCGGCCCCTGATGTAGCCGGTGAGCGCGGCGGGCACCGCCGCCGAGGTCTCGCCGTAGCGGGTGACGAGGTCGGCGACGTGGTTGCCGACCATCCCGCCGAACCAGCGGCACTGGTCGCGCGCGTGCCCCAGGGATTCTGCGCTGCCGTCGCCCACGTACGCCGGGGCGGCCACGCAGATCGTGATCGTCGCGGGGTCCCGCCCGGCGGCCTCCGCCGCGGCGCGCACGGTCTTGACCGTCCACTCCACGAGGTAGGGATCGGCGAGCTGCAGGATGAAGCCGTCGGCGGCGCGGCCGACGAGGTCGAGCGCCTTCGGCCCGTACCCGGCCATCCAGACCGGGAGCTTCGTGCCGTCGGCGACCCACGGGATCCGCACCGTCGTGCCGTGCAGCTCGACGGGGCGGCCCTCCGCGAGCTCGCGGATCACGCGGATCGACTCCTCCAGCCGGGCCAGGGTGGTGGGCGGGCGGCCCTGCACCCGGACCGCGGAGTCGCCGCGGCCGATGCCGCAGACGGTGCGGTTGCCGAACTGCTCGTTCAGCGTGGCGTGCAGCGACGCGATGACCGTCCAGTCGCGGGTGGCCGGGTTGGTCACCATCGGACCGACCACCAACCGCTGCGTCCGCTCCAGGATCCGCGGGTAGATGACGTAGGGCTCCTGCCAGAGCACGTGCGAGTCGAACGTCCAGCCGTGGCTGAACCCGAGCTCCTCGGCCCGCACCATGAGGTCGACGACGGCCTGCGCAGGCGGGTCGGTCTGCAGGACGAGGCCGACGTCCATCGTCGTCATCGGAGGTACTGGCACGTGTCGCGGGACAGGAACGTCCCGTCCCCGGCCTTGCCGCGGTACTCGCCGCCGTCGACGATCACCCGGCCCCGGGAGAGCACGGTGCGCACCTTCCCGGTGGTCTCGCGCCCCTCGTAGCAGGAGTAGTCGACCGCCATGTGGTGGGTCTGCGCCGAGTGCACCTGCGTGGCGGCCGGGTCGTAGATCACGATGTCGGCGTCCGAGCCGGGCGCGATCGTGCCCTTGCGCGGGTAGAGCCCGAACATCTTCGCCGGCGTGGCGCTGGCGATCTCGATCCAGCGCCGCCGCGAGATGTGCCCGTCCACGACGCCCTGGTGCAGCAGGTCCATCCGCGTCTCGACGCCGGGCAGCCCGTTGGGGATCTTCGAGAAGTCGCCGATGCCCATGTCCTTCTGCCCCTTGAAGCAGAACGGGCAGTGGTCGGTGGACACGACCGACAGGTCGTCGGTGCGCAGGCCCCGCCACAGCGCGGCCTGGTGCTCGGCGGGCCGCAGCGGCGTCGAGCAGACGTACTTGGCCCCCTCGAAACCGGGCCGGCCCAGGTCGTCGGTGGAGAGGAACAGGTACTGCGGGCAGGTCTCGGCGAAGGCGTTGTAGCCCTCGTCGCGGGCCGCGGCGACCTGAGCGAGCGCCTGCGTGGCCGAGAGGTGCACGATGTAGATCGGCGCGCCCGCCACCTGCGCGAGCTTGATCGCCCGGTGCGTCGCCTCGGCCTCCAGCAGCGCGTGGCGCACCTCGCCGTGGTAGCGCGGGTCGGTGTGGCCCTTCGCGAGCGCCTGCTCCACCAGCACGTCGATCGCGATGCCGTTCTCGGCGTGCATCATGATCAGGCCGCCGGTCTCGGCGCCCTTCTGCAGCGACCGCAGGATCTTGCCGTCGTCGGAGTAGAAGACGCCGGGGTAGGCCATGAACAGCTTGAAGCTGGTGACGCCCTCGCCGACGAGCGCCTCCATCTCCTTGAGCGAGCCCTCGTTGACGTCGGCGAGGATCATGTGGAACGCGTAGTCGATCGCGCAGTTCCCGTCGGCCTTCCCGTGCCAGGCGTCGAGCCCCTCGCGCAGTGAGCCGCCGACCGACTGGATCGCGAAGTCGATGATCGTCGTCGTGCCGCCCCACGCCGCGGCCCGGGTGCCGGTCTCGAACGTGTCGGCGGCCGTCGTGCCGCCGAACGGCATCTCCATGTGGGTGTGCGCGTCGACCCCGCCGGGCACGACGTACATCCCGGTGGCGTCGATGGCGGTGTCCGCGCTCCAGGACTCCGCGAGGGCCGGATCGGCGAGGGCCACCACCTTCTCGTCCTCGACGAGGACGTCGGCGGTGAGCTCGTCGGTCGCGGTGATCACGAGCCCGTTGCGGATCAGGGTGCGGGTCATGGCGTGACCTCCTCGATCGCGGCCACCAGGATGGCGAGGCCCTCCGCGGCCTCGTCGGCGGTGAGGGTGAGCAGCGGGGCGATGCGCAGCGCGTTGCCGTGCAGCCCGCCCTTGCCGACGAGCAACCCGCGCCGCTTGCACGCCTCGAGCACGGCGTTGGCGAGGTCCGGGGCAGGCTCGCCGGGCGTTCCCGTCCCGGGGCGCGCCAGCTCGACGCCGATCATCAGGCCCTTGCCCCGGACGTCACCCACGATCGGCGACTCCACCCCGCGCAGGCCCTCGAACAGCGTCCGGCCGTGCCGGGCGGCGTTGCCCTGCAGGTCGTGGTCGAGCACGTAGCGCAGGTTGGCGAGTGCGCCGGCGGACGTGAGCGGCGACCCGCCGAACGTCGAGATCGAGTTGGCGGTGAGGCAGTCCATCACCTCGGCCCGCGCGATCACCCCGCCCATCGAGAGCCCGTTCCCGATGCCCTTGGCGAACGTGACGATGTCCGGGGCTGCGCCGTGGGCCTGCCAGCCCCAGAAGTGCTCGCCGGTGCGGCCCCACCCGGTCTGCACCTCGTCGGAGATCCAGAGGATCCCGCGCTCGCGCAGCACCTCGGCGAACGCGCCCAGCAGCCCGTCCGGGCCCGACGTGAACCCGCCGACGCCCTGGATCGGCTCCGCGATCAGCGCGGCGACGTCACCGCCTGCCTGGTCGAGCACCTCCTTCAGGTCGGCGACGCACGCGGCGATGAACTCGCCGTCGGACAGGTGTGCGAACGGCGATCGGTACCGCTGCCCGCCGTGCACGTAGTAGACCTGGAACGGCGACAGCGACGTGGGCGACCACGTGCGGTTCCCGGTGATCGCCACCGTCGAGAACGACCGGCCGTGGTAGCTGTTGCGCATCGCCAGGATCTGGTTGGACCGCCGCAGCGAGCTGGCCAGGAGCAGCGCGGTGTCGTTGGCCTCGGTGCCGCTGGTCGTCAGGAAGACCTTCGCGTCCGGGATGTCCGACACCGACGCGATCTGCTCGGCCAGCTCCACCATCGGCCGGTTCAGGTAGAGCGTGGAGCTGTGGATGATCCGCCCGGCCTGGTCGGCGACGGCCTTCGTCACCTCGGGCAGCGCGTGCGCGGTCATCGTGGTGAGGATGCCGCCGAAGAAGTCCAGGTAGCGGTTGCCGTCGGCGTCCCAGACGTAGCGGCCCTCGCCGCGCTCGATCTCGATCGGCTCCTGGTAGTAGATCGCCAGCCAGGACGGGAGGACGGAGCGGGTGCGCGCCAGCAGGTCGTCGGCGCCGCTCATGCCTGCACCAGCGGTCCGTAGGCGTCGGGACGGCGGTCGCGGTAGAACGCCCAGTTCTGGCGCACCTCGTCGATCAGCCCCAGGTCCAGGTCGCGCACCACGAGCTCCTCGTCGCGGTCGGACGCCACGTTGCCGACGAACTGCCCGCGCGGGTCGACGAAGTAGCTGGTGCCGTAGAAGTCGTTGTCGCCGTACTCCTCCACGCCGACCCGGTTGATCGCGGCGATGAAGTACTCGTTCGCGACGGCGGCCGCCGGCTGCTCCAGTTTCCACAGGTAGGAGGAGAGGCTGCGGCTCGTGGCGCTCGGGTTGTACACGATCTGCGCCCCGGCCAGGCCCAGCGCGCGCCAGCCCTCGGGGAAGTGCCGGTCGTAGCAGATGTAGACGCCGACCTTGCCCACCGCGGTGTCGAACACCGGCCAGCCGAGGTTCCCGGGCCGGAAGTAGTACTTCTCCCAGAACCCCTTCACCTGCGGGATGTGGTGCTTGCGGTACTTGCCGAGGACGGTGCCGTCGGCGTCGATCACGGCGGCGGTGTTGTAGTAGTTGCCCGCGCTCTCGATCTCGAAGACCGGCACGACGAGCACCATGCCCGTCTCCCTGGCCAGCGCCTGCATCCGCTGGACGGTGGGCCCGTCCGGCACGGGCTCGGCCCACTGGTAGTGCTCCGCCTCCTGCACCTGGCAGAAGTACGGCGAGTTGAAGACCTCCTGGAACCCCATGATCTGCGCGCCCTGCTCGGCGGCGGACCGCGCGTACGACTCGTGCACATCGACCATCGACGCGGTGTCGCCCGTCCACTTCGCCTGCACCAGCGCCGCGCGTACCACCCGGGACTCTCCCGCCATCGCCAGACCTCCGACGTCCTCGACCGGAAGGGGACACCTTCGAACGCCGACGCATCCCGTCGCAAGACCCAAATGCGGTGGGGCTTCGTCCTGTCCCACCCGCGGGTCGCCGACCTATCGTCGGTGGCGTCGGGGGGAGGGCGCATGACGTGGGTGACCGGCGTGCTCGCGGCCGGGTGCCTCGCGGTCGGCCTGTTCCACATCGCCCGGTTGGTGGTGCTGCGCCGCGACGTCGCGAGCGAGCTCGCGCACGCCGCGATGGGCGCCGGCATGGCCGCCATGTTCTCGCCCCTCGACGACCCCGTTCCCGGTCCGGTGTGGACGCTCGTGTTCGTACTCTGCCTCGCCTGGTTCGGGGGCGCGGTGCTGCGCAGCAGGACGTTCGGCGGCGACGCCGGCCACCACGTCGTCGCCAGCGGCGCCATGCTGCTCGTGCTCGCCGCGGGACACGGCCCGGGCACGACGCGCACGCTGGGCATGGCGTCCGTGGTCGCGCTCGGGCTCGCCGGCTACTTCGCCTGGCACACCCTGCGGTGCGCCGACCGGTGCCGCCGCCCCGAACCCGCGGCCCCCGGCGCCGCCCGCGCCGCCGTGCGGGCGCGGGTGCTGGAGGCCCCCGGACCCGCCGCGGCCGCGCAGCTGGTGACGGCCGCGGCGATGGCGGTCATGCTGCTCGGGACGATCTGAAGGGGGAGTCAGGCCGGCGCCGGGTCCTTGAGGGCTGCTGCCGGGAGCCGGCGTTCCAGCGTCAGCATCCCGCCGATGCTGGCGATGTTCAGCAGGCCCAGCGCGATCCACGGGGCGGGTGTGGCGATCTCGAAGAGGGTGGCGAAGAACGCGGGCGCGATGATCGACGAGATCGTGAACGAGTACTGGAACGTGGCGAGGTAGCGGCCGCGGGCAGCGGGCGGTGCCGCCGCGGCCGCCAGCCCCATCGACACGGGGGCGTGCACGATCTCGGCCGCCGTGAAGAGCAGCGTGCCGCCCACCAGCACCGGGAGCACCCAGCCGGGTTGTCCCGGCACCAGAACCGCGAGCGAGACGCACCACGCCGCCCACAGCGCGGCGGCGGCCATGATGCCGCGCGTCCGGCGGAACCCGGTCAGGCGGGCGACGACCGGTGCGGACAGGACGGCGATCAGCACCGCGTTGCCCGCGAGCAGCACCGACGTGAGCCACGCCGGTCCCTCGATGCCGGCGAGCACCACCGTCGGGAGCGCGACGCCGAGCATCATGCTGGAGAGCGCGTACACGGCGTTGAGCGCGATCAGGCCGAGGAACGGCCGGTCGCGCAGCAGCGTGCCGTACCCGGAGCGCTCGAGCGGCTCGTGCGCGTGACCGGGCCCGGTCCGGACGAACGCCGTGATGAGCACGGCCGCCAGCGTGAAGCACGCGGCGGCGGCGTACGCGACGGCGCGGTAGGTGGCGTCCCGCCCGTCGGACACGACGATCCCCGTGACGAGCCCGCCCCCCGCCAGCCCCGCCGTGCGGGCGCCGTTGGCGAGCGCGTACCAGGTGTCGCGGGACCGGGTGGACGTGCTCCCGTCGACGAAGTCGGCGATCGCGGTGAACACGGCCGACCAGAAGAACCGCACGCCGACCGCGACGAGCGCGGACGACAGGAGGATGCCGGCGGGCCCGCTCACCCATGCGTACGCCAGGAAGCCTACGGCCTGCAGCAGCTGCGCGCCCACCACGAGCGGCAGCGCCCCGAACCGGTCGGCGAGCGTGCCCGCCCAGACCGGGATCGGCAGCGTCACCGCGTTGGCGATCGTGAGCAGCACCCCGACCAGCGCCAGCGACACCTCGGTGAGCTCGACGAAGTAGACGAGGGACAGCGGGAGGAAGAGCCCGTTGCCGAGGGAGTCGACGGCGAGTGCGCCGATGAGAACCGGTCCGCCACGGCTACCGCGCGTGCCCGTGTCGCGCTGCCCCCCGTCCGCCACGACCGACGAGCCTAGGTCGGCAGGAGAATTCGGGAAACCGAGTAGCGAGCCGCATGCGGCGGGTAGCCGTATCGCGGCTAGATTCGCACCGTACGACTGGTTTCGGGTACGACGGGGAGCTAGAAGAAGATGGCGAGCATCGAAGAGGTCCGGGCCGGCATCGCGCTGGCCAACGACAAGGCCTCGGAGAGCCTCGGGGCGCTGCAACAGGCGCACTCCTCGCTGGAGCAGGCGCAGGGCGCGTTGCAGCGCGTGACGGAGGGCAGCACGCAGGCCGACGTGTCCGAGGCGAACGGGCTGCTCGCCCAGGCCGTCGGGAGCATCGGCGAGGTGCAGAACCAGGTGCAGGCCGCGATCCAGGCGTCCGAGGGCGTCGCGAACAGGCTGTGAGCGAGCCCGGGGGACGGACGCCGGCGGAGCTCGCGGAGCCGGCGGGGCGGGTGAGAACAGCGAGCTCACGATCGGACACGGTGAGCGCGAACGCGTCCGACGAGCGCAGCGAGGAGGCCGGGTGAGCGACCTGGGGGAGATCCGGGCCGTGCTGGCAGGGGTGACCGAGCAACTCGGCAGCGCCTACCAGCAGGCGGGGGTCGCGCGCGCCCGGATCGCCGACGCCGTCGCCGTGCTCGACGGGTTGGGGGAGCAGCACTCCGAGCCGCTCGTGCCCCCCGAGCTGCGCCAGGCGGCCGAGGAGCTGGAGCGCGGCCTGGGGTTGATCAGCGGCGGCGCCACCGCGGTGGCCGACATCGACGCGCGGTTGTAGGTCGGCGTGGCACGCGGGCCGAGCAAGCGGCAGCAGCGCATCGCCACGGCGTTCGACGCGCTGTGCGACGCGGTCGCGCGGGCGCTCGGCGCCGCGGAGGGCGCGCGCGAGTCCGCGGTGCGCGCGCACGCCGAGGCGATGGTCGAGATGTGGCTGCGCGAGGACGGCCTCGACGCGGTCGAGAACGATCCCGGCCTGCGCCGGCTGCTGGCGAACCCGGGTCTCGCCGGACCGGTCGAGCGGGTGGCGGCCGATCGGACGGCCGCGTTCCGGGAATGGCTCGCCACCGGTCCCCGGCGGCTCGAGCAGATCCTCGCCGAGGCGGCGCCCGCGGCCGCGGGCGGCGATCCCGACGAGTGGCTCGGCCAGGTCGGCAAGGTCGACGGGGCGGGGCCGGTGCCGTCGCTGTGGCGGATCGGCACCGGGCGGATCGGCCGCGCGGAGCCGGGGTTCCCGGTGGCGGTCCCGCTGCTCGACGAGTCGCACCTGCAGGTCAGCTCCACGCACGACAGCCGGCCCCGCGCCGAGGCGCTGGTGGAGAACCTGCTGCTGCGGGTGATGAGCAGCTTCCGGCCCGGTGTGGTGCAGCTGCACGTGTGGGACGTGGGCCGGTTCGCGGGCTCGCTGCCCGGTCTCTACCCGCTCACCCGCAGCGGGCTGCTCACCGTGCACGACCCGGCCATGCTCGACGAGCTGCTCGAGGAGCTGTCGGACCGGATCCGGCGCGTCCACACCCGGGCACTCGTCGACGGCCACCCGTCGCTGCGGGCGATGGCCGAGGCGAACGGCGGCCGCACCGAGCCGTGGGTCGTCGCGGTGCTGCTGGGCAACCGGGCGTCGTTGAAGGACACCGAGCACCGCCAGCTCCAGCGGGTGGCGCGCGACGGGCTCGCGTGCGGCGTGCAGCTGGTGCTGCTGGACGTGCCGATGACGGCCAACGCGCCGATCGAGACGATCCGGCTCGACGACACCGGCATGGCGACCTCGTCGATGACCGGGCCGCACGTCACGGTGGAGCCCGATGCCCCGCTGCCCGCCGCCGAGGCCACCCGCGCCGCCCATGCCATCGCCGACGAGCACGAGCGCTGGCGCAGCCGGATCGGCACGTTCGCCGACCTGATGCCGGGCACGGAGAAGTGGGGTGCTTCGCGGTCCGTCAGCGGGCTGCACGCGCCCGTGGGGTTCACCGACGGGCTGCCGGCGCAGGTCTCGCTGGCCGACGCCTCCCCGCACGCCCTGATCGGCGGCCCCAGCGGCTCCGGGAAGACCAACCTCCTGCTCACCATGATCAGCTCGATGGCCGCCCGCTACGGCCCCGACGAGCTCGAGTTCTACCTCCTCGACTTCAAGGAGGGCGTCTCGTTCGCGCAGTTCGCCCCCGGGCGGCGGGACCGGACCTGGCTGCCCCACGCTCGGCTGATCGGCGTGAACATCAACACCGACCGCGAGTTCGGCCTCGCGCTCCTGCAGTTCCTCTCCGACGAGATGCGCCGCCGCGCGGAGGCGGCCAAGGCGCACGAGGTGACGAAGCTCGAGGAGCTGCGCCGCGAGGACCCGACCGGCCGCTGGCCGCGGATCGTCGCCGTGATCGACGAGTTCCAGTACCTGTTCGCCGAGCGCGACGCCGTCACGCGGCAGGCGACGCTCCTGCTGGAGGACGTGGCACGGCGTGGGCGCTCCCAGGGCATCCACCTCGTCCTCGCCAGCCAGGACGTGTCCGGCATCGAGGCGTTCTGGGGGCGTCCGGCGATCTTCGAGCAGTTCGTGCTGCGGATCGCGCTGCCGCGCGCGCGGCGCGTGCTCGCCGAGCTGAACGACGCCACGCTCGGCCTGCCGCGCTGGCACGCGGTGATCAACCACGAGTCGGGCATCACGCACGGCAACGAGGTCGTGCGGATCCCGGACGCCACCGGCAAGGGCTCGGTGGACGAGGTGCAGCACGTGCTGCACGAGACGTACGCGAAGGGGCGTGCCGAGCCGCGCCTGTTCGACGGGAGCCGCTCGCCGCGCCTTTCCGAGCTGCTCGCCGTCCTGCCCGCGGGTCCCCGGGCGTTGGTGGGCCAGTGCATCGACGTCGCGGGCAGCGCGGCCGCGGTCGCACTGCCGGACGCGCCGGGGCGCAACCTCGGCGTGCTCGCGTCCGGAGCGCGGGAGGCCGTGCAGGTGCTCGGCGCTGCCGCCGCCTCGCTGGCCGGGCAGCACGCGCGGGACACCCTCGACGTGGTGATCGCCCCCCTCATCGCGGAGGCCCTCGAGCCCGCGCAGCGGCTCGCCGAGCGGGTGGCCGGGGCCGGCCAGCGCGTCGAGACGGTCCGGCTGGACGACCTGCGCGCCCGCGTCGAGGCGCTGGCGCAGGAGGTGTCCGAGCGGCTGGCCGGCACCGCGTCGCGCCATCCCGTGGCGCTGGTGCTCTACGCCGCCGACGCCGCCGACACCGCGCTGGACCGGGCCGGAACAGAGGCGCTGCGGAAGGTGCTGCACTTCGGCCCGGAGACCGGAGTGCACGTGCTCGGGTGGTGGCGGAGCCCGGCGCGGCTGAAGGCCCTGCTCATGATGGGCGCCTCGCCCGACGACCTGGGGGCGTGGGTGGCCCTCGACGTCCAGGGCTCGGAGGTGCAGCCGCTCGTGCCCGGCATGTTCGTCACGTGGTCGCCGCGGCCCGGGCGGGGGCTGCTGTTCGACCGGGCGCAGCACACCCAGCCCGAGGTGGTCATCGTTCCCTCGCTGGAGGAGGCGCGATGAGAGGGCTTGCGAGCGAGGCCGTGCGATGAGTGCCGCGCGGGAGTACAAGGAGGTCGTCGCGGGGATCGCGGCGGCGGCGGATGCCCTGCGCGAGCGGGACCGGGTGCGGGCCGCCGCGTTGAACCGCGAGCTGGTCGGGCTCGGCCGGGCGATGGCACACGCCGAGGAGCGCGCCGGCCTGACCCGCCTCGGCGTCGAGCTGCACTGGGAGGCCGCGCTCGACGCCCTGTGGGTGGAGTCGTGGATGAAGCTGCGGCCCCGCCCCGCCCCCGATCGGCGCGCCGACCCGGCGGCCATCGACGAGCTGGACGCCGAGGTGGAGGCCAGGGCAGCAGAGCTGCTGGAAGCCACCCGCCGCCGCTTCGGCCTGCCCCGCCGCTGACCGACCCCCCGGGTCACACACCAACTCGAGCGTTCGCACACCGACTGCAGTTGGTGTGCGAGCACCGGGGTTGGTGTGTGAGCGGGGCGTGGGAGGCTGCCGTCGTGCCCGCCACCGAGACGCGCTGGAACCACAACATCCACTACCACCCGTTCGTGCTCGCGGCGGTGCCGCCGGGGAGCCGGGCGGCGCTCGATGTGGGCTGCGGTGAAGGGCTGCTGACCAAGGAGCTGAGCGCGGTCGTGCCGTCGGTCATCGGGATCGACCGCGACCGGCCGGTCCTCGAGCGGGCGAAGAGCCACGCGCGCGGCCCGGGGATCGAGTACCTGCAGGCGAACATCCTGACGCACCCGTTCGAACCCGAGTCGTTCGACGTGGTCGCGTCGATCGCGGCGCTGCACCACATGGACACCGCCGCCGGCCTGGAGCGGATGCGGGACCTGCTGCGCCCCGGCGGCGTGCTCGCGGTGGTCGGGTTGCCGCGCTCCCGCTGGCCCCACGACCTCCCGTACGCCGTCGCCGGGGTCGTCGCGCACCGCTGGCTCCGGTGGCGGCGGGGCGGGGAGTCGGAGATGTCGGCGCCGACGGTCTGGCCGCCCCCGGACACGTTCGCCCAGGTCCGGGCCACCGCCGAGCGCCTCCTGCCCGGCGTCCGGATGCGCAGGCACGTCCTGTTCCGCTACTCGCTCCTGTGGACGAAGCCGGCCACGGCTGGCCGGGGGTGAGCGGGCCGGGGTGACGAGCGCTGGTGATCTTCGCTTCGCGGCGCGCGGTCAGAACGCCGTGTGGGCCCACCAGTGGTCCAGCAAGGCCCGGTCGCCGCTGATCGCCAGCCGGGGGTCGTCGGGTGTGATGCGCCGGGAGAACACCAGCAGCAGGTCGGCCACCGGGGCGGCCACGACGACGTCCGCGTCGCCCGTCGCGCGCTCCCACGTGACGCCTCCGGGGGCACGGGTGACCAGCCAGCCGGGCTCGAGGTCGGCTGGCCGCAGCTGCAGGGTCTGCCCGTCGCCGCGCAGCTCCTCCAGCTCGGGCTTCAGGCCGGCGGCCGCGGCGGCCGAGATCAGCCCGAGCCCCTCGCTGATCGCCTCGGCGGCGAGGTCCGGGGCGACGGAGAACGGGCGCCCCGCGGCGAACGCCGCGTCCGCGACGTGCACGGCGGTGTCGGCCATCATGCGCCGCAGCCAGAACCGCGCCGGCCGCTCCCCGACGAACGTCCACACGGCGGTGTCGGGGCCGGTCTCGCCGATCGCCTGCTCGAGGTCGGCGGCGCCGTCACGCAACCAGGCCGGCCAGTCCCGCGACCGGCCGGGCTCCGAGTCGCGCGGGTCCGGTGGGGGAGCGGCCGCCCGGCTGCGCACGAGCCCGGCGCTCCACCGGTAGGCCTGCCCGATGTGCCCCACGAGGTCCCGCACCCGCCACTCCGGGCAGGTCGGCACCGTGCCCTGCGGGTCGAGGCCGGCGATCGCGTCGGCGAGGGCGCCGGTCACCTCCCGCAGTCCGGTGACCATCCGGTCGACGTCCATCTCCAGGCTCTGCATCTGATCCACGGGACGTACCGTAGGAACTCCACCCTGCTGGAGGTTCGAGCGACTGTGATGCGGGACACGCTCGGGATCGGTGACCTCGCCGCGCTGACGGCCGTGCCGGTGCGCACCATCCGCTTCTACTGCGACGAAGGGCTGCTCGACTCCCACCGCAGCGCCGGCGGGCACCGCCGGTTCCCGCCGTCGGCCGTGGAGCGGCTCGCGCTCGTGCGGCGGCTGCGCGGGCTCGGACTCGGGCTGCCCGCGATCGCGGCTGTGCTCCGGGAGGAGCGGTCGATCGCGGAGGTCGTCGCGGCGGAACGCGCGGCGCTCGACGTCGAGCTGGCGGCGCTCGCCTGGCGACGCGCGTCGCTCGCGGCGGTGGAGGAGGCCGCCCCCGCCGAGCGGGCGGCCCGCCTCGCGCTGCTCGCCGCGGTGCAGGACCACAACGCCGCACGGGACGCCCTCCTCGACTTCTGGCACCGCCTCTTCATCGCCCAGCTGCCGGCCGACCTGACGAGCATGTTCCTCGAGGTCAGCGTCCCGGCGCCGCCGCCGGACCCGACGCCACGACAGGTGGTGGCGTACGCCGAGCTGGTCGCGGTGGCCGGCGACCGCGACCTCCTGCGCCGGATGCGGGCGAGGGCACGGGTGAACCTCGAGCTCGTCCGCGACGAGGCCGAACTGCTCACCGGGATCGGTGAGGCGTGCCACCTGGCCCACCCGCTGGTGCTCGCCGGCCGGCAGCCCGAGCCGGGCCAGGCGCTGGACCGGTTCGTGGCCGCGTACGCCGCGGTGCAGCGCAGCCGGGACACCCCGCGGTTCCGCCGCGAGCTGCTCACCACCGCCACCGTCGACCGCGACCCCCGGCTGCGTCGCTACTGGGCACTCGTCGGCGAGGTCACCGGCGAGCCCGTGACGGTCGGTGCGGCACAGGCCTGGCTCGTCGACGCGCTCGAACGGTCCGTCACCGGCGCACTGGTGTCGTGATCACCGCCGGGCCTCGTCGCGCTCCAACGGCCGGGCCAGGTGCGGCTTGACCAGCCTTTCGGCGCGCCCTCGGGTCAGATCGCTATCTTGCGCGCATGACGCTGACCGCGGACGACATCATCGCGATCCACCAGCTCGTCGCGCTGCACGGGCACCTCGTCGACGGTCGCGAGCTGCACCGCCTCGACGAGCTGTTCACCCCCGACGTCGTCTACGACGTGACGGCGATGGGCCAGGGCGTCGTGCGCGGCATCGACGAGTTCCGCGCGCTCTCGGAGTCGTTCGCCGACGACGCGCGGAACCCGATCGGCCACCACGTCACCAACATCGTGGTCACCGAGGGCGCCGACGGCGGCGCCACCGTCCGGTCGAAGGGCATCGGCGTCCTACGGGACGGCCGCACGGGAAGCGTGGTCTACGACGACCGCGTCAGCCGCACGCCGCACGGGTGGCGGATCACCGCCCGGCAGGTGTCGCGCGCCGGCCGGTGACCCCGCTCAGTCCTCCGGATCGTCGGCGTCGTCGCGGGCCAGGAAGCTCGCGACCCGGTCGACGGCGTTCTCGAAGCCGGGGTTGAGGTCGACGAACGTGCGAAGCCGATCGGCGAGCCATTCCACGCTGACCTGCTCCTCGCCGCGCCGCTCCACCAGCTCCTCGATGCCGCGGTCCGTTGCGTACACGACTGCTACTCCGACTCCGTTCTCCCTGATTGATCTCCGCCTGGTGGCGTTGATCAATCAGAAGTGCTGAGGGCCTCGTCGATCAGGGCGGCCTGCTCGACCTCGTGCACCTTCCCCGATCCCGCGGCAGGCGCGGCCATCCGCCGCCGCGACACCCGCCGGAACCCGACGAGCCGGGGCAGCTTCATCGGCAGCTCGAGCCCCACGAACGGCCACGCACCCTGGTTGGCGGGCTCCTCCTGGACCCACCGGATGTCCTCGGCGTTCGGGTAGCGCTCCAGCACCGCGGCGAGCTGGCGGTCGGCCACCGGGTACAGCTGCTCGATGCGCACGATCGCGGTGTCCTCGATGCCCCGCTTCTCGCGCGCGGCCGCCAGCTCGTAGTAGAGCTTGCCGTAGCACAGCAGGACCTTGCGCACGTCCGAGGCCGGGCCGTTGTTCTCGCGGAAGTGCGGGTCGTCGATGACCGGGCGGAACCGGCCGCCGGTGAAGTCGGTCAGCGGGCTCACCGCCTGCTTGGCGCGCAGCATCCACTTGGGTGTGAACACCACCAGTGGGCGGCGCACGCCGTCCATCGCGTGGCGGCGCAGCAGGTGGAAGTAGTTGGCCGGTTCGGTGGGGATGGCCACCGTCATCGAGCCCTCGGCGCACAGCTGCAGGAACCGCTCGATGCGGCCGGAGGAGTGGTCGGGCCCCTGGCCCTCCAGCCCGTGCGGCAGCAACAGCACGACGTCCGACATCTGGCCCCACTTGGCCTCGCCGGACGAGATGAACTCGTCGATGATCGACTGCGCTCCGTTGACGAAGTCGCCGAACTGGGCCTCCCACGCCACGAACGCCTCGGGGTTGGCCACCGAGTAGCCGTACTCGAAGCCGACGGCGGCGAACTCCGAGAGCGCCGAGTCGTAGGGCAGGAACCGCTCCTGGTCCTCCGACAGGTTGCGCAGCGGGTAGTACTCCTCGCCCGAGCGCCGGTCGATGATCACGGAGTGGCGCTGCACGAACGTGCCGCGGCGCGTGTCCTGGCCGGCGATCCGCACCAGCCGGCCGTCCATCACGAGCGAGCCGAGCGCGAGCAGCTCGCCGAACGCCCAGTCGACGTTGCCCTCGCGCGACATCTGGTAGCGCCGCTGCAGCACGGGCTTGACCCGCTGGTGCACCGTGAAGCCATCGGGCAGCTCGACGTGCGCGTCGCCGATGCGGTGGACGACCTCCAGCGACACCGACGTGTCGAGGTCGGTGGGCACCGACTGCTCCTTCTCGACGGAAGGGCTCGGTGCCGGTGGGGTGCGCTCCAGCTCGCGGACCTCGTTGAAGACGTGCTCCAGCTGGTTGGAGAAGTCCTTGAGCGCGTGCTCGGCCTCCTCCACGGTGATGTCCCCGCGGCCGATCAGCGACTCGGTGTAGATCTTCCGGACGCTGCGCTTGGCGTCGATGATGTCGTACATCGCAGGCTGCGTCATCGACGGGTCGTCGCCCTCGTTGTGGCCGCGCCGCCGGTAGCAGATCATGTCGATCACGACGTCGTTGTGCCAGCGTTCGCGGTAGTCCACCGCCAGCTTCGCCACCCAGACGCACGCCTCGGGGTCGTCGCCGTTCACGTGGAACACCGGAGCGTCGATCATCTTCGCGACGTCGGTGGAGTACTGCGACGAACGCGAGTGCTCGGGCGCCGTGGTGAACCCGACCTGGTTGTTGATGACGACGTGGATGGTGCCGCCGGTGCGGTAGCCGCGCAGCTTGGCGAGGTTGAGCGTCTCGGCGACCACACCCTGGCCCGCGAACGCGGCGTCACCGTGCAGCATCAGCGGCAGCACCGTGAACCCGCCCTCGCCCTTGTCGAGGATGTCCTGCTTGGCGCGGACGATGCCCTCGAGGACCGGGTCGACCGCCTCCAGGTGCGACGGGTTGGACGCGAGCGACACGACCGTCTCGCCGTCGCCGAACATCCGGAAGTACTTGCCCTCGGCGCCGAGGTGGTACTTCACGTCGCCGGAGCCGTGGGCCTGGCCCGGGTCGAGGTTGCCCTCGAACTCGCGGAAGATCTGGCTGATCGGCTTGCCGACGATGTTGGCCAGCACGTTGAGCCGCCCGCGGTGCGGCATGCCGATGACGACCTCGTCGAGCTCGTGCTCGGCCGCCTTGTCCAGCACGGCGTCGAGCAGCGGGATGACCGTCTCGCCGCCCTCGAGGGAGAACCGCTTCTGCCCGACGTACTTGGTCTGCAGGAACGTCTCGAACGCCTCGGCCGCGTTGAGCTTGGAGAGCACGTACTTCTGCTCGGCGGCGCCCGGCTTCTGGTGCGGCACCTCGATCCGCTCCTGCAGCCACGCGCGCTGCTCGGGGTCGGCGATGTGCATGTACTCGGTGCCGATGGTGCGGCAGTACGCGTCGCGCAGCACGCCGAGCACGTCGCGCAGCTTCATGTGCTGCTGGCCGGCGAACCCGCCGACGGCGAACTCCCGGTCGAGGTCCCACAGCGTGAGGCCGTGGGACAGGATGTCCAGGTCGGGGTGCCTGCGCTGGCGGTAGTTCAGCGGGTCGGTGTCGGCCATGAGGTGCCCGCGCGTGCGGTGGGCGTCGATCACCTCGATCACCCGGGCGGTCTTGTCGATCGCGCCCTCGGGGATGTCCTGCACCCACCGCACCGGCTCGTACGGCACCCGCACGGACCGGAAGATCTCGTCGTAGAACTCGTCCTCGCCCAGCAGCAGCGCGTGCACGCGGCGCAGGAAGTCGCCGGACTCGGCGCCCTGGATGATCCGGTGGTCGTAGGTCGAGGTCAGCGTGATGATCTTGCTCACGCCGATCTCGGCCAGCTTCTCGTCGCTCGCGCCCTGGAACTGCGCCGGGTATTCCATCGCGCCGACGCCGATGATCGCGCCCTGGCCCTGCATCAGCCGCGGCACCGAGTGGTTGGTCCCCAGCGTGCCGGGGTTGGTGAGCGTGATGGTGGTGCCCGCGAAGTCCTCCGCGGTCAAGGTGCCGGCCCGCGCCTTGTGCACGATGGCCTCGTAGGCCGACCAGAACTGCGCGAAGTTCATCGTCTCGCAGCCCTTGATCGAGACGACGACGAGCGAGCGCTGCCCGTCCTTGCCCGGCAGGTCGATCGCGAGCCCGAGGTTGACGTGGTCGGGCTGCACCACGACCGGCTTGCCGTCCTGCTCGGCGAAGTGGCGGTTCATCACCGGGAAGTCGGCGAGCGCCTTGACCAGCGCGTACCCGATGAGGTGCGTGAAGGAGACCTTGCCGCCGCGCGTGCGCTTGAGCTGGTTGTTGATGACGACGCGGTTGTCGGCGAGGAGCTTCGCCGGGACGGCGCGCACGCTCGTGGCCGTGGGCACGGCCAGCGAGGCGTTCATGTTCTTGACGACCGCGTTCGCGGCACCGCGCAGCGGGATGGTGGTGCCGGCACCCGGGTCGGCCGCAGCCCCCGTGGCGGGGCGCGCGGCCTGCGAGGTGCTGCCCGCGGGCGGCTTCGCCCCGGTGGACGGTGTGCTGCGCTTCTGGGTGGGCGCGCTGCCGTTCGTGGGCGTGAGCGCGGCGCGGTCGGCGGCCCGGCGGCGCTCGCTGGGCTCCGGGCGCTCGGCGGCGGGGGTGGGAGCGGGCGCCGTGGGCGCGTCGGAGGGTGCTGCGGGGCGGCTGGGCCGCTGCGCGGCCTCCTGGACGGAACCGGTGCCGGCCGAGTCGTCGGCGGGGTCGGCGGCAGCGGGGGAGGACGTGTCGGTAGGTCGGTAGTCCGCGAAGAACTCGTGCCACGCCGGATCGACGTTGTTCGGGTCGTCGAGGAAACGCTGGTACATCTCCTCGACGAGCCATTCGTTCGGCCCGAACTCTCCTGCTGGACTGGACGTACTGCTGCTGGACACGCTGATGACCGCCTTGATCGGATCTCATCGACATCGCCGAGGACTGCCCGCCAGGTTAGTCCCCGCGCTCGCGGGGCGGGTACCGCGCGGTGGGCGTGATCGGCTGCACCGGTCAAGGGCTCGGTTCAGTGAACTGCACCGCAGTGCGGCGCGAACTCCACCGCGTTGCGGGCCCGGGCGGATCGCGCACCGTCGCGATCCCGGTGGCCTGCGCCGGGTCCTCGACGGCGATCAGTGCAACCGGACCCGGGATGCGTGGAGCGAACCGGGGGTGTGCCTCCTACGCCGCCGGGAGCTCGCCCTCGGCGTCGACGACCGCGGTCCGCACGGCAGTGGTGCTTATCACGGTGCCGGCCCGCAGGCCGGCGCGGGAGTCGGTGCGCAGCGTGTCGCGCTCGCCGGCGAACTGGCCGTCCGCCGGGTCGAGGAGCAGCTCGGTGCGGGTGCGCCCGGCGTCGTGGACGAGCGCGACGCACTCGTGCCCGTCGACGTTGCGAGCGTCGTCGGTGAAGCTCACGCCGGGGAGGGAGGAGAGCGCCCGGAAGAACGCCGCCCGCAGCTCGGCGGGCACGAGCGCTGTGCGCAGCGCCGTGACCGCGGCCGCGAACGGCCCGAACCAGCTGCCCGGGTTGTCCTCGCGGAGCCGGGCGAGGAGCGTGGCCGGGTCCCGGGGCAGGCGCTGCAGGAAGTCGGGGGTGGGGGACTGCCAGCTCCCGCGCCGGGGCGGGAGCGGTGGCGCGCAGAACACGGTGTCGAACCCGACCCGGAGGTCGTCGGCGGGGTCCCGTGCGGTGTCGAAGTCGCCGTAGCGGGCGCGGAAGCGGCCGACGGGTGCGACGTCGAGGATGTCGAACCCGTCCTCGCGCGCCTCCTGCGCCGAGCCGGTCAGCCAGGTCTGCGCGCCCGTCAGCTCCCGCTCCAGCACCCACTCCCGGTCGGGCTGGACCGGGATCCACTGCCGCAGCCGGTGCTCGGTGAGGTGCTGGTGGGGCCCGAACGTTCCGAGCCACCACGCGTGCGTCTCCACGAAGCGGTACTGGTGCGGCGCCATCGATCGGTCGGACACGGCGATGGCGGGCTCGATCACGGCGCTCCCTGCGTTCGGCGACGGTCGACAACAGAGTGTGACCCAGTCACCGTGCGTGATCGCGCCGACCTAGCTGATCCACTCCTTCACGCGGGTGAGCAGCGAGGGGACGTCCGCGCTCACCGGGCTGACGTGCAGGTGCGTGACGCCCGCCCCGCGCAGCACGTCGATCCGCTCCCGGACGTACGACGGGGGCCCGATCAGCGTGACCTTGTCGATGAAGTCGTCGGGCAGCGCGGCAGCGGCCTCCTCCTTGCGCCCTTCGAGGTAGAGGTCCTGCACGAGCCGGGCCGCGTCGGCGTAGCCCTGGCGGGCGAAGACGGTGTTGTAGAAGTTGCGCCCCCGCGCCCCCATGCCCCCGATGTACAGGGCGTACATGCCGCGGGCGAGCCTGCGGGCGGGCTCGAACATCTCCTCGTCGACCGCGAGGATCCCGCCTCCGGTGATCTGCAGCGGGCCGAGCTCGGGTGCGCGCTTGGCGAGGCCCGCGTCGAGCGCGGGCCCGAAGACCTCCCGCATCTTCTCCGGGAGCATCACGTGCGGCAGCCACCCGTTCGCGAGCTCGGCCGTCATCTCGACGTTCTTCTCGCCGAGTGCGGCCACCCAGATCGGGATGTCCTCCCGCCGTGGGTGGTTGATCAGCTTAAGCGGCTTGCCCAACCCGGTGCCCCGGCCCTCGGGCAGCGGGATCGGGTAGATCCCGTCGTTGGTGAGCCGCTCCCGCCGCCAGACCTTCCGGCAGATCTCGATGATCTCGCGCGTGCGCGCGATCGGCTTGTCGTACGGCACGCCGTGGAAACCCTCGATCACCTGCGGGCCGGACGCGCCCAGCCCGAGGATCGCGCGGCCGTCGGACAGCGCGTCGACGCCGGCCGCGGTCATCGCGGTGAGCGTGGGGGTCCGGCTGTAGATCGGCAGGATCCCGGAGCCGATCTGCACGCGCGAGGTGCGCGCGGCCAGGTACCCCATGAGCGAGACGGCGTCGAAGCTGTACGCCTCCGCGACCCACACGACGTCCAGTCCCGCCTGCTCCATCGCGACCACCGACCCGGCGGTGCGGGCGGGGTCCTCGCTGTACTGGAGCTGGGTCGACAGCAGCATGGCCGGAGATGTTACCGACGAGTCAAGTAAGCCTGACCTGGTGACTTCGCACACCTGGCTCCCACTTCGCGCAAGGCCGGCCATCTGCGAAGCCGGGGCCGCGTGTGCGAAGTTAGGGTGCCCGGGTGAGGTTCCGCGTCGTTCCGGCCGCCTACGTGCTCCTCCTCCGCGGAACCGGCCCCGATGCCGAGGTGCTGCTGCAGCTGCGCCAGGGCACCGGGTACCGCGACGGGCACTGGGCCGCTGCGGCCGCTGGGCACGTCGAGGCCGACGAGTCGGTGTTCGCGGCCGCGTGCCGGGAGGCGGCGGAGGAGGTCGGCGTGAAGATCGAGCCGGCCGACCTCGAGCCGCTCACCACGATGCACCGCACCCACGCCAACCACGACCCGATCGACGAGCGCGTCGACTTCTTCTTCGCCTGCCGGCGCTGGACGGGCGAGCCGCGGCTGCTGGAGGCGGCGAAGGCGGCCGGCCTGGGGTGGTTCCCGCTCACGGCGCTGCCGGAGCCGGTGGTGCCGCACGAGCGGTACGTGCTCGACGCCCTGCGCGCCGGTACCCTGCCGACGATCACGGCGTTCGGGTTCTGACCCTGACGTGATCGCCGTTCCCGGCCGCCGCGGGAACGGGACGAACCGGACCGCAGGACCCGAGCCCCCGCCTACCGGCGGGAGGACGCCACTGGATACGGTGACGATCCCCACCCGCGTGCAACCCCCGTGCCGGCGGGTAGTCACGACCCTTCGGAGTTCCCTATGAGCTCTCCAATGCAGGTCCCTCGGATGCGCGCCGCGGCGCGACGGGTGAAGGCGGGTGGCGAGCGCTTCCTCGGGGGCGTGCTGCCCGGCGCATCCGCCCGCAGGCTGCAGATCAAGGCCTTCGCCGACGACTGGGCGGCCGCCAACCTGGAGGCCAGGCGGGCCACCGGCCCGCTGTGGGTCGTTCTCGGCGACTCGGCCAGCCAGGGCATCGGAGCCACCCGCCGGGAGACCGGCTACGTCGGCGTGGTGCACGAGCGGCTGCGCCACCGGGACGCGTGGCGCGTGGTCAACCTCTCGCGCGCGGGCGCGGGCGTGGCCGACGTGCTCACCCGCCAGCTCCCCGAGCTCATCGACCTCACCAGGGACCAGTCCGCGGCGCTGGTGAGCTGCATCATCGGCGCCGAGGACATCGCCCGGCGGGTCCCCGGACTCGACGTGTCGCTGCGACAGCTCCTCGCCTCGCTGCCGTCGGGTGCGGTGGTCGCCACCTTCGCGCGCGGCGCGCGGGGTGGGACGGCCGCTGCCCTCGACGCCATCACGCGGGAGGAGGCCGCGCGGCACCGGCTGCGCGTCGCCGAGCTCCCGCCGCGGTTCGGGCCCGGCAGCAAGGGGCGTGAGATGAACCCGCTGGGCGACGTCGAGCACGCCGGGTGGGCCGAGGCCGTCCTCGCCGCGATCGACGGCCCTCCCGCCGAGATCGCGCCGTCCACCGACCCCGAGCTGCCCGTGGTGCCGGCCGTCGACGGCAGGCCGACGGCCACGGGCACGCCTGCGGGCGAGCGCAAGGCGGTCGACGACCGCGAGCCGGCGGGCGATGCCGAGCCGGCCGACGACTAGACCGGACCCGACGAACCTGGTGCAGGACGACCGGACCGAGGGCATCACCGTTCGCGAGCTGAGCAAGCGGTTCGGTGCCGTGCAGGCTGTCGACGGGCTCACGTTCTCGGTGGAGCCGGGCGCCGTGACCGGGTTCCTCGGGCCGAACGGCTCCGGGAAGACCACGACGCTGCGGATGATCCTCGGCCTCGTCACGCCCACCGCGGGCGAGGCCCGGATCAACGGCCTGCCGTTCGCGCAGCTGCCGCAGCCCGCCCGGGTGGTCGGGGCCGTGCTCGAGGCGCAGGGCTTCCACCCCGCCCGCACGGCCCGCGCGCACCTGCTCGCCTGCGCGGCGGCGATCGGGGTGCCAGACGAGGCGGTGGAGCACGCGCTCGGCACGGTCGGGCTCGGGGACGTGGGCGAGCGCCCGGTGGGCGATTACTCGCTCGGCATGCGCCAGCGGCTCGCGCTCGCCGTCGCGCTGCTCGGCGACCCGCAGGTGCTCGTGCTCGACGAGCCGGGCAACGGCCTCGACCCGGAGGGGATCGCGTGGCTGCGGGCGTTCCTGCGGGCGTTCGCCGCGCAGGGGCGCAGCGTCCTGATCTCCACCCACCTGCTCGCCGAGGTCGAGCAGGCCGCCGACCACCTCGTGGTGATCAGCCACGGCCGCTGCGTCTACCAGGGATCGCTCGCGCAGCTGCAGGGCTCGCGCAGCACTCGCGTGCTGGTGCGCTGCGCGGACCCCGCACGGCTCGCCGATGCGCTCGCCGCCACCGGCGTGCTGGAGATCGACACCCTCTCCGGCGGCTGGCTGGGCGTGGCGGGCACCGACCCCGTCCACGTCGGGGACGTGGCGCTCGGTGCCGGCGTGGCGATCTACGGGATGGTGCACGAGCGCGTGGAGCTGGAGCAGCTGTTCTTCCAGCTCACCACCGACCCGTGGCGCGCGGCATGAGGGTCGGCCCCGTCGCGGCGCCGGTGCGTGCGGAGTTCCGCAAGGTCGTGTCGACGCGGTTGTGGTGGGGGCTGCTGATCCCGGTCGCGCTGCTGTCGAGCACGATCAACCTCTTCGGCGGGGCCTTCACGGCGGCGTTCGACGAGGCCGAGCGGTTGCCGCTGCTGCTGGGGTCGCTCGCCTACGCGCTCGGGCTCACGAGCGTGTTCGCCGCCGTGCACGGCGTCGCCGCCGCGGCGGGTGAGCACCGGCACCGCACCATCACCACCACCTATCTCACCACCCGCGGCCGGGCGCCGGTGCTGCTGGCGAAAATGCTGGTCAGTGCCGGCGTCGGGGCGTGCTACGCCATCGCGACCGTGGTGACGGGGGTGCTCGCAGGCACCGTCGCGGACGCCGGAGTGGCGTTCCCCGGCGTGGCGCCGCTCGCGGCCACCGCCCTGATCGGCGTCGCGGTCTCGGCGCTCTGGGGCGCGCTCGGCGCCGCGTTCGGCACCGCGGTGAGCAACCAGGTCAGCGCCCTCGTGGCCCTCCTGCTGTACCTGATGGCAGGGGAGCTGCTGGTGGGGGCGCTGCTCGACGGGGCGGAGTCCCGGTCCGTCCGCGCCCTGTCGTCCTACCTGCCGGGCAACGCGGGCGAGGTGGCCGTCTACGGCATCCCGGTGAACGAGATCGCGGGCCCCGTGACGGGACCCCAGGTCGTCGAGCTGCTCGCCGGTGTCACCTCCCCGCCGGGCTGGGGCGTCGCACTGGTCGTCCTCGCGGCCTGGACGGCGGTCGTCGGGGCCGTCGGCTGGCTGGTAGCCGCCCGCCGCGACATCACCTGACCGCCGGCGCTGCCCGCGGGGCCACCGCACACACTGCGGCGGTGCGGCACACATGACCCGGCATGTGTGCGGAGCCCACCCGGTGTGTGCGGTCACGAGCAGGGTGCGGCGCGGCATCGTCCTGCGAACCCGATCTAGATCGGGTTCAGGATGCGCTCCAGGAACTGCCGGGTGCGGGCCTCGGTGGGCTCGGTGAGCACCTGTGCAGGCGGGCCGGACTCCACCACGACACCGCCGTCGAGGAACAGCACCTGGTCGGCCACCTGCTGGGCGAACCGGATCTCGTGGGTGACGATCACCATCGTCCAGCCCTGGTTCGCCAGGTCCTTGATCACCCGCAGCACGTCGCCGACCAGCTCGGGGTCCAGCGCCGAGGTCGGCTCGTCGAACAGCATGAGCTTGGGCGCAAGGGCGAGCGCCCGGGCGATGCCGACCCGTTGCTGCTGCCCGCCGGACAGCTGGAACGGGTACTGGTCGGCCTTCTCGGCCAGCCCCACCTGCTCCAGCAGCCGCCGGGCGTCCGCGATGGCCTCGTCCTTCGGCCGCTTCTGGACGATCACCGGCCCCTCGATCACGTTCTGGAGGACCGTCATGTGCGGGAACAGGTTGTGGCTCTGGAACACCATGCCGCTCTGCATCCGGAAGCGGGTCAGGGTGGCGCGGTCGACGTCACGGGCGAAGTCCACCGACAGGTCGCCGATCGTGATCACCCCCGCGTCGGCCCGGTCGAGGGCGTTCAACGTGCGCAGCACGGTGGTCTTGCCCGAGCCCGACGGCCCGATCACCGCCGTCACCGTGCCGGCGGGCACCTCGAACGAGACGTCGCGCAGCACCTGTAGCCCGCCGAACGCCTTCTCCAGGCCGCGGGCGGTCAGCAGGTCGGTCACCTCGCCACGTACCTCTCCAGCCTCGTCTCGAGCCGGACCTGCCCCGACGACAGGAGCAGGCAGATCACCCAGTAGTAGACCGCAGCCACCCCGTAGAGCGCGAAGAAGTCGAACGTCGGCGCCGCCGCCAGCTGGGCGACGCGCAGCAGCTCGGTGACCAGGATCGTCGAGGCCAGCGACGTGTCCTTGACCAGCGAGATCAACGTGTTGGACAGCGGGGGCACCGCGGTGCGCGCTGCCTGCGGCAGGATCACCCGGCGCAGCGTCGTCGGGTAGCCCATGCCGATCGTCTGCGCCGCTTCCCACTGCCCCTTGGGGATGCTGAGGATGGCCGCCCGGACCACCTCGGCCGCGTAGCCGCCGACGTTCAGGGTGAAGGCGATCACCGCCGACGGGAACGGGTCGATCACGATGTTCAGCTGCGGCAACGCGTAGAACACGATGAACAGCTGGACCAGCAGCGGCGTGCCGCGGATCACCGAGATGTACCCGCGCGCCAGCAGCGAGAGCGGACGGATCGGCGAGATCCGGGCCAGCGCGACGAACAGCGCGAGCACCAGGCCGAGCGCGAAGCTGATGGCCGTCAGCGGCAGGGTCTTCGTGACGGTGGCCGCCAGCATCGGCCACAGGTTCCGCCAGATCAGATCCCAGGTGCCTGGGTCCACTACGGACCGCTGACGTCGGTGCCGAAGTACTTCTCGGAGATCTGCTTCAGCGTGCCGTCCGCGCGCAGCTCGCCGAGCGCCCGGTTGACGTCGGCCATCAGCCCGCTGTCCTTGCGCGCCGCGAACGCCTGCTGGCTCGTGTCGCCGGTGGTCCCGGCGATCTTCACGCCCGCGTCGCCCTGCACCTTCTGGTACTCGGCGACCGCGAGCGTGTCGTTGACGGTGGCGTCCACCCGGCCGTCCTTCAGCAGCTGGACGGCCTGGACGAAGCCCTCCACCGCCTCCACGTTCGCGCCGGCGTCGCGCGCGACGGTGGCCCAGTTGCTGGTGGCGGACTGCGCGGTGGTCTTGCCCTCGAGGTCGGCGAGGCTGGTGATGCCGGTGTTGTCGGCACGGGTGACGATCACGCCCTCGGAGACGGTGTAGGGGTCCGAGAGGTCGTACTTGGCCTTGCGCTCGTCGTTGACCGTCACCTGGTTGGCGACGAGGTCGAAGCGCTTGGACTCCAGCCCGGCGAAGATCGCGTCCCACGGGGTCTGGACGAACTCGACCTCCTTGCCGAGCTTCGCCCCGACCGCCTGCACGACCTCGACGTCGTAGCCGGTCAGCTTGCCGTCGGGCCCCTGGAAGCTGAACGGGCTGTAGGTGCCCTCGGTGCCGACCCGCAGGGTGCCGGAGTCGGATCCGCCTCCGCACCCGGCGATGCCGAGGGCGGCCAGCAGCGTTGCCGCCACTGCAATGATCTTGGGGCGCACCGGGTTCTCCTGTCGGTTGGGGCGCGTCGACCGGGCGGTCAGCATCGCACGAGGTGCCCGGTGCAGCGCGAGGACCGACCGCGGTGTTCCGATCGGTCCGGACCGGACACCGATTCGTGACATCGCCGGAACCCCGGCGCAGGTGTCGGTGCGGCGACATAACGTGGAGCCGTGCCCGATGTTCGCTCCCCCGGCTGGATCCGCCGGCTCGTCCACGCCTGCCTCCGTCACCGCGCGGTGGCGGTGGGTGCCCTCATCGCATCGGTGTTCGGGGTCAGCCTCGAGGCGGTCGGGCCGCTGCTCACCCGCGTGGCCGTGGACGACGCCGTGGCCGGGTCCACGGCGGTGCTCGCCCCCGTCGTCGGGGCGATCATCGCGCTGGCGCTGGTGCGCTTCGGCGCCGCGTTCCTGCGTCGCTACCTCGCGGGCAGGCTCGCCCTCGACGTGCAGCACGACCTGCGGCGGCAGGTGTTCGCCGCGATGCAGCGCCTCGACGGCGAAGGGCAGGACGCGCTGCGCACCGGCCAGGTCGTGTCGCGCGCGATCACGGACCTGCAGCTGGTGCAGTCGCTGCTGTCGATGGCGCCGCTCGCGCTCGGGGCGCTGGTACTGGTCGTCGCCTCGGTCGCCGCCATGCTGTGGCTCTCCCCGGTGCTCACGGTGGTGGCGCTCGTGGTGGTGCCGGCCGTGGGCTGGATCGCGCTGCGCACCAGGGCCAAGCTGTTCCCGGCCACGTGGTCGGCGCAGCAGCGCGCGGCCGACATCGCCCAGCACGTGGAGGAGACCGTCACCGGCGTGCGGGTGGTCAAGGGCTTCGGTCAGGAGGCCCGCGAGACCGCAACGCTCGAGCGCGGCGCCGCGCGCCTGTTCGCCGAGCGCATGCGCACCGCCCGGCTCACCGCCCGGCTCAACCCCACGTTGCTCGCCCTGCCCACGCTCGGGCAGGTCGGCGTGATCGCGGTCGGTGGCTCGCTCGCGCTGCACGGTTCCCTCAGCCTCGGCACGTTCCTCGCGTTCTCCACCTACCTCGCCCAGCTGGTCGGGCCCGCCCGCCTGCTCGGCTCGGTCGTGGTGAGCGCCCAGCTCGCCCGTGCGGGCGTGGAGCGCGTGCACGACCTGATCGACTCCCGCCCGGACGTCGTCGACCCGGTCTCCCCGGTGGCGCTCCCGGAGGGCCCGCTGTCGGTGGAGCTGCGGGACGTCACGTTCGGCTACTCGCGCCACGATCCCGTGCTCGACGGCGTCACGCTGCGTGTGGAGCCCGGTGAGACGCTCGCGGTGGTCGGCTCCGCCGGTTCCGGGAAGTCGACCATCGCACTGCTGCTGCCGCGCTTCTACGACCCGCAGCGGGGCGAGCTGCGGCTGGGTGGCGTGCCGCTGCCGCAGCTGCGCCTCGCCGACCTGCGCCGGGAGCTCGGGGTGGTGTTCGAGGAGGCGTTCCTGTTCTCCGACACCATCCGCGCCAACATCGCCTACGGCTGCCCCGACGCGAGCGACGACGAGGTGCGGGCGGCGGCGTGCGCGGCGCAGGTGGACGGCTTCGTCGAGGATCTGCCCGACGGGTACGACACGCTCGTGGGCGAGCGCGGCCTCACGCTCTCGGGCGGGCAGCGCCAGCGGATCGCGCTGGCGAGGGCCGTGCTCACCGACCCGCGCGTGCTGGTGCTGGACGACGCCACGTCGGCGGTCGACACGGCCACCGAGGCCGCCATCCACGACACGCTGAGCGCGCTCACCGCCGGGCGCACCACGCTCCTCGTGGCGCACCGCCGCTCGAGCCTCGCCCTCGCCGACCGGATCGCCGTGCTCGACGCGGGCCGCGTCGTCGACGTCGGCACGGAGGCGGAGCTGGTGGAGCGATGCGCGCTGTTCCGCGAGCTGCTCGACGCGCCGGACGGCGTGCGCGAACGCGGCACGCACCCGGTCGACGCGGGGGAGTCTCCCGAGCTGTGGCCGGAGCCGGGCACCGACGCCACGGTGCCGGCGGCGCGCACGGCGAGCCCGTCGAGCGGGGTGGGCGCTCGCGGGGGCGGCGGGATGGGCGCCGCGGCGGGCAGCATGGCGCCCACCCCGGAGCTGCTGGCCGCGGTCGAGGCGCTGCCGCAGGCCACCGAGGTGCCCCGCGTCCCCGGTGAGGACCCCACGGCACCGGATCCCGCGTTCCGGCTCGCCCGCCTCCTGCGCCCGGTCCGCGGGCCGCTCCTGCTCGGGATCACGCTGGTGGCCCTCGACGCGCTCGGCAGCCTCGCGCTCCCCGGCATCACGCGGCTGGCGATCGACGGCGGCATCACGGCGGGCGCGCCCGGCGTGCTCGTCACGGCCACGCTGCTGGGGCTCGGGCTGGTGGTGGCGGGGTGGCTCGTGGTCGCCGCGCAGACCGTCATCACGTCGCGCGCCGGGGAGACCCTGCTCTACCTGCTGCGGGTCCGCAGCTACGCCCATCTGCAGCGGCTCGGGCTGGACTACTTCGAGCGCGAGCTGTCGGGCCGGATCATGACGCGGATGACCACCGACGTCGACGCGCTGTCGACGTTCCTGCAGACCGGTCTCGCGCAGGCCGTGGTCAGCGTGCTCACGATCGGCGGCGTCGCGGTCGCACTCCTGGTCACCGACCCCGAGCTGGCGCTCGTCGCGCTCGCGGTGGTGCCGGTGCTCGCGATCGCCACGGTGCTGTTCCGCCGGGTGGCGTCGGCGGCGTACGCGGAGGCCAGGGAGCGGGTGAGCATCGTCAACGCCGACCTGCAGGAGAACGTCACGGGGGTGCGGGTCGCGCAGGCCTACGTCCGTGAGGAGCGCAGCGCCACCAGGTTCGGCGAGCGCAGCGCCGCCTACCGCAGCTCCCGGCTGCGCGCGCAGCGCTACATCGCGACGTACTTCCCGTTCGTCGCGCTGCTGTCGGACGTCGCCACGGCGGCGGTGCTCGGCGCGGGCGCGGCGCGGGTGGCAGGCGGTGACCTCACGCCGGGCGTGCTCACCGCATTCCTGCTCTACCTCGGGCTGTTCTTCGCGCCGGTCCAGCAGCTGTCACAGGTCTTCGACGGCTACCAGCAGGCCCGCATCGGGCTCTCGCGCATCGCCGACCTGCTGCGCACCCCCACGTCGGTGCCGCCGGAGCCGGCCGCCGACCCGGTGCCGGTGCCGGATCGGTTGCGCGGCGAGGTCGAGCTGCGCGACGTGGGGTTCACCTACGCGGGTGCCGCCTCGCCCGCGCTCGACGGCGTCTCGCTGCGGGTCGCGCCCGGGGAGACGATCGCGTTCGTCGGGGCCACGGGCGCGGGCAAGTCCACGGTGGTCAAGCTGCTCGCCCGGTTCTACGACACCGGCACGGGCGCTGTGCTCGTCGACGGGGTGGACGTCCGGCGCTACCCGCTGGCCGCGTACCGGCATCGGCTGGGGATCGTGCCGCAGGAGCCGCACCTGTTCACCGGCGACGTCGCCGCCAACATCGCCTACGCGCGCCCCGACGCGAGCCCGGCCGAGATCGAGGCGGCCGCCCGGGCCGTCGGCGCGCTGGAGCTGGTGCGCGCGCTGCCCGGCGGCTTCCGGCACCCGGTCGGGGAGCGGGGGCAGGGCCTGTCCGCGGGGCAGCGGCAGCTCATCGCGCTCGCCCGCGCCGAGCTGGCCGACCCCGACGTGCTGTTGTTCGACGAGGCCACGGCCGCCCTCGACCCGGCCACCGAGGCCGCGGTGCACGCCGCGGGCGACCGCGTCACCTCCCGCCGCACGGCGTTCGTCGTGGCCCACCGGCTGGGCACGGCCGCGCGCGCCGACCGGATCGTGGTGCTCGACGGGGGCCGGATCGTCGAGGTCGGCCCGCACGCCGAGCTGCTCGCCATGGGCGGGCACTATGCGCGGCTCTGGCAGGCCGGGGAGATGGAGCCTGCTGCGTGACCGCCACCGGGCCGGTGCTCCGGCGGTAGTGCCGCGCGGCGGGCGGTTGCCGGCCGCCGGGGTCGGCTGTCCGCTGCTCGGGCCGACGCCGAGCCGTGCCGCCAATCAATGCGTTGTGCATATGATGCGCTGCGCATATGATGCCGAAAATGGGTGACCGTCCTGTTCAGGTCCTCGGCGTGACGGCCCTGGCCGTGATGGATCGACTCCGGGCCCGTGTCGCGGCCGGGGCCGGGCTCGGTGAGACCGAAGCCGCCGCGCTGGTGCACGTGCAGGCGTGGCCCGGCGGTTCGGTCGGAGACCTCGCCGGCGTGGTGGGCCTCTCGCAGCCGGCAACCGTGCGGTTGGTGGACCGGCTCGTCGAGAAGGGTCTCGTGCGCCGCGAGGTAGGGCGGAACCGCCGCACGGTCTCCCTGGTGCTCACCGACGCGGGCTCGCGGGCCGCGGACGCTGTCCTGCTGGCGCGCACGGAGGCCCTCACACCCCTGCTGGCCGAGCTGTCACCGCGTGAGCGGGCGACGCTGGAGCGGCTGCTCGGGCAGGTCGCAGCAGGCCTGGCCGAGGACCGTCCGGGCGCCCTCCGGGTGTGCCGGCTCTGCGACCGCAAGGCCTGCACCTCGGGCCCGGGCTGTCCGCTCCAGCACACCACCCGACCGGACCCGACGAGGCCGTCGGGCGCGGCCACCCGCCGATGACGGAGCCGGTGACGAACCGTACGGCCGGGGCGCAGGTGAGCGGCCCGTCGCCGCTCGCGCTCGCCGTGGCCGGTTCGGCTGCCGTCGCCACCGCGTTCGGAATGGCCCGTTACGGCTACGGCCTGCTGCTGCCGAACATCCAGGACGACCTCGACCTGGGCGTGAGCACGCTCGGCCTGATCGGCACGCTCGCGTACGTCACCTACCTGCTCGCCACGGCCCTCGTGTCCCGCTGCATCGAGCGTGCCGGCCCCCGAGCCGCCGTGGGGGGCGGTGGCCTGCTGGCGGTGGCCGGGACGGTCGTGGTGGCGCTGGCCGATGGCCCGGTGCTGCTCGGGGCCGGGGTGGCCATCGCCGGCGCCAGCGCCGGGCTCGTGCTCGCGCCCTTCGGGGACGCCGTGCACCGGCTTCCGCCGGTCGCGCGAGCCCGGACGCTGGCGACGATCAGCTGCGGCACCGGGTGGGGCGTCGCCGTCGCCGCCCCGATCGCGATCCTCAGCGGCGATGCGTGGCGAACCGCCTACGCCGCCTTCGCGGCCTGCGCCGCGCTGAGCACGCTGCTCGCTGTACGCACGCTGCCCGGACGTGCCGCGAAACCCGCGGCGGCGGCAGCGCCCGCACGTGGCCGGCACCGTCCGGCATCGACGATGCTCGTGGCCGCGCTGCTCATCGGGCTGGGCAGTGCGACGTTCTGGACCTTTGCGGTCGACCAGGTCCGCGATGCCGGTCTCGACCCGGCCGCGGGTCGAATCCTGCTGGGCGTGGCCGGAGTCACCAGCCTCTCCGGCCTGGCTGCCGCCGACGTCATGGCCCGTCTCGGCGCCCGGCTCACGTTCGTGCTCACCGCGCTGCTGGAGGCCGCCGCGATCGCCATGATCGCCCTGGCGGCGGACAGCCTCGCGATCGTGCTGTTCGCCGCCGCCACCTTCGGCGCCGCGTACAACACGATCGTCGCGGTCACCGTCCTGTGGGGCACCCGCATCTACGTCGATCGCCCCTCCGCCGGTGTCGCCGCCTCCACCGGCGCGCAGGGCGTCGGACTTCTCCTCGGTCCGCTCACCGGCGGCGTCCTCGCCGAGGCCACCAGCCTCACGACGGCGCTGCTCGTCGGCGCGGCCGTAGTGGCTGCCGTCGCGCTCCTCGCACCCCGCGACGACCTGGCGCACGACGAGCCTCGCTCACCGCTGCTGGGGCCGTTCCGGAGGCACCGCCGCCCGGGTCCGAGCGATCACCCAACGTGTCCGAACCGGCGTGGATCTGACTGAACGGGTGTGATGCTGCCCGATTTCGGGCAGGAAGTTTGAAGTTCGGTGGGGCGGACGGGAACATCTCCTCCCGTGCCCGGCGGACCGTACGACGACCTCATCGCGCACCTGGTCCGCAGCACCCCGCTCGACGCGGGGGAGGCGGCACGTGTGGTGGCCGAGGTTCTCGGCTACTTCTCCGAGCAGCTGCCGGCGTTCGTCCGGCGCAGGCACGCGGAGCTGAAACGTCGCGGGCTCACGAACGAGCAGATATTCGCGGTGCTGGACGCGGAGCTGGCGACGCGGCGGGTGGCGCCGCCGCCGCTGTCGGCTCGGCAGCTGCGGCGCATCGTCTACGGCTGAACGTGAAGGGACTTCTATGTGCGGCATCGTCGGATACGTCGGACCCCAGGACGCCGCCCCGATCCTCCTGGAGGGGCTGGGACGCCTGGAGTACCGCGGCTACGACAGCGCCGGGCTCGCGGTGCGCGGACGGAGCGGGCTCAAGGTCCGCAAGGTGAGCGGGCGGGTCGCCGAGCTGGCCGCGGAACTGCCGGCGCGGTTCAAGGGGGCGCCGGGCATCGGGCACACCCGCTGGGCCACGCACGGTGAGCCGAGCGAGGCCAACGCCCACCCGCAGACCGACGCGGCGGGACGCATCGCGGTGGTCCACAACGGCATCATCGAGAACGCCGACGAGCTGCGCGCGAAGCTCACCGCCGACGGGGTGGAGTTCACCTCGCAGACCGACACCGAGACGGTGGCGCACCTCGTGGCAGCCGCGTTCGCGGCGGGCGCCGACGACCTGGAGCAGGCGGTCCGCCAGGCCCTGCGGCAGGTGGTCGGGGCGTACGGCCTCGCGGTCCTGGACGCCGAACACCCGGACCGGATCGTCGTGGCGCGCAACGGCAGCCCCGTGCTGCTCGGCGTCGGCGAGAAGGAGATGTTCGTGGCGTCGGACGTCGCGGCACTGATCGGGTACACCCGGCAGGTGGTGTACCTCGACGACGGCGAGCTGGCCACGATCACCGCGAGCGGCTACCGCACCTACACCCTCGACGACCGCGCCGTGGCGAAGAGCCCGTCCACGATCGACTGGGACGTGGTGGGCGCCGAGATCGGCGACCACGCGCACTTCCTGGCGAAGGAGATCCAGGAGCAGCCGCGCACGATCGAGCGGGCGCTGAAGGGCCGCATCGACGAGCGTTTCGCCACCGCCCACCTCGGCGGGCTCAACATGACGGTCCGCGAGGCGCGGGAGTTCCGGCGGGTGAAGATCCTCGGCTGCGGCTCGGCGTGCTACGCGGGCGAGCTCGGCGCGCAGCTGATCGAGGACCTCGCCCGCGTCCCGGCGAGCGCCGAGCCCGCATCCGAGTTCCGTTACCGCAACCCCGTGGTCGAGCCGGACACCCTCTACGTCGCGGTCAGCCAGTCCGGCGAGACGGTCGACACGCTCGCGGCGGTGCAGGAGTTGCAGCGCAAGGGCGGCCGCGTGATCGGCATCGTCAACGTCGTCGGGTCGACGATCGCCCGCCAGGTCGACGGCGGCATCTACCTGCACGCCGGCCCGGAGATGTCGGTGGCCGCCACGAAGTCGTTCACCTCGACCGTGGCGGCGTTCGCGCTGCTCGCGCTGCACCTGGGCCGCATCCGCGACCTGTCGCCCGAGCAGGGCAGGCGGATCATCGCGGGGCTGAACGCGCTGCCGGGCCAGATCGCGCAGATCCTGGAGCAGTCGGACGCGATCGCCGATGTGGCCGCGGAGGTCGCGAAGAGCCACAGCGTGATGTTCGTGGGCCGCCGCCGCGGCTGGCCGGTGGCCCGTGAGGGCGCGCAGAAGCTGAAGGAGATCAGCTACGTCCACGCGGAGGCGTACCCGTCGGCCGAGCTCAAGCACGGCCCGCTCGCGCTGATCAGCCCGGAGATGCCGACCGTCGCCGTCGTCCCGGACGACGACCTGCTCGACAAGAACACCTCGACGCTCTCGGAGATCAAGGCCCGCAAGGGCCCGGTGATCGCGGTGGCGCACCGGGAGCTGCCCCCCGACCTCGCCGACCGCACCATCGTGGTGCCGCGCGCCGAGCCGGAGCTGGACCCGATCCTGCTGTCGATCCCGCTGCAGGTCCTCGCCTACCACGCCGCGGTCGCCCTGGACCGGGACGTGGACAAGCCCCGCAACCTCGCCAAGAGCGTGACCGTGGAGTGAGCCGGGCGGGGGGCTGGACGGACGGACAGGTGAGCTGGCGTCCCGCCCATGGATCCACCCTGGCGCGCGACGTTGGATCGGTCCCATGAGCACCGCCACGAGCACGCTGACCGCGGAGGACCTCGAGTTCCTCGGACGCCCGCTGCACGGGTTCCTGACCGTGGCCGGGGGCCCGCAGCCGCCCCGGCCCCGGCCGATCTGGTTCGAGGCCGGCGCGGACGGGACGGTCCGGTTCTTCACGGAGCCGGGCGCGCTCAAGGTGCGGCGCCTGCGCCGCGACCCCCGCGCCTCGATCGTCGTGGCCGCCCCGGTGGGTGAGCGCGAGCGCTGGGTGTCCGTCGCCGGTCGCGTCACGCTGGAGACCGACGGAGCCCACGATCTCTGCTCCCGCCTCGCCGCCCGCTACTGGGACCTCGACGACCCGGCCCGGGCCGACGAGCTCGCCGCGATCCTGGCCGGGGACCTGCTGCGCGCCGTCCTCCACCCGGACGCGGTGCACCGGTACGCGTTCTGAGCCTCGGCCCGACCGCCGGCGTCACGGTGGAGTGGCCGGGTCCAGGGTCGCGAGCGGGATCACGGCGTCGTTGCGATGGCCGGCTACCCGGGCATCGCGGCCGAGTGCAGGGACGCGCTGACGGCGGGTCTCGCCGACCTCCGGGCCCGCATGGTCGCCCGGCGGTCCGAGTACGCCCGGCGGACCGGCGCGGCGGTCTACGAACGGGCGCTCCGCACGATGCACCTCACCGTCACGATCGACGCGCAGTTCCGCGCGATGGCCCGCGGCGAGCAGTTCGCGATGCACCGTGAGACGGCGATCGCCGACACCGTCGACTGGATCACCGATCGGGAAGGCCGGATCGTCCTGCCCGCGCACAACGGCCACGTCCAGCGCTGTCCCTGCACGATGCCCGGGGTGGCGGAGGAGTCGGTGGGCATGCACCTCGCCGACCGGCTCGGCGCGGACTACGTGGTCATCGGCACGACCGCGGGCACCGGCCCGACCCTCGCCGACGCACCCGACTTCTTCGCGGGCACGCTGTTCGCCGAGCTGGGCCCGCCGGAGCCGGGCAGCCTCGACGCGCTGATGGACGCCGCACACGACGGCCCGTTCGCCGTCGACCTACGTCGGCTGTCGCCCGCGGACACCGCGCTGGTCCGGGGGGCGACCCGCCAGCGCTTCGGCCACCACTACTCCGACCAGAACCCGCTGGACGCCTACGACGTGGTGATCCACATCCCGCGCGTGGAGCCGGCGGAGCTCGACGCGGCCGCCGTCGCCGAGTCACCGACGGACGTCCAGAGGACGCTCGCGGGCCAGCGTGTGCGCCCGAGACGGTCGGCGTGGACGACATGGCCGCGCACGCCGACCTGATCGCTGACCGCCTCGGCGCCCGCAACCGTCCTTGACCTTGTGAGAGCGGCCTCCTAGCCTCCCGTTGCGCGACGAGAACGATCATCGGAGCCCGGGGGGGACGTGGCCGATCGCCTCAGCGCAGCACTCGCCGTGAACGCCGAGGGGGCGGACACCGCGCCGCGGGCGAGGTCCGCGACCGCATTGCGAAGTTCGGGTCGGCGTGGCGGTGAGGGGCCGGACGCGGGTGATTGCGTGACAGGGGGGCGCGTGACACAGGAGCAGACGCAGCTGGGGACGGGTATCGGCTGGCGGCCGGAGATCGCCGCCGGGATCGATCAGCTGTTCGGCATCGACTGGGTGGAGGTGGTGGCGGAGAACCTCTGCCACGACCACCTCCCAGAACCGCTCACCCGCCTCCGCGAGCGCGGCGTCACCGTCGTCCCGCACGGCGTCGGCCTCGGCCTCGGCGGGGCGGAACGGCCCGACCCGGGCCGGCTGGTGGCGCTCGCCCAGCGCGCCGAGCTCACCGAGTCGCCGCTGGTCACCGAGCACATCGCGTTCGTGCGGGCCGGAGGGCCGATGACCGCCTCCCCGCGCTTCGAGGCGGGGCACCTGCTGCCGGTGCCCCGTACCCGGGACGCCCTCGACGTGCTCTGCGCGAACGTGCGCATCGCCCAGGACGCGCTGCCCGTACCGCTCGCGCTGGAGAACGTCGCGGCGCTCTTCTCGTGGCCCGACGAGGAGTTCACGGAGGGCGAGTTCCTCTGCGAGCTGGTGGAGCGCACCGGCGTCGAGCTCCTCGTCGACGTGGCGAACCTGCACACCAACCACGTCAACCGCGGCGAGGACCCCGTGAAGGCGCTCGACCAGCTGCCGCTGGAGGCGATCGCGTACGTGCACGTCGCCGGTGGCTTCGAGGATGACGGGGTGTGGCACGACAGCCACGCGCACCCGGTGTCGGAGCCGGTGCTGGAGGTCCTGCGGGAGCTGTGCGCGCGCGTCAGCCCGCCCGGCGTGCTGCTGGAGCGGGACGAGAACTTCCCGCCGGTCGCCGAGCTCGCCGCCGAACTGGATGCGATCGGCCGTATCACCGGGGACGCGCAGGGGGTCGTTCGTGCCTGAGACCTTGACCGAGACCCACGCGACCGAGACCCCTGCGACCGAGACCCACGAGCTCTCCGCCGCCCGCGAGCGGCTCGCGCTGCGCCAGGCATCGCTGCTGTCCGCGCTGGTCGTGGGCACCCCGCCGCCGGAGGGCTTCGATCGGGCGCGACTGCGGGTGCAGGCGCGGGCGCTGGCCGCGAAGCGGGCGGACGTGATCGCGAAGATCGCGCCGGAGCTGCCGCGCATCCTGGGCGCGGCGTACCGCGAGGAGTACCTGGCGTACGCCGCCGGGCACCCGCTCACCGGCGGCTACCGCCAGGACGCGCTGGCCTTCGCGCGGCAGCTCCTCGACGCAGGCACACCGGCCGACCCCGGCGCCCGGCGCGAGCTGCGGCGCTGGTGGCGGCAGCGATCGGGGCCCGGCGCGCACCGCTCGCGAGAGCTGCTGCGGCTGGCCCGTACCGCACTCGGACGGGGGCGGCGCTGATGCAGGTGATCGCCGCGATCGGCGTCACGACGATCATCGGTACCACGCTGTGGCTTCTCGGCGCCCGGGTCGCGGGCCGGTCCTCGGCCTCGCGGGCCACCCCCGGGTGGACGCCGGGGTCGGTGCTGGAGGCGGCATTCCTCGTCGGCGGGCCGAGCCGGGTGGTGGACACGGTGATCAGCACCATGCACGAGGACGGGCGCGTGCAGGTCGTACCCGGCGGGCGGCTGCAGGTGCTGCGGCCGGTGGCGGGCGACGGCGTGGAGGGCGCGGTGCTCGCCGCCTGCGGCCCGGAGTGGCAGGCGGACCTCGAGGCGGTACGGGCCGCGGCTATGCGAAGCCCGGCCGTGCAGGAGATCGGGGACGGGCTCGCGGCGCACGGCGTGCTCCACCGGCCGGATTCGATCCGGCACTGGCGGCTCGCCGCGAGGGCGCAACGCACGGCCTGCTTCCTCACCGGCTTCGCGCTGGTCGGCTCGCTCATATTCGTGAGTGAGCAGGACGGGGCGCCTGACCTGTTCACCGTCTTCCCGGTGTTCTTCGGCGCAGTCGTGGCCGCGATCATCGGCGAGTCGCTCGCGCCCAAGGGCCGGCTCACCAAGGCCGGGAAGCGCGCCGTGGCCCGGCTCCGGCGGAGCAACCCGTGGGTACCCAAGGGCACGGCGGCCTCGGGGGCCGCGGTGCCGGCGCTCGTGGCCGTCGGCGGAGCGGCGGTGCTGATGCCGGGACCGCTGCGGGACGAGCTGATGGCGGGTGTGGCGGGTGCCGGCGCGGGTCGGGGCTTCGGCGGGTCCGGGTCCTCGTCGGACTCGTCGCACTCCGATCCCGGTGGGGCCGCGTGGTGCGGTTCGTCGGGCGGAGGCGGCGGGTGCGGTGCGTCGTCCTGCGGCGGCGGCTCCGGCAGCGGTGGATCGTCCTGCGGCGGCGGTGGGGGTGGCTGCGGAGGTGGTGGCGGGGGCACCGGCTGAGGCCGCTCGACGTTCGGCTGTGGTCCGGTACCGCGGGTCAGAAGAGCAGGTGCACCCGACGGGCCGAGATCGCCGCGCGCCGGGGGTCGGACGGGGGGAGCAGGGCCAGGAGGCGGTCGTGGACCTCAAGGTCGTCGCGGCCGAGCGGGTGGGCGGCGAACTCGACGAGCAGGTCCACGTCGTCGCCCTCCAGGACGATGCCGCGCAGGCCGGCCTCCAGCTCCGCGCGCAGCTCCCGGATCGCGGGGGCCTCCGAGCGGGGCAGCAGCGGACCGGCGCATGCGCGCAGGGCCTCGGCGGGGCGGTGGGCGCGGATCGCGCGGCGCGCGGCCTGGAAGTCGGTGTCGACCGTGGCCGCGAGGCGGTACGGGCGGGTGCGCAGCACGTCGGTGCCGATGAGCCCGCGCAACCGCAGGATCTCGCCGCGCACCGTGGTGGGGTTGCCCTCCTCGCCGTAGAGGAGCAGGGCCAGCTGCTCGGCGGTGAGCCCGTCGGGGTGCAGGGCGAGCGCGGTGAGCAGCTCGGCGGGGCGCAGCGTCAGCGGGACGGACCGGCCGTCGAGGACGGCCGTCGGCGCACCCTCACCGGTGAAGCGCAGCGACAGCGCGGAACGCGGCGGTGCGGGGCGGCTGGGCTGCGGCGCGCGCAGCAGGAAGCCCTCGGCGAGCTGCTCCACGACCATCTCGCGGCCGTCGTCGAGCACCACCCGGTCGGAGTCGGGGTGCAGGGCCACGCGCTCCGGCCACATGCCGTACGGCTCGCCGGCGATGATCCGGCCGCTCGCCGTGACCAGGGCGCCGGCCTGCCCGCGGAGGCTGGCGAGGTGGGGCATGTTGCGCAGGCGCAGCCGCTCGTCCTCGATGGCGAGGCGCACCCGCAGCTGGTGCTCGGCGAGCTGGGCGGTGGCCGTCACCAGCTGCTTCATCGCCGGGTGCACCGTGTGCAGTGGGCCGCTGATGTCGACGGCGCCGAGGATCGTGCCGGTGTCCGGGTCGTGCACGGGCGCGGCGGCGCACGTCCACGCGTGGTAGGTGCGCACGAGGTGTTCGGCGGAGTGGATCGTCACCGGCGCGTCGACGGCGAGCGTGGTGCCCATCGCGTTGGTGCCGATGGCGTCCTCCGTCCACCGGGTGCCCGGGGTGAGGCCCACCTCGTCGGCCGAGTTGAGCACGGAGGCGGCGCCCTCACGCCACAGGATGGTGCCTTCGGCGTCGGTGACGAGCATGACGTGCATGGCCTCGTCGGCGATGCTCACCAGCGTGCTGCGCAGCAGCGGCATGACCGCGTTCAGCGGGTGTGCCGAACGCAGGTGGGGGATCTCTGACTCGCCGAGGACGACCGGCGGTGTGCGCCGGTCCGGGTCGACGTGTGCCGCGAGGCTGCGCTGCCACGACTCGGAGACGAGCGTGCGGGGTGAGACGGGGACCCGGTCGCCGGCGAGCACGGCCTCGAACACCGCGTGCAACCGCTGCGCATGGGCCGCGGGGTCGAACACTCCATCGGTAGTCATCTGCGCTCCGAGCGTCATCGCCCCAGGACGGGGCCATCATCACTCAGGGCGGCGCGGGCGGCAAGCGCGCCAGACGTTGCGCGTGCAACGTGCAGGCAACGTGCGGCTGCCTAGCCTCCTCCCACCCGACCAGCGCCAGGGGGAGGGAGCCTGATGACCGCTGACGCACTGCTCGACCAGCACACCTTGCTCGAACCGGTGAGCACCGCTCCGAGCACCACCATAAGGCGTACTGCCCGCATCCTCGTCGTGGACGACGAGGCCATCGTCCGCTTCGGACTGCGCCAGCTGTTCGCCCCCGACCCGAACGTGTCCGTGATCGGGGAGGCCGCCACACCCCGGGACGCCTTGGTGATCGCCGACCGATGTCCACCCGACCTGGTGATCCTCGACGTCGCGCTCGGCCGCGGCGACGCGGCGGGTGTCGAGCTCGCCCGCATGCTGCTGGAGCGCCACCGAGGGGTGCGGGTGCTCGTGCTCACCGGTTGCCGCGACCGGGAGGTCATGCTGCGGACCGTGCGCCTCGGCGTCCACGGCTACGTCCGCAAGGGTGCCGACACCGCCGACATCGTCCGCGCCGTGCACACGCTGCTGCGCGGCGAGAGCGTGTTCGACGCCGGGGGCTCGAGCGGGTCCGTCGTCATGGACGTGCTACGCGACGAGGACCGTCCACCGGTGCGCGGGCTCGGCGGCGCGATGCTGACCGAGCGGGAGAACCAGGTGCTGCGTCTGCTGGCGGTGGGCATGTCCAACCGCGAGATCGGTAGGCGGCTGGTGATCAGCGAGGCCACGGTCAAGTTCCACGTGCGGAACCTGCGCGACAAGCTGGACGTCCGCCGGCGGACCGAGATCGTCTACACGGCGACGCGGCAGGGGATCGTCTAGGGGAGACCCTGAGACGAAATCCGGGAGGCCTGGGCCTTCCGACGGATGCGGTGCCGGTCGCGCCGTCCTTAGCCTGGTCCGGTGATCGAGGGACTGCGGCTGCTGCTCGACGGTGCGTTGGCATCTCAGTGGTTGCTGCTCGTGATCGTCGGGCTCGCCGTCGTCGACGCGCTGGTGCCCATGGTGCCGAGCGAGGCGCTGATCATCGCGGCCGGTGTGGGTGCCGCCGCCGGTCACCAGAACCTCGTCGCCGTGATCGCGGCGGCGGCGCTGGGCTCGTTCGTCGGCGAGTTCGTGGCCTTCCTCCTCGGACGGGGGTTCGGAGCCGCGTTCCGCGGGAGGTTGGCGCCCGGCACGCCGCGGGCAGAGCTGTTCGCCCGCACCGAGCGCACGTTGACGACGCGGGGCGGCCTCATCCTGCTCACCGCTCGCTACATCCCGGCCGGTCGCACGGTGGCGGCGCTGGCGGCGGGGGCGAGCCGCTTCCCGGCCCGCCGGTACGTGGGCTTCAGCGCCCTCGGCGCCACCATGTCAGCGGCGTACGTGGCGGTGCTGGGCTTCCTCGGTGGCTCGGCGCTCTCCAGCGACCCGCTCCTCGCCCTCGCGGTGAGCCTCGGCATCGGCACGACGATCGGGTCCGTGGTCGGCCTGGTCCGGCGCCTGCGGACCGGCACCGCGCCCGTCGTGCAGGTGGCGCCGGCGCAGCCGCCGACACCGGTCGCGGTCTGACCACAACCCCCGTGCGCGAGTCTCGCGTTTCGCGAGGTGAGGTGCGCATCCGAAATGCGCACCTCGGACGGCGAAACGCGAGACTCGCGGGGGAGGGGTCAGCCGAAGAAGACCTCGGCCTCGGCGTAGAGGCCCGGGTCGACGACCTTGAGCTCCTTGGTGGCCTCCGACAGTGGCACCGTGACGACGTCGGTGCCGCGCAGGGCGGTCATCTGTCCCCACTTGCCCGCGTGCACGGCGTCGATCGCGTGCAGGCCGAACCGGGTGGCGAGCCAGCGGTCGCGGGCGGTGGGGGTGCCGCCGCGCTGGACGTGCCCGAGCACCGTGGTGCGGGCCTCCTTGCCGGTGCGCTCCTCGATCCGGTGGGCGAGCCAGTCGCCGATTCCACCGAGCCGGACGTGCCCGAACGCGTCCTTCTCGCCGCTCTGCAGCACCTCCTCGCCCTCCTTGGGCATGGCGCCCTCGGCGACGACGATGATCGGCGCGTAGTCGAGCTGGAACCTCGCCTCGACCCACTGGCAGACCTGGTCGAGGTCGAAGCGCACCTCGGGGATGAGGATCGCGTTGGCACCGCCCGCCATGCCGGAGTGCAGCGCGATCCAGCCCGCGTGCCGCCCCATCACCTCGACGATCAGCGCCCGGTGGTGGGACTCGGCGGTGGTGTGCAGCCGGTCGATCGCTTCGGTGGCGATGTTGACGGCCGTGTCGAAGCCGAAGGTGTAGTCGGTGCCGTTGAGGTCGTTGTCGATCGTCTTGGGCACGCCGACGACGTTGACGCCCGTCTCGTGGAGCTTGGTGGCGACGCCGAGGGTGTCCTCGCCGCCGATTGCGATGAGCGCGTCGACGCCGAGGTTCTGCAGGTTGCGGCGGATCTTCTCGACGCCGCCCTCGACCGCGAACGGGTTGGTGCGCGACGAGCCGAGGATCGTGCCGCCGCGGGGCAGCAGCCCGCGCACGGCGGGGATGTCCAGCGGCCGGGTGAGCGCCTCGAGCGGGCCGCGCCAGCCGTCGCGGAAGCCCAGGAACGAGTACCCGTACTCCGGGACGCCCTTGCGGACGATCGCCCGGATGACCGCGTTCAGGCCGGGGCAGTCCCCGCCCCCGGTGAGCACGCCGACGCGCATGGGTGGTGACCTCTCCATCGATGCAGAAGGTGGCGAGTGGGCCACGCTAGCGGCACCACCGTGCCACCGCGACGGCACCACCCGCACCGCCTCCTCCAGGCCGTCCATCCGGGGGGCCGAACACCGGTTCTTCGCTCGGGTGGCGCATTGTGCGCGTGAGTAGCGTGGGGGGATTCCTCGAACCGGGGTGGCCATGGGCGCGCAGCGGTGGCTCGGAGTCGGACAGGCCGGAGGAGCCGAGCCGGAGCCGGGAGCTCGGGCGGCGGGCTCCGCACTCCGGCACGCCGACGCGAAGCTGCTGGTCGTGTTCTGCTCCGCGTCGCTCGACCTGCCCGCGGTGCTGCGGCAGGTCAACGAGCGGTCCGGCGGTGTTCCCCTGATCGGGTGCTCGACGTCCGGCGAGATCGCCCCGAGCGGCCCCGATGTGCGGAGCGTCGTCGTCACGGCGTTCGGGGGCGACGGGTTCTCGATCCGGACGGCCGCGGCCGCGCCGGCGTCGGACGACCTCAGGGCGGCGGGCGCCTCGGTGGCGCGGTGCCTCGCCAGGATCGAGGAGCGGCCCTACCGCGTCCTGTTGCTGCTCACCGACGGCCTCGCCGGTGACCAGCGGGAGATCCTGCGCGGCGTCTACCGCGTGCTCGGCTCGGGCGTGCCGCTCGTGGGCGGGTGTGCGGGCGACGTGCGGATGGCGCAGACGTTCCAGCTGCACGGCGACCGGGTGCTGACCGACTCGGTGGTCGCGGCCGGGATCGGTTCCGACGCGCCGCTCGGCATCGGGGTGCGCCACGGGTGGCGCCGCGTCGGCGAGCCGATGCTGGTGACGGGGAGCGGCGGCAACCGGGTCCACACCCTCGACGGGCAGCCCGCCCTCGACGTGTACCTGGACCGGCTCGGAGCGCCCGCCGCGGCGTACACGAGCCATGAGGAGCTCGCCAGGCTCGCGCTGGTGCACCCCCTCGGGCTCGGCAGGCGCGCCGGGGAGGAGGAGATCCGGTTCATCGTGGGCGGCGACTTCGGCGACCGGTCCCTCGCGTGCATCGCGGAGGTGCCGCAGGCGGCGCTCGTCTGGCTCATGGAAGGCGATGTCGAGTCGGTCCGGTGGGCCGGCGGCGCCGCGTGCACCGACGCCCTCGAGGCGCTCGGGGGCCGCCCGCCGCTCGGCGTGCTCGCGTTCGAGTGCGTCGGACGGCGTCCCGTGCTCGGCGAGGAAGGGATCCGCGTGGAGATCGACGAGATCGTGAAGTGCTGCGGCGGAGCGCCGGTGGCCGGGTGCTACACCTACGGGGAGATCGCCCGCAGACAGGGCGTGATCGGCTTCCACAACCAGACACTCGTCCTCCTGTCGGTCGCCTGAGATGTCGGCGCCCGCGGGATGGCCGGCCCAGAAGCTCGCCGAGTTCCTCGCGGCGGTCTCGTCGTTCGCCACGGAGGCCGAGGCCGCGGCGGGCGCGGTCGAACGGGTGGCGGAGTCGGTGGACGCCGAGGTCGTGGCGATCGTGTCGCGCGGAACCGTGATCGCCGCCATCGGCTACCCCGAGGGCGCCGCCCCCGTCGCCGAGCTCGTCTCGGTGGCGGGCGGGGATCGCGCCGAGCTGACCGTCCCCGGTGCGGGGAGCTCCCCGGCCGCCGTCGTGGCGCTCGAGAACCCGCCGGGCGCGCGCATGGTCGTCGCGCGTTCCGGCCCGGACCCCCTGAGCGCCGACGAGGTCGGGCTCCTGCACGCCATGGCCCGCGTGACCTCGATGACCCTGCGCATGCTCCGGTTCCTCGACGACGAGCGCGCGCTGCGCAAGGAGAGCCAGCGCCAGAGCGCGGAGAACGCCCACCTGCTCGCGACGCTGACCGATCACCAGATGCTGCTCGAGCGGCTCGCGGACGAGCAGGCGGCGCTGCGCCGGGTGGCCACGCTCGTGGCTCGCCAGCCCGGCACGGAACGGGTGCTCGCCAGCGTGGCGGAGGAGGTCGGGCGGCTGCTGCGCGCAGGCCTGACCCAGATGCTCCGGTACGAGGGCACCGGGACGACGACGGCCACGGCGGTGGCCTGCTGGACCGATCCGGAGGTCACCGGCCGGGCGATCGTGCTCGGAACCCGGGTCCCGCTCGAGCGCGACGAGCTGGCCGGCGTCGTCCTCCGCGAGCAGCGCGCCACCCGCATGAACAGCGGGGAGCTCCCGGCCGGGGGGCCGATCGCCGAGCACGTGCACGGATGCGGGCTCGGCTCCGCGACGGCGAGCCCGATCGACGTCGAGGGCCGCCCCTGGGGTGTGGTGGTCGCCGGCTGGCCTGCGCCCGAACCGCCGGCCGACGCGGAGTCGCGCATCGCCGAGTTCGCGTGGCTCGTCGCGATGTCGATCTCGAACGCGCAGGCGCGTGCCGAGGTCGTGCGGCTCGCCGACGAGCAGGCGGCGCTGCGCCGGGTGGCCACGCTCGTCGCGAAGGGGGAGCGGCCCGACGTCATCTTCCGGTGCGTCGCGGAGGAGATCGCCCGGATCTCGAACGTCGACAACGGCTTCGTCCTCCGCTTCGAGCCGGACGCCACGCTGACTGTCGTGGCGCGCTCGGGCAGCGGCCACGCGCCGGTGGAGGTCGGCTCCGACTGGCCGCTCCGCGGCGACGGCATCGCCGCGAGGGTGTTCCGCACCGGCCGGGCCGTGCACCTGGACAGCCGTCGCGGCCCGCCCGGGTGGATCGCGATGGCGCCGGACGCCGACTTCGCGGGCGTGGGGGCCCCCATCGTGATCGGCGACCGCCTCTGGGGCGCGGCGACCGCGACCACTGGACCGCGCAACGGTCCACCACCGGCCGACGTCGGGGCGACGCCGGCGGGCGGGCTGCCCGCCGACGCCGAGGAACGCATCGCCAAGTTCGCGGACCTGATCGCGATCGCGATCTCCAACGCGGACGCCCGCGCCCAGCTCACCGCGTCGAGGGCGCGGGTCGTGGCCGCCGCGGACGACGCCAGGCGGCGCCTCGAACGGAACCTGCACGACGGGGTCCAGCAGAGGCTCGTGGCGCTGACGCTCGCGCTGCGGGAGGTGGAGTCGATGGTGCCGCCGGAGCCGCGCGAGCTGCCCGCGGCGATCGGGCGCGTCGTGGACGGCCTGACCGGGGTGCTGTCGGAGGTCCGCGAGATCTCCCGCGGTCTGCACCCGGCGATCCTGTCGGAGGGCGGCCTCGCCTACGCGTTGCGGTCGCTCGCCCGCCGCTCCGCCGTGCCGGCCACGCTCAACGTGCGCGTCGCGGGCCGGCTGCCGGAGCGGGTCGAGGTGCCCGCCTACTACGTCGTGTCGGAGGCGCTCACGAACGTCGCGAAGCACGCGGAGGCGTCCATGGTGGAGATCGACGTCGACGCGACGAACGAGCTCGTGCGCATCGTCGTGCGCGACGACGGCGTCGGCGGGGCGGACGTCGGCCGGGGATCGGGGCTGATCGGCCTCGTCGACCGGGTGGAGGCGGCGGGAGGGGAGTTCACGATCAGCAGCCCGCCGGGGGAGGGCACGTCCCTGCGCGCCACGTTCCCCCTCTCACCCCGGTAACGGGCTCACTCCAGCACGACGTGGTCCACCAGCCCGTACGCCTGCGCCTCTGCGGCCGTGAACCAGCGGTCGCGGTCGGCGTCGGCGGTGATCGTCTCGACGGTCTGGCCGGTGTGCCGGGCGGTGATCTCGGCGATCTCGCGCTTCATCTGCGCGTACACCCCCGCCCGGATCGCGATGTCGGTGGCCTCCCCGCCGATGCCGGCCGATGGCTGGTGCATGAGGACGCGCGCGTGCGGCAGTGCGTAGCGCTTGCCGGGGGCGCCCGCCGTCAGCAGGAACTGGCCCATCGACGCGGCGAAGCCGACGGCCCACGTGCTGACGTCCGGGCGGACCAGCCGCATCGTGTCGTAGATCGCCATGCCCGCCGTGACCGAGCCGCCGGGCGAGTTGATGTACATCGTGATGTCGCGCTCCGGGTCCTGCGCGGCGAGCAGGAGCAGCTGCGCGCTGATCCGGTTGGCGATCTCGTCGTCGACCTCGCGGCCGAGGAAGACGATCCGCTCCTCGAACAGCCTGTCGAGCACGGGGTCGGTGCCGGCGGTGCCCGGCGCGGCGGCGTACAAGACCGTGCCGCTCATCGGGGGCAGCGCGGGCTGCGCGGGCGGCAGCACCGGCCGGCGCGGTGGCTCCGGCGGGTAGGGCGGTGGCTGCGGCGGCCGCGGGTGGTTCCCGGCGTCCCGGATCGGCATCGGGGGCTCCTCTCGTCGGCGATGGCGCCGACGCTAGGCCGGGCGCGCGCCGACGGGGTGCCGTGTTCGCTCTCGGCGGCGTTGTTCGCGGAGGGTGAGCGGGGTGAGCAACACCTCCTGCCCCGACGGGCCCGTTCACCTCTGCTCCACCTGGGGGTCATCGGGCACTCGCCCGGGCTGCCTAGGGTCGGCGCGTTTCCCGAACTCCCCAGGAGGATGACGTGGCCCTGCCGCGCCCGTCCGGTCGTATCGCGCTCCCGCTGCTGACGAAGAGCCACGGTGGCCGCCAAGGCCTCACCTGCCGGTACCGCTGTGCCGACGCATGTGCGCACGACGAGCCCAACACCTCGGACAACGAGTACTTCGGCGACATGCTGGCGCGCGCCGTCAGCAGGCGCGGCGTGCTCCGTGCCGGCGCCGTCCTGACCCTCGCCGCCGGCGCCACCACCGCCGTCGCGGCCTGCGCGCCCGGGGCCGAGAACGAGGAGGCCGCCGCGCCCGGCACCCCCCAGGGGCTCGACTTCGAGCCGGTTGCGCCCAACACCGCCGACGGGATCACCCTGCCGCCCGGCTACGAGAACAACGTCGTGATCCGCTGGGGCGACCCGGTGCTGCCCGGTGCGCCCGCATTCGACTTCGACAACCAGACCGCGGAGGCGCAGGCCGCCCAGTTCGGCTACAACAACGACTTCTGCGGGCTGCTCCCGCTGCGCGGCCCCGGCGAGCGGTACCTGATGTTCTCGAACCACGAGTACACGATCGAGCCGCTGATGTTCCGCGGCTACGACGCGGCCAACCCCACCGAGGAGCAGTACCGCATCGGGCTGGCGGCCCACGGCCTGTCCGTCGTCGTCGTGGAGCGCGACCGCGGCACCGGCCGCATCACGCCGGTGCTCGACGGGCAGATCCCCGAAACGCGGTACAACCGCCGCTTCACCGGCACCACCGAGTTCGTGCTCGACGGTCCCGCCGCCGGATCGGACTGGCTGCGCACCTCCGCCGACCCCACCGGCACCCGGGTGCTCGGCACGTTCAACAACTGCTCGGGCGGCGTCACGCCGTGGGGCACGTTCCTGTCGGGCGAGGAGAACTTCAACGGGTACTTCGCCAATGCCGGGCGGGTCACCGAGCCGGTCGCGGCTGCCCGCCTCGCCCGGTACGGCGTGGAGGAGGAGGCCACCGAGCGGCTGTGGGAGCGGTTCGACGCCCGCTTCGACGTCACGCGGGAACCGAACGAGGTCAACCGGTTCGGCTGGGTCGTCGAGGTCGACCCGCAGGACCCGGCGGCGCCGCCCGTCAAGCACACGGCGCTCGGGCGGCTCAAGCACGAGGGCGCCACGATCCGGGTCGCCTCCGACCGCCGCGTGGTCGCGTACATGGGCGACGACGAGCGGTTCGACTACGTCTACAAGTACGTCTCCGACGAGCCGATGATGGACGGCGAGACTCGCGCGGCCCGCGAGCACAACCGCACGCTGCTCACCCGCGGCACGCTCTACGTCGCCCGGTTCACCGGCTCGAGCGCCGCGGGGGAGATCGACGGCAGCGGGCGGCTGCCCGCCGACGGCACGTTCGACGGCGGTGGCGAGTGGATCCCGCTGGCGGCGGGCGACCGGTCCTTCGTCGACGGCATGACCGCCGCCGAGGTCTACGTCTTCACCCGTGAGGCCGCCGACAAGGCCGGCGCCACCAAGATGGACCGGCCGGAGGACATCGAGTCCAACCCGCACACCGGCAACGTCTACATCGCGCTCACCAACAACACCGACCGCGGCAAGGCCGACGCCACCCGCACCGCGGGCGCCGACGAGGTGAACCCGCGCGTGGACAACAAGCACGGGCACGTCGTCGAGTTGGTCGAGGAGGGCGGCGACCCGACCGCCACCGCGTTCGGCTGGTCGATCCTGCTGGTGTGCGGCGACCCGAACGACCCGAACACCTACTTCGGCGGGTTCGACAAGACCCAGGTCAGCCCGATCACCTCGCCGGACAACCTCACCTTCGACCCCTACGGCAACCTCTGGATCTCCACCGACTCCGGCCGGGCGCTGAACATCAACGACGGCCTCTACGCCGTTTCGCTGGACGGGCCGACGCGCGGGCGGACCACGCTCTTCGCGAGCGTGCCGGCCGGTGCCGAGTGCTGCGGCCCGGTCGTCACCGAGAACTTCGTGCTGCTCTCACCGCAGCACCCCGGCGACCTCGACGACGCGAGCCCGGACGCTCCGAAGAGCGTCTGGCCCGACGGCCCCGGCAGCCAGCCGCGCCCGTCGGTGGTGAACATCTGGCGAACCGGCCGGGCCGGGCAGCCGGGGCGGATCGGGGCCTGACCGGTTGCAGCAAAGCCACTTTCCTGCCGCGTCGTTGCATGAGAGTGGCTTTGCTGCAACACCGGTGGCTAGCCGCAGCGCTCCGCCAACGGCGTGCCCTCGCCGCCGCCGCGTTCGAACGAGATGTGCACGTGGTCGTAGTGGTTCTCGGTGATCCCGCCGCGGTCCTCCATGCGCTCCCAGCCGTCGCCGTAGTTGATCCGCTGCTTCCAGATCACGTACTCGACGCCGAGCTCCTCCTGGTTGGCCAGGGCGCACTTGGCGATCCGGTCGCCCTTCTCGCCGCGGGCCATGAGGTCGACCGCGAGCCCGCGCGGGTGGTCGGAGTCGCGGCTGCGCTGCCCGATGCCGATCAGGTCGGGCTCGTCGTACAGGCAGGACAGGAAGCGGGCCGCGTCCCGCACCCACGGTTTGACGCGGCCGAGTCCGCCCAGGTCGGCGTCGCAGTTCGCCGCCGCGCGCCGCTCCTCGAGCGCGTGCAGGCCGACGGCCTTCACGAGGTCGGAGACGTCGAGCTCGGGAGGCTCGGGCTCGTGGGTGGCCGCCACCGGGACGAGGTTCGCGACCATCCGCAGGCCGTCGGTCTCGGCGGCGGAGCGGATGTACATGTCGTCGGCCGCGGCCGGGGCCACCGGGGCGTTCAGCGCGGGCACGGTCACGACGAGGGCGCCGCCCGCAGCGGCGGCCGCGGCCATCCCGTTGCGCACGGCCGACTCGCGCGGGGCGCGGTGGCGCGCCGGTCTGGGGGCCTGCGCACCGGGGAGCGCCGCCGCGGTCGCGACGGGGCGTGGGTGCGCGTTCCGGCCGCCGGGGGAGCGGTGCCGAGACACGACCTGCCTTCCGGACCGCGCGACCCGAGCCGGCGATCGGGGGATGCCGGCAGGGAGCGGGATCGCGCGTCGGTCCGTCGCAGACCATAGCGGATCGGTCACTCAGCGAGACGGGCGCTCACCCTGCGTGTTTCAGCAGCCGCGCAAGGTGCCGCCGCCGGACCCGCGGTCGAACGAGACGTGCACGTGGTCGAAGTGGTTCGCGGTGGCGCCGCCGCGGTCCTCCATGGGCTTCCAGCCGCTGCCGAAGTTGATGCGCTGCCGCCAGATCACGTACTTGACGCCGAGGGCGTCCATGTTCTCGAGCGCGCAGGCGGCGAGCCGGTCGCCGGTGGCGCGGTCGACCATGAAGTCGACGGCCAGGCCGCCCGGGTGGTCGGACGTGCCCGCCCGCCCGGCCACGCCGTACATCGTCGGACGGCCGAACGTGCATCCGAGCTGCTCGGCGGCCGTGCGCACGTTCGACTTGACGCGGCCGAGGTCGGAGGTGTTCAGATCGCAGCTCACCGGCCCGCGTGCCGCCTCGGCCGCGGCCCGTTCGGCCTCGGCGCGGGCCTGCTCGGCCGCGCGCGTGACCTGCTGCTCCGCGAGCTGCGCGGCCTTGACGAGCCCGGCCGCGTCGGCGATCTCCGGCTCCTGGTCGATCGGCTCGACGGCCGTCTCGAACACGTCGGCCGCCGCGGCGTCGTCCGAGCTCGCCTGTGCGAGCGGCACGACCGCCGGGTCCGGACGCACCTGCGTATCGGGTGCAGCGCCGCCGACCAGCGAGAACGCGCTGCCGGTCACGGCGACTGCTGCGGCACCCCGCCGCAGCGGGGTCGGTACGGACCGCAGCGCGCTCGCACTCGCTCGTCGTCGGCGGCGGGGGACCGCCGTGAGCGGGTGCTGGTGCGCGCCTCGGCCCCGGGGGGAGCGATGCCGAGCCACGACCTGCCTTCCGGATCGGCGGCCCGGTAAGGACGTCCGGCGTCGGGGGTGCCGGCGGGTGGGGAGTCCCGTGTCCTTTTCGTGACCGTGCCGTCATTGATCCGAGAGGGAACCTAAGCAACCGCGAAGATCGTCGCACGTCACAGCCCTGCCGAAGCGGACGAGAGTGCCCCCGGGAGCGACGAGCGGTGTTCCTTTTGCCCCGTTCGGGGGAGGTGCTGCCGGTGATCGGTCGGGGCCTCCCGCGGGTGGCTCGCGCAAGGACCGTGGTCACCGCACGTCGACCGCAGGTGGCGGGTGGGCGCAGATGCCGGTGTGGGGGTGACCCGCGAGGGCGTCGGCGACGTGTCCGAGCCGCGCTCCCGCGCCCCCGATTCGGTCGGCGCACCCCGTTCGTCCGGGCAGCCGCGTCGACGGTGTGCGCGGGGCGAGACGGGTTGCGTCGTGCCGCCTTCCGCCGGGTCGGTCAGCCGCGGGTGAGGGCGCCTGGAGGCACCCCGACGGTCCGCTTGAACGCCCGGCTGAAGGCGGCCTCGGACCGGTAGCCGAGCCGGCCCGCCACCTCGCCGACCGTGGCACCGTCGTCGGCGAGCCAGGTGCGGGCCACCTGCATGCGCCACCGGGTGACGTAGCGCATCGCGGGTTCCTCGACGAGCTCGGTGAACCGCGCCGAGAAGGCCGAGCGCGACATCGCGAGCTCGCCTGCGAGGGAGGCGACCGTCCAGTCCCGCGCCGGGTCGCGGTGGATCAGCGAGATCGCCCGGCCGATCTGGCGGTCCCGCAGCGCGCCGAGCCAGCCGCGCTGCGCGGCCGGGTCGTCCGTGATCCAGGAGCGCAGCGTCTGGATGACGAGGATGTCCGAGAGGCGCGTGATCACGGCCTCGCCGCCGGGGCGCAGCGACGCGGCCTCCGCGGCGATCAGCCGCAGCGTGCTCTGCATCCACTCGTCCTGCGGGTCGCCCCCGGGCTCGACGTGGATCAGGTGCGGCAGCAGCGGGACGATGTGGTGCGCGGCGGGGTGGTCGAGCCGGACGGCGCCGCAGACGAGCGTGGTGCCGGCACCGCCACCGCCGTGGCGCAGGACCGCGTACCGGTTGCGGAACTCGTGCTCCAGGCTCATGACGTCCGGGGCGACGGCACCCGTCCCGCTGGGCAACGCGTGCCCCTGCCCGTGCGGGACGAGTGCGATGTCGCCGGCACGCAGCAGGCTCGGGACGGCGGTGCCCAGGTCGAGCTCGCACCGGCCCGCGGTGACGATGTGGAACCACATGCAGTCCGGCCAGCTCGGCATCGTGAGGCCCCACGGCGCCGTCAGCTCGGATCGGCAGTAGAAGCTGCCCGTGACGCGCAGGAAGTGGAGTGCCTCGCCGAGCGGGTCGTCGGCCTGCATCGGGTCGGTCGCCACCGGCCGAGTATGCGCCGCATCCAGGGTTCCTGGACGAACGAGCACGAGACCGGGACCGGCGAGCATTGATGGTCCTGGATCACCCGGGCAATCTGGATGCCCACCACCCCGCCAGGAGGACACCGTGATCGCCACCGTCCTGCCCGTCGTCGCGCTGCTCGGCGTCGTCGGCTCCGGCCTCATGGCCGGGGTCTTCTTCGCCTTCTCCACGTCGGTCATGCCGGCGTTGCGCCGGCTGCGCCCCGCCGCGGGAGCCGAGGCGATGCAGCAGGTGAACCGCGTGATCCAGAACCCGCTCTTCCTCCTCGTGTTCATGGGCACCGGTGTGCTCAGCCTGCTGCTCGTGATCGGCGCGCCGATCAGCGGCAGCCCCGGCACGGCCTGGGTCGTGATCGGTGGGCTGCTGTACCTCGTCGGCAGCATCGGGCTGACGTTCGTGGTGAACGTCCCGATGAACAACCGGCTCGACGCCGCCAACCCCCTCACCGACAAAGGCGCCGCGACCTGGGCGGACTACCTGTCCCGCTGGACCGCGTGGAACCACGCCCGTGCCCTCGCGTGCGTCGCGGCGACGGCAGCGCTCGCGGTCGGCCTCCCAGGGGTGCGCTGAAGAGCCCCGACCTGCGCGCCGCCCAGGCGGCCACCTCGCTGCGTTGACGTCGTCGCGGACACGACCCGGGATCGGCCTCCTGCTCCGCCTTGCGAGGCGGCCACCCAGGACGCCGCTCGCTACGGCCGGGGTCCTCCAGCGCACTCCTCGGGGATGGGAAACGAGGTGCGCCCGGGGCGCCGCCGATCTAGCTTCGCCCCGTGTTCACGTTCTTCCGACGTCGCTGACCCGCCGGCGGCCTCCGGGCTCTCCCGCCCACTGATCCGGTGGTGGCAAGCAGCAGAAGGCTGCCGATCACCCTCTCAGGCGCTCCCGCAGTCCTCAGCGTCATGGGGCCGTAGCGCTGTTCTCGGGCGCTTCCGACCGCGTTGTGGAGCATGGTGCTGCGCCATCCGATACTGGCCCGGTGGCACGGCGCGGGCGGGACCCGGTGCGTGCTCGCGTCGCGTCCGGGATCGCCGAGCTGCGGCCGGACCTCGACCGCAGGCGCGGGTGGACGCTCCTGCTCGACGGCACGCCCCAGTCGCACGTCGACCTCGACGACCCGACGCACCTGGAGTTCGGCTACACCCGCAGGCTCGGGCACGTCGTCGACCTCGCGGCGCCGCCCCGCAGGCCGCTGACCGTGCTGCACCTCGGCGGCGGGGCGTTCACGCTCGCCCGTTACGTCGCGGCCACCCGGCCGCGGTCCGGCCAGCAGGTCGTGGAACGGGACGGGGCGCTGGTGGAGCTGGTGCGCCGGGAGCTGCCGCTCGACCGGTCCTGGCGGCTGCGGGTGCGCACGGGCGACGCGCGCGACGTCGTGGGGCGGCTCCGGCACGGCACGTTCGACCTCGTCGTCCTGGACGTGTTCGCAGGCGCCCGCACGCCGGCGCACCTCGCCTCCACCGAGTTCCTGCACGCCGTCGCGGACGTCATGGCCCCGGACGCGACCTACGCGGCCAACCTGACCGACGGCGGCCCGCTGGCCTTCGCGCGTGCTCAGGTGGCCACGCTGCAGGCGGTGTTCCCGCACGCCTGTCTCGTGGCCGACCCGGCGGTGCTGCGCGGAAGGCGGTTCGGGAACCTGCTGCTCGTCGGCCGCCGGGACGCGCTGCCGGTGGACCTGCTGGCGGCGCGGGCCGCGGGCGACCCGTCCGCGGGGCGCCTGCTGCACGGGTCCGAGCTCGACCGGTTCCGCGGCGACGCCCGCCCGGTCGCCGACGCAGGGGCCACCGCGTCGCCTGCGCCTCCACACGGGACCTTCGAGACGCGCTGACCGTCCCTACCCGCCGGCGTGGTGGGCCCGCCAGTGGTCGTCGTCCGGCGCCCCCGCGTCGAGCTGCCCGAGCACCGAGCGCACCCACGCCTGTTCGGCCCCGACCATCGCACGCCGGTAGTCGTCCTCGAGGACGTACACGCGCCCGAGGCTGCGGCGGGCCAGCTCGTGGCCCGTGTCTTGGGCGAAGCCGCCGTCGCCGCCCGCCGAACCGACACCTTCCTGGGCGAGCGTTACCGGCGGATCGCGCGCCGGCGCGGCAAGAAGAAGGCCATCGTCGCGATCGGACGCTCCATCCTGGTCATCGTCTGGCATCTGCTGTCTGAACCCGAGGCCCGCTACCACGACCTCGGCGCCGACTTCTACGACAACCGGATCGGCCCCGAACGCAAGAAACGCACCCACGTCCGCCAACTCGAAGCACTCGGCTACAAGGTCACCCTCGAACCCGCCGCCTGACCGCACCCCAGCCCGTCCCGACCGGGCACCCACCCCGCCGGGACCGATGATCCCGCTCGCCCGTCCCCGACATCATTCTCGGATCAGTGCGCCAGAGTGCCGTTCGCGTCGCGGGAGCTCTGCGTGCCGGCGCCGACGAGGAACGTGAGCGGGAGCGCGATCGTGGCGATGATCGCCGCCACCATGAACGCCGCGCGGGCGCCCCCGGCGTCCGTGCCCGCGGTGGCGCCATCGGATGCCACCGCCATCACGGTGATGAACAGCGCGGTGCCGGCCGCGCCCGCCACCTGCTGGAGCGTGGCCATGATCGCGCTGCCGTGCGAGTCGAGGTGCCCGGGCAGCCGGCCCAGCGCGTCGGTCATGAGCGGGGTGAGCATCAGCGAGATCCCGAGCACCAGCACGACGTGGAACGCGATGATCATCCACAGCGGCGAGCCATCGCCCAGCGTGGTGAACGCCCAGAGCGCGGCGGTGAGCACCACCGCTCCGGGGATGACGAGCGTGCGCGGGCCGAGCTCGTCGTAGAGGCGGCCGACCACCGGCCCGAGCAGGCCCATCGCGAGCCCGCCCGGCAGCACCGCGAGCCCGGTGACGAACGGGCTGACCCGCAGCACGTCCTGCAGGTAGAGCGGCAGCAGGATCAGCACGCCGAAGAGCGACATCATGCTCAGCACGACGAGCACCATCGCGAGGACGAACGGCCGGTGCGCGAACGGCCGCAGGTCCAGCAGCGCGTTGCCCGCGCCCTGCAGCCGCAGTTGGCGGGCGACGAACACGGCGAGCGCCACCACCCCGATCAGGGTGGGGATCCACGGCGGGACGAGCGCGTGCCCACGGGCGGACTCGCCCACGCTGCTCAGCCCGAACACGAGGCCGCCGAACCCGAGGGCCGAGAGCGCCACCGAGCCGAGGTCGAGTGGGACCGGTCGCACCTCGGCGGCCACCCGCAGCCACCGGGCGCCCGCCGCGAACGCGACCAGGGCGATCGGCAGCACGATCCAGAACATGAACCGCCAGCCGAGGGTGCTGAGGATGACGCCGGAGAGCGTCGGCCCCACCGCGGGGGCGACGGCGATCACGATCGTGATCGTGCCCATCGTGGCGCCCCTGCGCTCGGCGGGCACCAGGCGCAGCACGGTGGTCATGAGCAGCGGGACCATCACCGCGGTGCCAGCGGCCTGCACGATCCGGCCGGTGAGCAGCACCGGGAACCCGGGCGCGAGCGCGCTGACGAGGGTGCCGGTGCTGAACAGCAGCATCGACGTGAGGTAGACCCGCCGCGGCGGGAACCTCTGCAACAGGAACCCGGTGATCGGGATGACCACCGCCATCGTCAGCAGGAAGCCGCTGGTGAGCCACTGTGCGGTGCTGACGGAGATGCCGAGGTCGGCGATCAGCGCCGGCAGGGCGACACTCATGATCGTCTCGTTGAGGATCATGACGAACGCGGAGCCGACGAGGAGCCAGATCACCAGCGAGGCGGCCGCGGCCGCAGCGGGTTGCGGTTCGGCGTCGGGGTGGCCGGTGGCTGGGCCGGTCATCGAGGAGCTCCTGTCGTTCGGCCCCTCGACGCTACCGATCGCGACCCGGTGATGGCCACGCGGTTCGCCCTGCGCGGATGCTCTCCGGACGCGTGTCCTCAGCAGGCGGCCGGAACCCGCGCGGCCCGCCACAGCCACTGCACCGTCCGGCCGAACGACCAGACCAGCAGGGCGAGCGCCACGGCCACCAGCGCGACTGTGGCCGGGTACGGGAGCAACCCGGCGGCCACGACCACGAGCACCACGCCCTGCACGGCGGCCACCGTCTTCGCGACGTGGCTCGGCGGCACCGGCCCGCGCAACCAGGGCAGCAGGCGGCCCGCCGCGACGAACACGTACCGCATCAGGCCGATCGCGAGGACCCACGGCCCGACGATGCCGGCGACGTGCACGCTCAGGACGAGGACGAGGAACGCGTCGACCTCCATGTCGAAGCGGGCGCCCACGGGCGACACGGTGCCCGTGTGCCGGGCCACCTTCCCGTCGACGGCGTCGAGCGCCAGCGCCACCGAGGCGAGGGCGACCAGCGCGGCCGGGGCCGTCCGGCCCGTGAGCAGGCCGTCGGCGACGACCGCGGCGACCCCGCCGACCAGCAGCGCCCTGGCGAGCGTGACGAGGTCGGCGGGGCCGAGCACGGACCGCCCGGCACGGTGCATCGCGGCGGACAGCAGCCCCAGCAATGCCGCCGCGTACACCACTCCGACCAGTACACCGAGCGGTCCGAGCCCGAACGCGGCGGCTAGCCCGGCCAGGATCAGCAGCTGCATGCCGGCAGCTGCGGCCTGTTCCGGGCCTCCCTTCACTAATGTGCACGTGCTGGTGACCACTCCGCGTTCCACCTCCGCATCACGTCCGCGCGGTCCCGTCGGTTCACCTCTGGAAGGATGAGAGATGGGTCACAGCGCCCGAGCATTCTGGCTGCGCGCGCCGCACGAGGGCGAGATCCGGGCGGTCGACCTGCCCGAACCCGGCCCCACCGACGTCGTCGTCCGCACGTTGTTCTCCGGGGTGAGCCGCGGCACCGAGACCCTCGTCTTCCGCGGCGGCGTGCCACGGAGCCAGCACGCCGCGATGCGGGCCCCGTTCCAGGAGGGGGACTTCCCCGCCCCGGTGAAGTACGGGTACCTCGCGGTGGGGGTCGTCGAACACGGAGCAGCCGACCTCGTCGGCCGGACGGTGTTCTGCCTGTACCCGCACCAGACGCGCTTCGTGGTGCCCGCGACGGCCGTCACGCCCGTCCCCGACGACGTGCCGGCGGCCCGCGCGGTGCTGGCGGGCACTGTGGAGACGGCCGTGAACGCGCTGTGGGACGCCGCGCCGCTGGTGGGCGACCGGGTCGCCGTGGTCGGCGGGGGCATGGTGGGGTGCAGCGTCGCGGCCCTGCTCGCCGGGATCCCCGGAGCCAGGGTCCAGCTGGTCGACGCCGACCCGGCCCGGGCCGCGATCGCCGCCGAGCTGGGCGTGGGGTTCGCCACGCCGGACGCCGCCGAGGGCGACTGCGACCTCGTCGTGCACGCCAGCGCCACCGAGGCGGGACTCGCGAGGTCGCTCGAGCTGCTGGCCGCGGAGGGCGAGGTCGTCGAGCTGTCCTGGTACGGCGACCGGCCGGTGCGGTTGCCGCTCGGCGAGGCGTTCCACGCCAAGCGCCTGGCGGTCCGCAGCAGCCAGGTCGGCACGGTCTCGCCGCGCCGGGCCGGCCGCGGCTACGCCGGGCGCATGGCCGTCGCGCTGCGGCTGCTCGCCGACCCGCGCTTCGACGCGCTGGTCACGGCCGAGCACCCGTTCGAGGAGCTGCCCGCGCTGCTGCCCCGCCTCGCCGACGGCACGCTGCCCGCCCTGTGCGTGCGGCTGCGCTACCCGACCGCCTGACGCACCCGGGGCGGCGGTCACCGTTTCACCGGTGCCGGTGAACTTCCCGGGGCAGCGGCACGTGTGGGGTAGGAACGGAATCCAGCCGCGGGGCGAGGGAGCCAGAGTGTTCAGCATTACGGTCCGGGACCACATGATGGTCGCCCACAGCTTCCGGGGCGACGTGTTCGGTCCCGCCCAACGCCTGCACGGCGCCACGTTCGTGGTGGACGCGACGTTCCGCCGCCCCGAGCTCGACGACGACGGCATCGTGGTCGACATCGGGCTGGCCACCCAGCAGCTCGGCGAGGTCCTGGGCGAGCTCAACTACCGCAACCTCGACGACGAGCCAGCCTTCGCGGGCGTCAACACCTCCACCGAGTTCCTGGCCCGGCTGGTGGCCGACCGCCTCGCCGACCGCATCCACGCGGGAGCGCTGGGCGAGGGGGCGCGCGGGATCTCCGGGATCGTCGTGACGCTGCACGAGTCGCACATCGCGTGGGCGAGCTACGAGCGGTCCCTGTGACGGCTCCCGTGACGGCCCGGACGATCTACGTCGTCGTCCCCGGCGACATCGACGACCCGGCCCGTCCCAGCGGCGGCAACGCGTACGACCGGCGCGTCTGCCAGGCGTTGCCGGCCGTCGGCCGGACCGTGTGCGAGATCGCCGTCGACGGCCGCTGGCCGGAGCCCGACGCTGCGGCGCGCGGGGAGCTGGGCCGGCGCCTCGCGGCGGTGCCGGACGGGGCCGACGTGCTGCTCGACGGGCTCGTCGCGTGCTCCGTGCCGGACGTGCTCGCCCCGCACGCGCGGCGGCTGCGGCTCGTCGTGCTCGTCCACCTGCCGCTCGCCGACGAGACCGGGCTGCCGCCCGCGGTGGCGGCCGACCGCATGGCCCGGGAGCGCATCACCCTGCGCGCCGCCGCCGCGGTCGTGGCCACCAGCCCGTGGGCGGCCCGCCGGCTCGTCACGGTGCACGGGCTCCCGGCCGACCGGGTGCACGTCGTGCCGCCCGGCGTGGAGCCTGCCCCGCTCGCCGACGCCGAGGAGGCCGGAACGCGGCTGCTGTGCGTCGGGTCGATCACGCCGACGAAGGGCCAGGACGTGCTCGTCGAGGCCCTGGCCCGGATCACCGACCGCGACTGGGGCTGCCTCCTCGTCGGCCCGGTGACCCGCGCCCCCGCGCACGTCGCGTTCGTCTGCGACCTGGTGCAGCGGTACGGCCTGGGCGACCGAGTGGCACTCACCGGCCCGCTCCGCGGGGCCGCGCTCGACGCGGTGTACGCGACGGCCGACCTGCTGGTGCTCCCGTCGCGGGCCGAGTCGTACGGCATGGTCGTGACGGAGGCGCTCGCCAGGGGCGTCCCGGTGCTCGCGGCCGCGGTCGACGGCGTGCCGGAGACCCTCGGCCGCGCGCCGGACGGTGATCTCCCGGGTCTCCTCGTGCCCCCGGCCGACGCCTCCGCGCTGGCGGCAGGCCTGCGCCGCTGGCTCGACGAGCCGCAGCTGCGCCGCTCGGCGCGCGCGGCCGCCCGGCAGCGGCGCGGCGCCCTCACCGGCTGGGAGGTGACCGCGCGGTGCCTGGCCGACGCGTTGGCGTGAGCGAGCTTGCGAGCTCACCGTTCAACACAGCAGCGCTCGAGCGAGCGTGGCCGACGAGCGCCAGCGAGGAGGCGACGTGAGCTCCCCCGGCACCCCGGTCACGCCGGACTGGCTGGCGTTGCGTGAGCCCGCCGACGCCGCCGCCCGGTCCACCGAGCTCGCCGACCGGCTGTACGCGTGGCTGCCCATCCGGCCCGGCAGCCTGCTGGTGGTGCGCGACCTCGGTTGCGGGACGGGATCGATGGGCCGCTGGCTCGCCGACCGGCTCCCGCGGCCCCAGCACTGGTTGCTGCACGACCGGGACCCGGCCCTCCTCGACCGGGCCATGGCGAGCCTGCCGGCCGGGGTCAGCGCCGAGCCGCGGGAAGGTGACCTCACCGGCCTCGACGCCGCGCAGCTCGCCGGCACGGCGGTGGTCACGGCGTCGGCGCTGCTGGACCTGCTCACCGCCGACGAGGTGGAGCGCCTGGCCGCGGCGTGCGCGGCGGCGGGGTGTGCGGCGCTGCTGACCCTCTCGGTCACCGGCAGCGTGCTGATCAGGCCCACCGACCCGCTCGACTCCGCCTTCGCCGCCGCGTTCGACGCCCACCAGCGACGCACCGTCGACGGCCGGAGGCTGCTCGGACCGGACGCAGCGCCCGCTGCCGCGGCGGCGTTCGGGCGGCACGGCGTGGCGGTCGTGCGGGCGCCGAGTCCGTGGCGCCTCGGTCCTGACAACGGCGCGCTGCTCGAGCAGTGGCTGCGCGGCTGGGTCGCCGCCGCGTGCGAGCACCGGCCCGGCCTCGCCCAGGAAGCGGAGGCCTACATGCGGCGCAGGCTGGAGGCGGCGGCCCACGGCGACCTGCGGGTCGTCGTCGGGCACGCCGACCTGCTCGCCCTTCCGGAGACGTGCTCGTGAGCCCGGCACGCGTCGCCCGGCCGCTGGCCGTGGCCTCGATCGTCGGCGTGCTCGCGTGGTGGTCGGGGCCGGCGGCCGTCCTGGACGCGCTCGCCGCGCTGCAGGCGGGGCCGGTGCTCGCCGCACTCGCGTTCGGGGTGGTCACCACGGTCTGCAGCGCGTGGCGCTGGTGCCTGGTGGCGCGCGGCCTGGGTTTGCGCCTGTCGCTCCCCAGGGCCGTCGCCGACTGCTACCAGGCCCTGTTCCTCAACGCCGTGCTGCCGGCCGGGATGCTCGGCGACCTGCACCGCGCCGTCGGGCACGGCAGGCGGGCCGGTGACGTCGGGCGCGGTGTGCGGGCCGTCGTGTTCGAACGGCTCGTGGGTCTGGTCGTGCTGGTCGGAGTGGCCGCGGTGGTGCTGGCGGTGGAGCCCGCCCTGCTCGGCGTGCTCGGTGAGCTCGTGCCCGGCGCCGGGTGGATCGGGATCCTCGTGCTGGCGGTGCTCCCGGTACTGGGATGGCTGCTGCGCGGGCGCCTGCGTCCGGTGGCCGCCGACGTGCGGGCCGTGGTGCGCGCCGGCGCCGCGCCGGGGATCGTCGGGCTCTCCGTCGTTGCGCTCGCCGGCTACCTCGCGACGTTCGTCGTGGCCGCCCGCGCCGTCGGCGCCACCGCGCCCGTCACGCAGCTCCTCCCGCTGCTCGTGCTCGCGCTCCTGGTCATGGCGCTGCCGCTCAACGTCGGCGGATGGGGCCCGCGGGAGGCCGTCGCCGCCGTCGGGTTCGGCGCGGTGGGGCTGGGGGCGGAGCAGGGCTTCGCCGCCGCCGTCGCGTACGGCGTGCTCTGCATGGTGGCCTGCCTGCCCGGCGGGGCGGTGCTGCTGCTGCGGCTGACGGCGGGCCGCCTCACAGGTGGCCTGCGAACGACCGGACGAGGCTCGCCAGCACCGCACGTCCCTTCTCCGCGGACGCCAGCGACGGCCGACCGACCACTCCCGACTCCGTGTAGGCCTGCATCCCCCGTGACAGCAGGTACCGCCGGTCGTCGGCGAGGTGGTCGGCCCGTTCGTACCCCGGCCTGACGAGATCCGGGAACGCATGCAGGAGGATCGAGGTCTCCAGCTCACCGGCGTGCATGTCGGACAGGCCGGTGGTGCTCAGGCCTGCCTCGGCGCGGGCGTCGTCCCAGTCCGGTTCGGTGGGGAAGAGCGCCATCCGGAACGGGTCGAGGCTCGCCTCCTGCACCACGTTGCCGAGCACGTAGTTGCCGCCGTGCCCGTTCACGAGCACGAGCGTGCTCGCGCCGGCACGCGCGACCGACGTGGCCACGTCACGCACGACGGCGGCCAGTGTGGTGGCCGAGATGCTGACCGTGCCGGCCCACGCCGCGTGCTCGTGCGAGCAGGAAATCGTGAGCGGTGGAAGCCTGAAGACCGGGTACACGGTCGCGAGCTCGAGCGCGATCGTGCTGGCGACCAGGGTGTCGGTGGTGAGCGGCAGGTGGGGGCCGTGCTGCTCGAAGCTGCCGACCGGGAGCAGCGCGACCGTGGCGCCGTGGTCGCGCGCGTCGAACGTGGTGTCGACCGGGAGGAGGTCCATCGCGGTGGACCTTCTCACGGTTCGCAAGAGGGGACGAGAGGGGCAGCTCATGCGCGACACGCGCAACACGGATCTGGCGGAGGTCGCGGAGTCGGACCTGGTGACGCGGCGCGGCCGGTTCCGCGCCGTCGCGTTCCGGGACCCGCACGACGGGAACGAGCACCTCGCCCTCGTCCGCGGTGAACCACGAGGCCGGGCGGACGTGCTGGTCCGGGTCCACTCCGAGTGCCTCACCGGCGACGTGTTCGGGGCACTGCGCTGCGAGTGCGGGGCCCAGCTCCGGTCGGCGGTGGAGGCGATCGCCGACGCGGAGTGCGGCGTGCTCGTGTACCTGCGCGGCCACGAGGGCCGGGGGATCGGGCTCGTCGCGAAGGTCCGCACCCACGTGCTGCAGGACGAGCAGGGGCTCGACACCGTCGACTCGGCCACCGCGCTCGGCCTGCCGGTGGACGTGCGCGACTTCGGCGCGGCGGCCCGCGTGCTGCACCACCTCGGCGTCGGGTCGGTCCGGCTGCTCTCCAACAACGCCGACAAGGTGCTCGCGCTCACCGAGCACGGCATCACGGTCAGCGGGCGGGTCCCGCTACTGGCGCCCGTGGACGAGTACAACGTCCGCTACCTCACGGCGAAGCGCGACCGGCTCGGCCACGACCTGCCGAACCTGGGCTCATTCGGCTGACGGCGCGAAGTCGTCCGCCCGCCACGGCATCTCCTGCAGCACCCACGTGTTGCCGTCCGGGTCGCTGAACGGGACGTACTTGACGCCACCTCCGACCTCGTCGATCTCGCCGACCGCCACGCCGCGGCGGGCGAGCTCGTCCCGGGCGGCCGCGACGTCGGCGACGACGAGGTGCAGGCCACGCAGCGACCCGGGGACCGCGTCGGCGACCTGGGGCAGGCCGCTGGTCAGCGTGATCGAGCAGGCGGAGCCGGGTGGCGTCAGCTGGCACACCCGCACCCCCTCGGCCGGCCGCACGTCGACGTCGACGGCGAAGCCCGCGCGCACGTAGAACTCCTTGGCGCGATCGATGTCGGCGACCGGGACGGGGATGAGCTCGAGCAGCATCTTCACGGCGTTCACGACTCCTCACGGATGCGGTAGTGCAGGTGGGTCACGCGGTCACCCTGGACGACCTCCGGGTTCTCGAGCAGCCGCTCGGCCCCGGTGAAGCCGCCGAAGAATCGCACGCCCGTGCCGAGCAGGACAGGTACGAGGTCGATCCGCAGCTCGTCGACCAGGCCGGCCGCGAGGGCCTGCCCGGTCAGGTCACCCGCGGTCAGCGCCACGATCCGCTCGCCCGCCACCGACTGCGCCTTCGCGATCGCGCTCTCCACGCCGTCGGTGACGAAGGTGAACGGAGCGTCCGGGTGGGACTCCACCCACTCCGTGGGCACCCGGTGGGTCACGACGAAGACGGCGTCGCCCACCGCCGGGGTCCCGCCCCAGCCGTCGGTCAGGTCGAACAGCCGCCGCCCGATCACGCTCGGTCCCACGTCGCTCCACACCGGCCGCAGGTAATCGGCGCTCGCCGCCGTGAGCCGGTAGCCGCGGGTCGGCTCGTTGTCGTGGAACTCGACGTCGCCGTTGCGGTACCAGTCGAAGAGCGGCCCGACGCCGCCGGACGGGTAGGCGATGAACCCGTCCAGCGACATCGACGCCTGTGCGACGACCTTGCCCATGGTGTCCCTCCTGGTGCTCGTGAGGGCACAGGGTGCGCCGGCGGCCGGCCTCGGGGCATCCGTGGCGACCACCTGCCCGGCACGTGGTGGGCACGCGACGCCGGCAAGGTGGCCGTGCTGCCGTGCTACGCCGGTAAGGCCACCATGCGGGCATCGGAATCGGGGCGGGAACAGCGCGCTCCGCGCCGTAAGCTCGCCCCGACCCCGGGGAGGCGGGCATGGCGGCGACGGCGGCTTACGACGAGATCGCGGACTGGTACGAGGGTGAGTTCCTGCCCCGCAGCTCGGTCGACGACCCGGCCGGGATCGACCGTGCGCTGCGCGGCCTGCTCGGGCCGGGCGACGGCCACTGCCTCGAGATCGGCTGCGGTACCGGGGTGCACGCCGCGAGCGTGCGCGCAATGGGGTGGTTCCCCGTCGGTGTCGACGTCTCGGCCGGGATGCTGCGGCACGCACGAGGCAGGCTCGCGTGTGCTCGCGCCGACGCCGAACGGATGCCGCTCGGGGACGGGTCGGTCGACGCGGCGATCGCGGTGATGGTCCACACCGACATGCCCGCGTACCCGGCGGTGCTCCGCGAGGCCGCCAGGGTGCTGCGACCCGGGGGCGTGTTCGTCCACGTGGGCGTCCACCCCTGCTTCTGCGGCGGGTTCGCCGACCGCACCGATCCGGACGCCGTCGTGGTCCGGCAGGGGTACGGCGATCGTCATTGGACGAAGGAGTCGTGGACCGACCGGGGGATCCGGGACAAGGTCGGCGCCAGCCACTTCCCGCTCGCGGAGCTGTTGAACGCCGTGCTGGACGCTGGCATGGTGCCGGAGCGGTTCGCCGAGAGCGGGGGCCCGACGCCCATCGTGCTGGCGTTGCGCGCCCGGGTTCCGGGGAAGAGCTGACCGTCAGCGTTCGTTCGGAACCTCGTCGCCCGAGATCGTGGGTCGGCGGCCCGGATGGGCGGTGTGGCGCGGATCGAGCGTCAGCTTGATCTTCTGCGTGGACGAGGCGGCGAACCGGGTCTCGGTGCCCAGCTCGAGCACCCAGAATTTGGCTTTGGCGCCGGGCTTGGCCTCTTTGTCGACGCCCACGGTGAGCTCGACCTCGACCGGGCCGAGTTCGAAGCGGAGCTGCTCGTTCTCACCCGCGCGCATGGCGTCGGCGAGTTCGGCGCGCAGTTGCGCGATGACTTCCGAGAGCGCCAACGGCATGACGAGTCTCCTCGCGGAATCGCACTCCACAGCCGGGTCGCACGACCCGGTGCCGGGATGGCGGTCCGCCTGTCACAGCTGGGAACCCATCCCCACGCGTGGTCGGTGCGATCGACCGGGAGGGCGGTGGAGCCCGAAGCGCTCGACGAATCCGTCGTGCCGCAGGCTCCACCGGATGGGCACGATCAGTGGCGACATGCTGTTGGCGTCATACATCGCGCGCCTCCTCTCGGTGGGGTCGGATCGGACGGTTCCGAGCCTAGTGGGGGACGTGATAGCGCACACGCATCGCTGCCTTAAGGCTTTCCAAGGATTCCGTCACAATGCGGGTGCTCGCCGAGCCACCGGGCGAGGGCGTCGAATGCGGCTCGGTCCAGCCGGGCGAGGGCCGGGACGGCCTCCACCCAGCACTCGGTGCCGAGCAGCGCCGCCACGAGACGGCCGGCCCATGCGCGCCGGTCGTGTTCCGGTGCGGTACCGGCGGCGAGCACGACGGTGGCTGCGATGGCGATCCGGCCGGTCGCGGCTGCCCGCTCCTCCGCGCTCTCGATGGTCGGCAGCGCCTCCTCGGCCCGGCTCAGCAGGGTCCACGCGCGATCCGCGTCGCCCGGCGTCGCGGCGGCGAGGGCGGCCAGGGCCCGCACCCGGGCCGCCGCGCCCGCGATCGGACGGGCGACGGCGTCGGCCCACGTCGTCCGGCCCGCCGCCGCGAAGACCTCGACCACGCGCGTGCGCGCCCGGTCCTGCCGGCCTCGATCATCGATGTTCGCCAGCATCGCCCCGGTGCGCCGCGCGATCACCGCGGCCCGGACGGGGTCGCCCGCGCCCTCCAGCGTCACCGCCAGCTGCGCGATCGCCCGCGCCCGCTGGCCGGGGTCCGCGACGTCGTCGACGGCCTGCGCCGTCGCGGCCGCCCGCAGGCGCTCCGCGTCCTCGACCGCACCCGCGGTGCGCAGGGCCGCCGACAGCAGCAGGAATGCGACGACGCGGGTGTAGCCGTCCCCCGATGGCTCCGCGCGGACCGCTGCGGCGGTGGCGGCCGCCCCGTCCCGGTCACCCCGGGCGGCCTGGGCCTCGCAGATGCCGACCAACGCCCAGGAGCGGTGCTCCGGCTCGTCCAGCGCGCGGGCGAGGGTGATCGCATCCTCGACCGCACCGCTCGTGGCGAACGCCGTGGCCACCCGGCCCAGCGCCGCGTCCCGGGCGGACGGCTCCGCGATCCGCTCGGCGACAGCCCGGGCGGCCCGGGCCTCGTCCAGCGCCACCAGGCCGTCCACCACCCGGTCCGCCATCGTCGCGAGCCGGTGCGCGTCGCTCGTCCGCCGCGCCATGTTCTCGGCCTCGACGGCGATGACCTCGGCCCGGCGCGGGTCACGGGCCGTGAGAGCGGCCGCGACGTCGGCCAGCGCGCGCATCCGGCGGCCGTCGCCGGGCACGCGGCGCACCAGTGCCTCGGCCCGGTCGGCGTGGCCGCTGCGGGCGGCATGTTCGGCGATCTCGACGAGTGCGTCGGCGGTCCGGTCTCCGTCCGGGAGCAGGTCGAGCAGCGCCTCGGCACGCCCGGTGTCCCCGACCGCGGCGTGCGCGACGGCCAGCCGTGCGCGAGCCCAGTCCCGCTGGTCGCGGCCGATCCGCTCCGTGACCAGCCGCTCGGATCCGCGCAGCAGCTCGGCGACGACGGCGGGGTCGGCCACCGTCCGGGCGAGCGCGAGCAGCTCGACGAGGGCATCACCGGGGTGAGCCGCCCTGCGGGCCGTGTCGTGCAGCGCGGCGAGCTGCCGCCGCGCGGCCGCGCCGTCTCCCCGCCGCACCGCGCAGCGGACCAGTGCGGCCTGCACCGGGAGCCGCAGCCCCGGACGCCGGACGGTTCCCGCGACCTCCTCCGCCCGGCTCGCCTCGCCCGCATCGGCGAGCGCCACCGCAACCTCGGCGAGGGCGCGGCTGCGGAAACCACCTCGCGGGATGCCGGCGACGAGTGCCTCGGCCCGGTCCGGCTCGCCGACCGCGGCGGCGGCCAGCGCGACGGCGACGCGGGAACCGTGGCCCAGCGGCGCCGCCGCCAGCTCGGCGACGACATCCCGGGACCGCTGCCGATCCCGGCCGGCCAGCGTGGCGGCGACCCGTGCGAGCGCGCCCGTGCGACGTTCCGTCGAGCAGCGGCGCGCCCACCCCAGCGCCCGGTCCGGATCGTGGACGGCGGCCGCGACGGCCATCGTGGCGAGGGCGCCGTCGCGCCTGCCCTCGTCCGGTACCCGGGCTGCGAGCACCTCGGCGTCGTCGAGGCGACCTGCGCACGCGGCAGCGCACGCCGCGGCGGCGAGGGCGGCGGCCCGCCGCTTGCGCTTCGGGAACCCCATGGCGAGCGCCGCGGCCCGATCCCGGCGGCCCAGCGCGGCCCACACCGCCGGCAGCCGCACCGGAACGCGTTTGTTGCGGTCGGTGAGCTCTTCGCGTCGCAGCGCGAGCAGTGTGGCCGCCAGCAGGTCCGGCTCGCGCTCATCTGCCCCCAGGCGCTGGGCCAGCGCGATCTCGTCGAGCGCCGCCGCGTCGCCGCCGGTGGCATCCAGCAGCCGCTCGTGGCGCCGGGGGTCGGCGGCGAGGGCGGCCAGCCGCGCGACGTCGCCCGATGCCGCCAGCACGCGCGGGAAGTCGTGCAGGAGGTAGCCGGGGGTGTCCGGGGGCCAGCCGCGTCGGCGGTGATCCTCGCACCAGCCGGCGAGCCGCCCTCGGTACTTGTCGAGGTGCGACCCGAGCTCCCGTTCGGCGGCGTCCCGCAGCGCCCGGTGCGCGAGGACGTAGCCGCGGTTCGTCCGGGTGGCCACGCTGCGCCCGAACGCGCCAGCGAGCAGGTCCGCGACCCCGAACGGGGACGCGCCGCTCAGCTCGGCGAGGTCATCCCTCGTGAGCCCGCCGCCGGACGCGGTGATCAGCCCGATCAGCTCCTCGTGGAGCGGGCCTTCCCGCAGCCGCTCCGCCAGCTCCCGCTGCGCGAAGAGCTCCACGTCGCGAGCGTGCGGCGAGACCGGGAGCCGGTGGCGGGAGCACCGGTGCAGCGGGTGGTCGGGGGGTACGTCCCGGGGGAGCAGGTGGTCGGGTCTGCTCGTCACGAGCACCGTCGTGCCGGGTGGCGGGCGGCGCGGCAGCAGCGCCGCCATGCCGGGCTCCCGGGTGGCCGGCCCGGTGTCCTCGTCCAGCCCGTCGACGACGATGACGAGCCTGCGCCCGGCGGCGCGGCACCGCCCCGTCGCCGCCTCGACCAGCCCGAGCAGCCCGCGGCGGAGGTCGGCGTTCGTCACGGGCGCGTCGAACGGCCGATCGGCGAGCACGGCGAGCTGCTCGGACACCGCGACGAGGAACGTGCCGCCACCGGTACCGGCGAAGTACGCGACCACGTCGACGTCCCGCGGTGGGTGGAGGGCGAACCAGGCCATGAGCGCGGTCTTGCCGGCCCACGGGGGCCCTTCCCACCACCCGTACTGCTCGGTGAACCCGGCGAGGGCGCGCAGCTCCTCCTCCCGCCCCAGCAGCTCATCGGGGGCGATGTCCTGGATCTGCAGCCGGTACGACGCCGCCCCGGGTCCGGCCACGTCCGGCAGCCGCGGCGGCAGGCCGAGCACCTCCCGCAGGCGGCGCGCCGAGCCACCCGCGCCCTCGTCGAGGAGCTCCGTGACCCGCGCCGCCGCGAGCCGGCCGAGGCCGTCGGACCGGTGGTGGTCGGTGACGACCCCGACGATGCGGCGGCCGGCCCACAGCGCGGCCCCGGACATGCCCTCCCACGGCGAGGCGCGGGGATCCGGATCGCGCTCGGGCGGCGGGACGTCGACCTCGAGGCGCCGGGAGCGCCTGTTCGACAGCGGTGCCACCGTGCCCACCGCGTGGTGCGAGTCGCGGTAGGAGCCGCTCAGCGGGGCGGCGTAGTCCCTCAGCTTGAACCGCGGGAACCCCACGGCCGTCACCGGGGCCACGTCGGGACCGTCACCGATCCGCCCGAAGGCGCAGGCGGGCACGACGTCCGGGGCGTCGACGAGCAGCGCGGCGAGGTCGGAGGCCGGGTCGGCCACCACCTCGACGGCCGGGGTGCTCCACTCACCCGGTGTGTCGGCGTCGAAGCGCAGGCGGACGGCCCGGGCGTCGGCCACCGCGTGGGCCGCGGTGAGCACCACGCCCGACGCGACCCGGTAGCCGGAGCCCCGCCGGCCCGCACCGTCGGGGCCCGCGGCGATGACCTCGGCCACCCGGTGCGGGTCGATGCCCGGCTCCGCGTCCACGGCCGTGATCCCCCCTCGGAACTGCCCGCAACCTACCGGTCACCGGGTGTCCGGGGAACGAGCGGGCGAGCCGGGTAATGCGGTCGCCGCCGGCCAGCTCCGCGATTACGGTCCCGGGCCGTGATCTACGAGCACCCGCTGGCGTACCTGATCGGGCTGGAAGGCATCGCCCTGCTGCGGGGGTTCACCGGGGAGTACGACCGCGAGTTCGTGGAGGCCCGGATCGCGGAGGTCCGGGAGCTGCTGGCCGACGAGTCGCTGGCCGGCGCCGCCGTGGCCGTCGACCGGGTGGGCACGGTCGACGGGTACCGGGTGTGGTCGGCCACCTACGACGACGGGCACAACACGGCTTTCGACTTCGACGAGCCGCTCGTGAAGGAGATCGTGGCCGGGATCCCCGCGGGCGTCGCCGTGGACGCGGCCTGCGGCACCGGCCGGTTCTCGGCGCTGCTCGCCGAGCGCGGGCACCGGGTGATCGGCGTGGACAGCTCGCCGGACATGCTCGCCCGGGCCCGCGCGAACGTCCCCGGCGGCGACTTCCGGTCCGGCGACCTCGCCGCGCTGCCGGTCGCCGACTCCTCCGCCGATCTGGTGACCTGCGGGCTGGCACTGGCCCACGTCCCCGACCTCCGCCCGGCGTTCGCGGAGTTCGCACGCGTGCTGCGTCCCGGCGGCCACGTCGTGGTCTCCGACATGCACCCCGAGCGCATCTTCCGCGGGGCCATCCCCACCTTGCGCGACGCCGAAGGGCGCCCCGGCAGGCTGCCCGGCCACCGCCACCTGGTGGGCGACTACCTGCGTGCGGCGCTCGCCGTGGGCCTGGAGCTGCGCCGGTGCGAGGAGCCCCTCCCCGAACCGGTCGACGGGGTCCCGGACCGGGTGTCGGAGCTCGGGCCGTGGGACGCATGGCCGTGGTCGCTGGCCGCTGTGGTGCCGGAGGCCGCCCGGGCGGCGGACGCCGGCTTCCCGGCCGAGATCATCTGGCACTTCCAGCGACCGTGAGCTGTGGGTAGAGCACCGAGAGCTCGCCGGAGAGCCCGCTGCACACGGAGCGGCTGACGTCGTCGGCGACGACCTCCAACGCGCCGTCCCGGACGCCGTCGAGTGCGAGCGCGGCGATCGTCGCCGGGTCGCTCTTCGGGACGTCGAGGTGGGCGACCATGTCGGTGTCCACGTACCCGACGTGCAGCGCGGTGATGCTGATGCCCCGCGGCGCGAGCTCCAGGCGCAGCGCGTTGGTCATCGCCCACGCCACGTACCCCGGCCGAGCTGCGAGGAATGTCAGTCGCACACCGAATTGCGCGCCGACATACGAACTGCAGTCGGTGTGCCACCACCACTCTTGCCGTGTGACCGCTCGGTGGTCACGAGTTCGCCCCGCACAGTACGAGGCACGGGAGATCGCCGGGGACCCGCCCGGCCAGCCACGCCGCGAAGGGTGCCGCGGCGGCGGGCTCCACCCGCAGCCGGAACTCCTCCCACAGCCGCTCCTGCGCCGAGACGATCTCGGCGTCGGCCACGAGCACCGGCACGGCGTCGCGGGCGCGGAGCACGGCGAAGGGCAGGTCGCCGATCCGCGTGGCGCCGAGGGCCGATGCGGCCACCGAGTCGATCTCGACGTCCACCGGCGCGCCGGCCTCGAGCGCCGCGTGCACCGCCCGGCAGCCGGTCGGCTCGACGGTGACGACCGTGCGGTCCCCGGCGGCGAGGGCGGTACCTGCAGCGAGCCCGCCGCCGCCTGCCGCCACCACGACCGCGTCCACGTCCGGGCACTCCTCGACGACCTCGGCCGTGACCGTGCCCTGCCCGGCCACGACGACGGGGTCGTCGTAGGCGTGCACGTACCGGCCGGGCTCGGCGCGGGCGGCGGCCGCGGCGTCGGCGTAGGTGTCGCCGTGGCGGATCAGCTTGGCGCCGGTCGCCTCGATCCGGCCGGCCTTGCTCTCCGGCACGCCGCTCGGCACGTAGACCACGGCCGGGACGCCGAGGATGCCGGCCGCGGTGGCCACGCCGAGCCCGTGGTTGCCCCCGGACGCCGTCACGACGCGCTCCGGCGGCTCCCCGGCGAGGAGCGCGTTCAGGGCGCCCCGGAGCTTGAACGAGCCACTGCGCTGGAGGTGTTCGAGCTTCAGCACCAGCGGGCGGCCGTCCACCTCGGCGCGCAGCACGGGAGTGCGCCGGACGTGGCCGGCCAGGCGGGTCGCGGCCGCGGCGACGTTCGCGGCCGTGGGAAGGGACGTCATAGGACGAGCATGCGTCCGCCGATCGTTAAGCTGAAGTTCGACCTGCTGGGCGAGCATCAGGAACGCTAATGGCATTGGACGCGGACCGCGTGCGCGTGCTCGTCGAGGTGGCCCATGCCGGTTCGATCGCGGCGGCGGCCGCGCGGATGGGGTTCACGCCGTCGGCGCTCTCCCAGCAGCTCGCCAAGCTGGAGCGCGAGGTCGGCGCTCCGCTGATCGAGCGGGGACGCACCGGCACCCGGCTCACCGGCCCGGGGCGGGTCCTGCTGGAGCACGGGGAACGGGTGGTCGGCGAGCTGCGCGCCGCCGAGCGGGCCGTGCGGGCGGCCGTGGGCGCGGAACCGCAGCGGATCGCGGTCGGCGCCTTCTCGACCGCCGCGCGGACGCTCTTGCCGCGGGCGCTGGCCGCGCTGAAGGCGGGGCGCCCCGGGATCCGCACCTCGCTGGTGGACGTCGAGCCTCCCGAGGGCTACGGCCTCGTCGCCGCGCGCGAGCTCGACCTGCTCGTCACGCACCGCTACCCGGGGGTCACGCTCCCGCCGGCCCGCGGCATGCGTCGTCGGCTCCTCCTGCGGGACCCCCTGCGCCTGGTGCTCCCGCCCGGCCACCGGCTCGCGGCCGCGGAGGAGATCGCGCTCGCCGACGTCGCGGGCGAGGACTGGGTCTCCGGGGCGCCGGGCGTGCCGAACCGGATCTGCCTGGACTCGCTCGGCCCGCTGCCCGTTGCCTACGAGACCAGGGACTACGAGGTCACGCTCGCGCTCGTCGAGGCGGGGCTCGGCGTCTCCTTCGTGCCGGCGAGCATGCTGGCGGGGCGCCGGGTCGTCGCCAAGGACCTTGCCGGGCGTTCCCCGGTCCGCGAGGTCTACGTCGTGCACCCGCCCCGGCCGTCCGCGCCGGTGGTCGAGCTGCTCAGCCGGTTGCGCCCAGCAGGTCCGTGATCGCCCGGACCCCCGCGGGCGGCCCGCCGCCTTCGCCGACGGTGTCGGCGAGCGCCTTCGCGGCGGCGCGGAGCGACGGGTCGGTGAGCGCGCGTTCGACGGCGGCCCGCAGCTCAGCGGGCGGGACGGGCCGGTTCGACAGGTTGTGCCGCAGCACGGCGCCCGCACCCCGCTCGGCGACGGCACGGCCGATGAGCAGCTGCTCGAACTGCTGGGGGACGACGACGAGCGGCACCTCGTTCGCGAGGCCCTCCAGGGCGCTGTTCATCCCGCCGTGGGTGACGAACACCGCGGTGCGCCGGAGCACCTCCAGCTGTGGGACGGACGCACGGACCAGCGTGTTCGCCGGCGGTGGGCCGAGCCGGGCGGGATCGGTGTGCGAGCCGACCGCGATCAGGATCCGCGCGGGGAGGTCGGCGAGCACGTCGAAGCAGGCTCGGAAGAACGCCTCGGTGCCCGAGTGGAGGGTGCCCAGCGACACGAGTACGAGCGGTTCGGGCCCCTCGAGGTGGGCGGCCAACTCGGCGTCGAGCTCGCGGGCGCGGGTGTCCGGGTCGATCGTGGCGCCGATGTAGTGGCACGTCCCGTCGATGCGCGGGTCGGGTCGCTGCAGCCACCGGGGGATGGGGAAGAGCGTGACGTCGCCGAGCGCCGGGAAGGCCGGTCGCGGCGGGAAGAGGTCCTTGCCGAAGCGGCGCACGACCCGCTGCCGGGCCGCCACCGCGGCGGGCATGTCGCGCACGGCGGCGCGGAGGAACTGGAGCCACTCGCGCGCCGTCTGGCTCCGGAACGCATCGGCTCCCACCAGCATCGTGGTCATGAACGAGACCGTGGGCAGGCGCAGGCTCCTCGCCACCAGGTGGCCCCAGATCGCGTTGGAGTCGTGGGCCACCGCGTCGGCCGGTTCGCTGCGCAGCTCCTGCTGCAGGAACGGCACCAGGATCTCGGTGGCGGCGAGGACCCGGACGACGACCCGCACCGGGCTGCCGGTGCGGGTGGCGTCGGCGATGTCCTCGGCCGTGATCGTCCCGGCCGGGTAGGGGCGGAACTCGGCGCCGGTGTGCTCGATGACGTCGCGGAACTGCCCTGTGGAGTAGTACGTGACGCGGACGCCCTGGCGCACCAGCTCCCGGACGAGCGGCAGGCTGGGGTTGACGTGGCCCGCCGCGGGCATGCCCGTCATGACGATGCGGCTCATGCTCGTCCCTCCTGCGCGCTGATCGCGGACGCGAGCGTGGCGCGGAACTGTTCGTATCTCGCGAGTACCGCCGGGGCGACGGCCGCGAGGACGCCGGGGTCGGGGGCCGTCGCCGGCTCCACGGCGGCGTGGACGGTGTGGTGCAGCGCGGCCGCGGTCTCCTCCGGGGAACCGGGCGCGGGCTGCTGGAGGTAGAAGCCGGTCTGCACCGCACCCACCACGTACATCTGGGTGGCGAGGTCCAGGTCGGTGCGCATCAGCCCGTGCTCGCGGAGCAGCCGGAAGAGATCGGCGGCCAGCTCGCCCCGCCAGGTGTGCACGGGGTCGGCGTCCGACCCGCGCGCCAGCTCGCCCAGCACGTCGTCGTCGCGGGTGAACAGCGCCCGCAGCAGCGGCCGTCGCTGCACCTCGGTGTACGTGAGGCGGGCCTGCTCGGAGATCAGCACCGTCGCCGGGTGCCGGCGGATCGCCCCGGCGAGCTCGTCGACGACGCCGAGCGACTCGCGCATGAGCAGGCACACGAACAGCCAGGTGCGAGAGCGGAAGTGCAGGTACACCGTGCCCTTGCCGATGCCGGCGCGCTTGGCGACCTCCTCGATGGTGACCCGCTTGTAGCCCCACCGCAGCACCAGGTCTGCTGCGGCGTCGAGGATCCGCTCTCCGCGGTCGTGACTGGTGACCGGATTTCTCATCTGGTCACTAGACTACTCCCACGTCAGGCGCAGCGCCGTCCGGGCGTCCAATGGGGAGAGACCGCGCCGGGAGGCGAGCAGCAGCGACCCCTCGGGGCCTGCGGGTGTAGACCGGCCGCGACCAGTCGCTGACCCAGCGCCGCCACGCCCTCGCGAAGAGGTCTGCGTGCCGTCGGTGCTCGGCCAGCGCCGCCGGCACCGCGTGGTAGGCCACGGCACGGGGACGGGCCCAGCGCGCGGGCGGGCGCCATCCGGCGAGCAGCGTGGCCGGCCAGGTGGTTCCCGGGTCCGGCGGCACGTAGCGGCCGATCAGGTAGCGCGGGTCGGCGGGCGGGCCGAGCACCTCGTCCAGCGCGGTCGCGTACCGCTCGGAGACCGCGGGATCGGCGCCGGTCCGGCGGAACTGCCACGCCCCGTCTCGTCGGGCGCGATCACGACCGCGTCGGCTCCGCGGTCGATCCGCCCGGCCGCGTGCAGCGCCTCGGCCGTGGCGTAGGCGATCGCCGGGACGTCGGGCGTCGAGCGCGCGACCTCGTGGATCAGCCGCCCAGGCGCCGCGCCGCCCTCCAGGCCCACCACGGTCTCGCCGGCGGCGGGCGGCAGCACGACCCAGGCGCGCCGTCCACCGTGGGCCGGTGCCTCGCCCACCCCGTCGAGCGCGTCCAGCTGGTGTCGCCGCAGCCCGACCCCCGGCCGCAGCCCCGCCAGGTCGGCCACGCGCACCCCCCTCGGTACCCCACGCGTCCGGTGCGAACATCACACACGGCGCGCGCCGTGGGAAACCGAGGGTCCGGCGGCGCGACGGCTACGGAGATCTCAGCGGTCTTCCATGGCGGCCCGCACCGACGGTTCGGGGTCGTACACGTTTCCCCGGCCCCGCATCAGGAGCAGGGCGATCAACGAGACCACCGCGCACCCGACGATGTACCAGCTGATCCCGGTGCTGGACCCCGTGCTCTGCAGGATCGCCGCGGCGATCAACGGTGCCGGCCCGCCCGCGATGACCGAGGCGAGCTGGTAGCCGAGACCCGCTCCGCTGTAGCGGATGTTGGTGCCGAAGGTCTCCGCGATGAGCGCGGCCTGCGGCCCGTACTGCATGTCGTGGAACACCAGCGAGAGAACGATCGCGAGCACGACCAGCGCCCCGACGCCGGTGTTCAGCAGCCCGAAGTACGGGAACGCGTAGAGGCCGACGCAGACGACCCCGATCCCGTACATCAGCTTGCGTCCGATGATGTCGGACAGGTGCCCGAACAGCGGCACGCTCACCAGGCCGATCGCGGCGGCGATCAAGGTGGCGTTCAGCAGGTCACCGCGTGGCAGCCCGAGCGTCGTGGTGCCGTAGCTCAGCACGAACGTGACGAACAGGTAGAACGGCGCCTGTTCGGACAGCCGTACGAACGCGGCGAGGAGGATGTCGCGCCACTGCCGCCTGATCACTTCCACGAGCGGGCGATGGGCGACCGTCCGTTGTGCCTTGACCGCCGCGAACTCCGGGCTCTCCAGCACGCGCAGCCGGACGTAGAGGCCCACGGCGATCAGCAGGATGCTCGCCAGGAACGGCACGCGCCATCCCCACGTGAGGAAGTCCGGCCCGGTCAGCGACGACATGAGCTGGACCATCGCCGTGGAGAGCAGCAGGCCGATGGGCACGCCGAGCTGCGGCCAGCTCGCGTAGAGCCCGCGCCGCTTGCGGGAGCCCCACTCCATCGCCAGCAGCACCGATCCGCCCCATTCGCCGCCGACGGCGATGCCCTGGAGCAGGCGCAGCACCGTGAGCAGGACCGCCGCCGTGACGCCGATGCTCTCGTATCCGGGCAGCACGCCGATGAGGGCGGTGCCGATCCCCATGATCAGCAGCGTGGTGATCAGAGTCGCCTTGCGCCCGATCACGTCGCCGTAGTGGCCGAAGATCGCGGCGCCGATCGGCCGCGCGGCGAACCCGACGAACTGGGTGCTGAAGGCGGCGATCACGCCGACGTACGGGTCTGCCCCCGGGAAGAAGATGTGGGGGAAGACGAGCGCTGCCGCGGTGCCGTACAGGAAGAAGTCGTACCACTCGATGGCGGTTCCGACCGTGCTGGCGACGACCGCGCGGCGTCGCTGCGACCGGATCAACGGGGCTGGTGCAGCGTCTGTGGTCATGGCGGACTCTCCGATCCTGTGCCTCCGCATCGCGGGCTGGTCGGGTCGCCGCCTTGCCGGCAGCTCTGCCGACCGAGCACAAACTCGTCCACCCGCGCCCTGCTGTCAATTGCCGAACCGCAATTGCCGCGCCCGGTCCCGGGTGGACCGTGGACCGGTCGTTTCGCCGGGGCCGGAAACGCCTACTCCGGGGGCGACCCGATCCCTCCGTGCCAGGGGAGCGCGACCATGTTCACGACCGACCCCGTCATGGCGGTCGTGCACGTCACGGCGGCCCCCGACGTGGACCCGTACGCCATCGAGGCAGAGCTGGCCAGGGCGATCAGCACCCACCGCAAGCTCCACGTGACCGCGGAGGTCTCCCGTGCGGACGAGGTGCGCCCGCAGCCCCGGCGAAGTCCCCACCGGCACGGGTTCGTCGCGGTCCTCTCGTTCGCCGACGGGGCGCCGTGGGATCGGGACGAGCTCACGAAGCGCGTGCAGAAGGCCGCGCGGAAGGCGCTGCGCCGCCGTTTCGGCAAGGACGTGCGCGCCCGCGTCTCCATCGCGACGACGGCGGCCGAGCAGTCCGTCTGCTGGTGCACGCTGCGTGGTACGCCCCGCCGGCAGTGCTGAACCGGCAGTGCTGAACCGGCAGTGCTGAACCGGCAGTGCTGAACCGGCAGTGCTGAACCGGCAGTGCTGAACCAGCACCCGCCGATCACGGGCGGCGGTCCGCGAGGACGCAGAACTCGTTGCCCTCCGGGTCGGCGAGGACGACCCAGCTCTCGTCGCCCTGGCCGACGTCCGCGTGCCGGGCACCGAGGCCGAGCAGGCGACGGACCTCGTCGTCCTGGTCCCGGTCGGTGGGGTTGACGTCGATGTGGAGCCTGTTCTTGACGGTCTTCCCCTCCGGCACCCGCGCGAAGGTCAACGTCGGGGGCACCGGGCCGGTGCGGTTCCTGCCTCCGGGCACCGCCGGGGAGCCGATCGTGACGATTCCCCCGTCCTCGTCCTGCACCTCGTAGCCGAGGACCGCGCACCAGAAGCGGGCGAGGCCGCCGGGATCGGCACAGTCGATCGCGAGCTCGGTGAACTTGCTGGTCATGTCGGGACCTCCCGGTCGGCGAGCGGGTCGGACCGACCATGGTCCGACCCGGCCGACGCAGCGGAACTGCCCCTCACCGCGTCGGCGGGCGAAGGGCCGATCATCGGTCACCGTGGTGCTTCTGCACGTGTGCAGCACGGCGGTCGCCGGGCGTGTGGCGGATCGTGCGGTCGCAGGGCTGGGCCTCCCGCGTGCCAGGTCGTGCTGGCGGGCTTGCTCGGCCTGGCCCGCCTGCACGCCGCGACGCGCGGAAATGTCGGCGTCCCACGGCGGAATGACCTCTGTCCAGAGCACCCAGCGAGGAGACGCCGCTGATGACTGTGCGCGCCACGCACGTCGACTCCGGCGTCGCAAGATCAGTCAACTGAACTCCGGAGCTGCGGCGGCAAGCCGTTCATGCGGGGTCGGAACGTCTGCCGGGGCCGGAGGCCTGACAGTGCAGGCGGCGGCTCTGATCCGACGTTGGGGGCCGGGCCAGCCGACGATGGGGGCCTCGGGTGGCCTCCGCAGGACCGACAACCCACGTCAAGACCTGGACCGCCCCGCTGCGGCTCAGCCGGTCACGGCTGCGGGGTTGAGCAGGGTCTGAACCGTGACGAAGGCCGCGACGGCCAGCACGAGGTAGGCGAACCAGCGGCGGAGCCGGTCGGCGGGCAACCGGGTGGCAACCCGCCCGGCGATCACGGAGCCGACGATCGCGGCGAGGGTGAACGCGGCGGTCAGCCGATGGTCCAGGGTGGTGTCGCCGGCATGGGCGGCGAACCCGGCGGCGGAGTTGATGACGATGACCAGCAGCGAGGTGCCGACGGCCACGGTCATGGGCAGGCCCAGCAGCAGCACGAGAGCGGGGATGATCAGGAAGCCGCCGCCGACGCCGAACAGGCCGGTGAGAAAACCCACCACCAGCCCGGAGCCGATCGCCTTGGGTAGACAGCCGCGCCAGTTCACCCCGCCCCCGGGCAGCGCGCAGTCCCCGCCCTCGGCGGTCTGTTCGCGCAGCATCCGCACCGCGGCGACGGCCATGATCACCGCGAACCCGACCAGCACGACCCGGGGGTCGAGCAGCCGGTTGACTGCCGCCCCGGCGAACGCCGCCCCGGCCCCGGCCGCCCCGAACACCCCGGCGATGCGCCACGCGACCTGACCGTGGCGCAGCCTGGGCAGCAGGGCGGCCGCGGAGGAGATCGCGACGACGAGCAGTGACATCGGCACCGCCGCCGACAGAGGCACCCCGGCGCCGTAGACCAGGGCGGGCACTGCCAGGATCGACCCGCCACCGCCGAGCAGCCCGAGCAGCACCCCGATGACCAGCCCGAGTCCGGTCCCGGCGAGCACCGCGCTACTCGGTGGGCGACGGCGCGGGGTGGGCCGCCGCCCCGGTCGGGAGCTGGGCGAGGACCTCAGCGGGGGCGCGGTCGCGGGGGCCGCGGTTGTAGGGCAGCGCGGACAGCACCCGGGCCATGGTGCAGGTGTCGGTCAGCGCGGACACGGTCAACCCGGCCCCGATCCCGGCGGAGAGCAGCCGTGCTCTGGGGGCACGCAGCCCGGCGACCAGCCCGGCCAGCACCAGCGTCCCCGCGACGAGGCGGACCTGGCGCTCGAGTGACCAGCGGGCCCGGCCTCGCACGAGACTGCCGTCCGTCTCATTGCCGCCGTCACCGCCATCGCCCCCGCTGCGGGCGTAGGCGGTGATGCCGCCGTCGAGGACGTGGACCCGGTCCGCGCCGACTGCGGCGAGGCGCTGTCGGGCCTGTGCGGCCCGCGGCCCGGACTGGCAGATCAGCACGACGTGGCGGTCGAGCCGGGAGGCCACCTGCTCGGCGTGCTCGTCGAGCAGGTTCAGCGGCACGTTGTAAGAGCCGCGGATGTGCACGGCCTCGAACTCCGCAGGCGTGCGGACGTCCAGCACGGTCACCGTGTCGGGCTGGGCGAGCCACGCGCGGAGCGTGGCCGCGTCGACCCGCTCCGGATGGGCGCGGCGGTGGCTGTAGTGGGGCTGGGTCATCGGGGGGACCTCCGGGTGCTGGCGCTGGGGCCTTCGGTGGGGCGCTCGTCCTCCAGGCCGGCGGCGTTCGCGGCGTCGTAGGAGTCGTTGATCAGCACGACGTGGCGGCCTGGGCCGTCCAGCACCGAGGCCGCGATGGAGGCGCGGTAGCCGGAGCCGCAGTAGACCCACACCTCGCCCCGGGGGACCTCGTCGATGCGGTCGGCCAGCTCGTGCAGCGGGATGTGCTGGGACCCGGCCACGTATCCGCGGGCCCGTTCGTCGTTGCGGCGGGCGTCGAGGACCTGCACCGGTCCCTGCTCGCGGGCCTTGGCCAGCCCCGCGAAGTCGGTCACCGGGTAGGAGCGCAACGGCCGCCCGTCGGCGAGGGTCTCGATGTCACCGGTGGCGGCACCGGCGATCTCGTCGATGCCGATGCGGACGAGCTCGCGGCGGGCCTCGGCGACCTGCTCCGGAGTCTCCCCGATCAGCGTCAGCGGGGTGCCGTAGCGGTAGAGCCAGCCCAGGTAGGTCACGAAGTTGATGGACAGCTCGAACCCGAGCGAGCCGGCCAGGTGCCCGGCCGCGAACGCGGTGCGATCCCGCAGGTCCACCACCCATTCACCGGCCTCGATGCGGCGGCGCAACTCGGCCGGCTCGACCGGCTCGGGCGGCGACAGGTCCACCGGTGCGGCCCCGCGCCGGTTGATCGGGCCCATGTGGGCGTAGTAGGCGGGGTAGGCGTCCAGCCCGGCGAGCAGCGTGTCGACGTAGTCCTGCTCGGCCAGCGTCAACGCCGGGTTCACCCGGGCCTGCTCACCGATCGTTGAGGCGTCACCGCTGGTCGGAGTGGCCGAGCAGAAGCTGCCGAAACCGTGGGTGGGCATCACCGCGGCCTCGTCCGGCAGCTCCGCGGCCAGCCGCCGCACCGACCGGTACTGCGCGTGACTCAGCGCCACGGTGTCGTCCGGGCTGACCAGATCAGTGCGACCGGTCGCGCCGTAGAGCATCGACCCGCCGGTGAACACCGCCCGCACCCCACCGCCCGTGTCGGCCAGGACGTAGCTGACGTGGTGGTGGGTGTGCCCAGGGGTGTGCAGCACCCGCACCCGCATCCCGCCGACCTCCAACACGGCGCCGTCGGCGACGCTGGTGTGCTCGAACTCCACGTCGCTACCCGCCGGAAGCACGTAGGTCGCGTCGGTGGCCTGGGCGAGTTCCAGCCCGCCGGTGACGTAGTCGTTGTGCACGTGGGTCTCCAACACGTGGCTGACCCGCACCCCGAGCTCGGCGGCCAGCGCCTGCACCCGGTCGATGTCGCGCTGCGGATCCACCACCACGGCCACTTCCGCGTCGTGGGCCAGGTAGCTGCGGTCACCCAAGCTGGACGTCTCGATCGTCACGATCTGAACCATGACTTCCCTTCCCTACCCCGTAGGGTATACGCATTCGAAAAGTGAAAGGCGTCGCGTCAGGCGACGCGGCCGGGGCCGCCATCGGCGGCGGTGAACGGCAGGCCGGCCTGCGACCAGGCGGCCATCCCGCCGTCCATGGTCTCGGCGGTGAGCCCCGCCTGGGTCAGGTGCTCGCTCGCTTTCCCGGCGCGGCCTCCGCTGCGGCACACCGTGACCACCGGGCGGCCGCGCTCGAGTTCGGCCAGACGTGCCGGCAGTTGCGCCAGCGGGATGTGGACCGCGCCCTCGATGCGGCCGGCGTTCCACTCGGCGTCCTCGCGGATGTCGAGCAGCTGCACGTCCTGGCGACGTTCGTATGCGGTCTTGGGGTCCATCAGGTCTCCTCCTCGGTGTGGCTGGTCAGGGTGTCCAGCACGGTCTGCAGACGGCGGGCCGCGTCCTGGGCGATGGGCTGCAGCTCTTCTCGGCCCATGACGGCAGCCATGATCAGGGGATCGAGGATCTGCACCTTTGCGCCGCGGTCCTGGCCGCTGACCACCACGTTGCACGGCAGCAGCACACCGATGCTGCGGTCGATGTCCAGCGCCCGGTGCGCCAGTTCCGGGTTGCAGGCCCCGAGAATGACGTAGGGCTCCATCTCCAGGCCCCGCTTCTCCCGCAACGTGGCCTGCACGTCGATCTCACTCAGCACGCCAAAGCCCTGCTCGGCCAGCGCCTCACGAGTCCGCGTGACCGCCTCGGCATAGGGCAGCGCGACGGTGACGCTGCGCTCGTAGGCGACATCCATGTCGACTCCTCCGACGGTGTCCTCGATGTTGGCGAGATGTCAGGCGAGAGACAGGAACAGCCGCTCCAGCTCCTCCTCGTTCAACCGGCGAATTCCCGCGTCGTCCTGAACCATGCACTGCCGCATGCCCGTCGCGATGATCTTGAACCCGGCGCGGTCCAACGCCCGGGACGCGGCCGCGAGCTGCGTCACCACGTCCGAGCAGTCCCGGCCCTCCTCGATCATGCGCACGATCCCGCCGATCTGGCCCTGCACCCGCCGCAGCCGTCCGAGCACATCCACCAGCTGCGCGCTGTCCACGTCCACGTCCCGCTCCTGCCTCTCAACTACCCCCGGGGGTATAACGCCGAGACTAGCCCGGCATTCCCGAGGCTCTCCGATGGCGGGTCGCGGAGGCACTCGGCCACCGGGAGGGGTAGCGGAACTTCTGCACGTATTCAGCACAGACGCTCGGCAATGGCCCGTCACGGTCGTACGCGGCCGGACTCGACAAGACCGGCCCCTCACCCTGTTCGTGCTGGTGAGGGGCCGCATCTCGTGGTCACCGTGATGGTGCCCCCGGCAGGATTCGAACCTGCGCTCCCGCCTCCGGAGGGCGGTGCTCTATCCCCTGAGCTACGGGGGCCGTGCGATGCACCAACCCTAGCGCACGCCCGGATCTAGAGCGGCAGGGGTTGCCCCCCGCGCTCGGTGAGCAGCTGGCGCAGGTAGTCGCTCTCGGTGTTCTGGGAGCGGAGCATCTGGGCGGCCAGGTTCCGGACCTGCGGCACGGCCGCGTGCTCGGCCCCGTACTGCAGCATGCCGGCGCCGCCCTGGTGGTGGCGGAGCATCAGCTGCAGGAACATGACGTCGAGCTGGGGCCCCGTGGCGGCGCGCAGGGCGGCGAGCTCGTCGCCGCTCGCCATGCCCGGCATCGTGGTGGCCCCGCCCGCCGCTGCGAGGCCGTGGTCGTGCGACGGCTCGGTCATCCAGGCCATGTGCTTCCCGCCTGCCGGCAACGACGGGGCGCCCCACAGCTCGAGCCACCCCTGCATGCGGCCGATCTGGGAGGTCTGGGTGGCCGCGATGTCGGAGGCGATCTGGTGCACGACGGGGTCGGTGGTGTGGTCGCGCTCCCACGAGGCCATCGTCACAGCCTGCTCGTGGTGCACCGTCATGTCCTGGGCGAACCCGACGTCCACCGAGCCCAGCTCGGGCACGGCGGGCGCTCCCGAGCCGGGGGCCCCGCCGACGAGCAGCCCGCCGGCCGCACCCAGCAGCAGGAGCCCGACGACCGCGACGACGGCGAGGACGGGGCGGATCCAGCGGGCCTCCCGCGGAGCCTGCTGCTCCGCATCGGCCGGCGCGGCGGGGCTGGTCACGGCCATCACGAACCGGTGGCCGGTGCCGCCCCGCCCGGCGCCATCCCGTCCGGTGTCGGCTGGCCCGCGGTCTCCGGGTACGCGCCCGGCGCGCCCGGTGCGGGCGCGGGCTCGAACGGCGGCGGGTTGTCCTGCTGGAAGCCGCCCTCCTGCGGGCCGATCTCGTTGCAGCTCGCGCCGGGCTCCGGGTACTGGTACTGGTTCAGGCGCAGCGCGGTGATGAACTGGTCGATCCGCGGGTCGTTCGCGTCGGCCAGCTTCAGCTGGTGGCCCCATGACTGCAGCGAGATCGGCTGGTCGAGCCCGGGGAAGGGGGACATCAGCATGTACGGCTGGCCCTGCACCTTGCTGCGCAGCGTCTCGAGCGCGTCGCCGGTGACCTGGTCCGGGTTGTAGGCGATCCAGACGGAGCCGTGCTCCAGCGAGTGCACGGCGTTCTCGCTGCGGATGGCCACCGGGTAGACGACGCCGGTGCAGGTGGCCCAGCTGTAGTCGTGGGCGCCGCCCATCGGCGGGGCGTGGGTGTACGCCACGTGCGTGGCCCGGTCGACGTGCAGCCCGCCCTCGTACGGCTGGACCTGCACGCCGGGGATCTGCGTGGACGGGTCCTGCTTCTCCGCGGTGGGCGTGAAGGGCGCCATGGCGTCGGCCTGCTGCTGGTTCTCCTGGTTGCGCAGGAACGCGTAGCCGAACACGACGCCTGCGAAGAGCGCCACGACGACGACGGCCGCGATGAGTCCCCACGGGGTGGACTTCTGGACGACCACCGTCGGCCGGGACTTGCGGGTCGTCTTGCTCGTCTTGCCGCTGACCATGAACCGTCCAGACCTCGGAATCCGGGGCGTCGCACCGTCACTCTGACGGCCCCTTGCGAGAACGCAGTGTAGGAGCGGCGCATGAGAAACCCGTGAGCGCACCTGCCTAGACTTGACTGGTGACTCCCGACGTGCTTGCCGAACTGGTCCGTGCCGCCGCGTCCGACGTGCTGACGCGACGCGGCCTCGACCTCACGGCGCTGCCCGTCGACGTCGCCGTGGAGCGGCCGCGCAACCCCGAGCACGGCGACTACGCCACCAACGTGGCCATGCGCACCGCCAAGAAGGCCGGTGTCGCCCCGCGCGACCTGGCCGGCTGGCTGGCCGAGGAGCTGGCCGGGCGCGAGGGCGTGACCAGTGCCGAGGTGGCGGGCCCTGGCTTCATCAACATCCGGCTGGCCGCCGACGCCCAGGGCGCCCTCGTCGGGAACGTGCTCGCGGCGGGCGATGGCTACGGCACCGGCGACGACTACGCCGGGCGGAACGTGAACCTGGAGTTCGTCTCCGCCAACCCGACGGGCCCGCTGCACATGGGCGCCACCCGCTGGGCCGCGGTCGGCGACGCACTGGGCCGCGTGCTGGCGGCGCGGGGGGCGAAGGTCACCCGTGAGTACTACTTCAACGACGCCGGCGCGCAGATCGACCGGTTCGTCCGGTCGCTGGTCGCAGCGGCTCAGGGCCGGCCGACGCCCGAGGACGGCTATGCGGGCGCCTACATCGGCGAGGTCGCCCAGGAGGTCGTGGCGGCCGAGCCGGGGGTGCTGGACCTGCCCGACGCCGAGCGCGACGAGGCGTTCCGGCGCGTGGGCGTCGGGCGGATGTTCGACAGCATCAAGAGCACGCTGCACGACTTCGGCACCGACTTCGACGTGTTCTTCCACGAGCAGTCGCTGCACGAGTCGGGCGCGGTCGACGCGGCCGTCCAGCGGCTGAAGGACTCCGGCGCCCTCTACTTCGCCGACGGGGCGTGGTGGCTGCGGTCCAAGGACTTCGGCGACGACAAGGACCGGCCGGTCATCAAGAGCGACGGCACCCCCGCCTACATCGCGGGCGACCTCGCCTACCTGCTCGACAAGCGCTCGCGCGGCTTCGACCTGTGCATCTACATGCTCGGTGCCGACCACCACGGCTACATCGGCAGGCTCAAGGCCGCCGCGGCGGCGTTCGGTGACGACCCGGCCGTGGTCGAGGTGCTGATCGGGCAGCTGGTCAACCTCGTCAAGGACGGCAAGCCGGTGCGGATGAGCAAGCGCGCAGGCAACACGGTCACGATGGACGACCTGGTCGAGGCCGTCGGGGTCGACGCAGCGCGGTACTCGCTGGTGCGCTCGTCGGTCGACTCGCCGCTCGACATCGACCTCGACCTGCTCGTCAAGCGCTCGAACGACAACCCGGTCTTCTACGTCCAGTACGCGCACGCCCGGCTGGCCTCGCTCGCCCGCAACGCCGCCGACCTGGGCGTCGAGCCGGGTGACTCGTACGGCCTGCTGGAGCACCCGCGCGAGGGCGACCTGATCCGCACGATCGGCGAGTTCCCGGCCGTCGTCACCACCGCGGCCGAGCTGCGCGAGCCGCACCGGGTGGCCCGCTACCTCGAGCAGCTGGCGAGCGCCTACCACAAGTTCTACGACACGTGCCGCGTGCTGCCGATGGGCGACGAGGAGGTCGGTGACCTGCACCGCGCCCGCCTCGCGCTCTGCGTCGCCGCACGCCAGGTCTTCGCCAACGGGCTCGCGCTGCTCGGTGTGAGCGCGCCGGAGCGGATGTGAACGCGCACCCCGCCGGCCCGCTGCACGCCGGCATCTCGGTTCCGCCGGAGACCGCGGGTCCCCGCCCGCAGGACGCGGCCGGGCTCGACGAGCTCGCGCCGGCCGTCTGGCCGCGCAACGCCGCCCGTGGCGATGCCGGCGCGCTGGAGGTCGGCGGCGTCGACGTGCGCGATCTCGCCGAGCGCTACGGCACCCCGCTCTTCGTGCTCGACGAGGCCGACTTCCGCTCCCGCGCCGCGGAGTTCGCGGCCGCGTTCGGGGCGGAGGCCGTGCACTACGCGGCGAAGGCGTTCCTGTGCACCGAGGTGGCGCGCTGGGTCGCGGAGGAGGGGCTCTCCCTGGACGTCGCGAGCGGCGGTGAGCTGGCCGTCGCGCTGCGCGCGGGCTTCCCGGCGGAGCGGATCGCGCTGCACGGCAACAACAAGTCGATCGACGAGCTGGTGGCCGCCGTGGAGGCGGGCGTCGGGCGGGTCGTGCTCGACTCGTTCCACGAGATCGCCCGCCTCGACGCGGTGGCGCGCGAGCGCGGCGTCGTCGTGCCGGTGATGGTCCGGCTCACGGTGGGTGTCGAGGCGCACACGCACGAGTTCATCGCCACCGCCCACGAGGACCAGAAGTTCGGCTTCTCGATCGCGGGTGGCGAGGCGAGCGCGGCGGCCGAGGCGGTGCGGCGGGTGCTCGCGGCCGACGGCCTGCGGCTCGTGGGCCTGCACAGCCACATCGGCAGCCAGATCTTCGACACCGAGGGCTTCGAGGTGGCGGCGCACCGCGTCGTGCGGTTCCTCGCCCGCCTGCGCAAGGAGCACGGTGGCGACACGGTGGCGGCGCTCACCACCCTCGACCTGGGCGGTGGCTTCGGCATCGCCTACCGGGCCGACGAGACCCCGGTCGACGTCCCGGAGCTGGCGGAGGAGCTGCGCGGGATCGTCAAGCGCGAGTGCCACGCCGAGGACCTGGACGTGCCGCGGATCGCCGTGGAACCGGGCCGGGCGATCGCCGGGCCGGCGGGGATCACGCTCTACACGGTGGGCACGCTCAAGGACGTGCCGCTCGGCGGCTCCTCGATGCGGCGCTACGTGAGCGTCGACGGGGGGATGAGCGACAACATCCGCACCGCGCTCTACGACGCCGTGTACGACTGCCGGCTCGTCTCCCGGTCGTCCGAGCGCGACGGCAGCGGTGACGCGGTGCTGTCGCGGGTGGTCGGCAAGCACTGCGAGAGCGGCGACGTCGTGGTGCGCGACTGCTGGCTGCCCGCCGACCTCGCCCCCGGCGACCTCCTCGCCGTGGCCGCCACCGGCGCCTACTGCTACTCGATGGCGAGCTCCTACAACCGCCTGCCCCGGCCCGCCGTGGTGGCCGTGCGCGACGGCGAGGCGCGGGCCCTGCTGCGCCGCGAGACGCTGGAGGACCAGTTCCGGCTGGAGGTTCCGGCGTGAGTACGCGCACCCGGGGTGCCGCGGGCACCAGGGCACCAGCGAGGATCGGGGCGTGAAACCGATCCGCGTGGCCATGCTGGGCTGCGGCACGGTCGGCCGGGAGGTCGTGCGGCTGCTGCGCGAGCAGGCCGACGAGCTGGCCGCCCGCGCGGGCGCCCCGGTCGAGCTGGCCGGGGTGGCGGTGCGCCGCCCCCACAAGCACGCCGACCTCGGCGACCTGCTCACCGCCGACGCACCCGGCCTGGTCACGCGCGACGACGTGGACGTGGTCGTCGAGGTGATCGGCGGCATCGAGCCGGCCCGCACGCTGCTGCTGGAGGCGCTGAAGGCCGGGAAGTCCGTGGTCACCGCCAACAAGGCGCTGCTGGCGGAGGACGGTGCATCGCTCGCCGTGGCCGCCGACGCCTCGGGCGTCGACCTGTACTACGAGGCCGCCGTGGCCGGCGCGATCCCGCTGCTGCGCCCGCTGCGCGAGTCGCTGGTGGGAGACCGGATCACGCGCGTCGCCGGCATCGTCAACGGGACCACGAACTTCATCCTCTCCGCGATGGCCGCCTCCGGCGCGAGCTACGCCGACGCGCTCGAGGAGGCCACGCGGCTGGGCTACGCCGAGGCCGACCCGAGCGCCGACGTCGACGGCTACGACGCCGCGTCCAAGGCCGCGATACTCGCGTCGCTGGCCTTCCACACCCGCGTCACCGCCGCCGACGTGCACTGCGAGGGCATCCGGGCGGTCACCGCGGGCGACATCGCGGCCGCGTCGGCGATGGGCTGCGTGATCAAACTGCTTGCGATCTGCGAGCGGGCGCCCGCCGACGCGTCGATGCCCGAGTCGGTGTCGGCGCGCGTGCACCCCGCGATGATCCCGGCGACCCATCCGCTCGCCGCCGTCGACGGGGCCTTCAACGCCGTGTTCGTCGAGGCCGAGGCCGCCGGCCAGCTGATGTTCTACGGGCAGGGCGCGGGCGGCGCGCCCACGGCGAGCGCCGTGCTCGGCGACCTCGTCGCGGTGGCCCGCAACCGGGTGCTCGGCGGGCGCGGGCCGCGGGAGTCGGCGTACGCGAGCCTGCCCGTCCGTCCGATGGGCACCCTGCGCACGCGCTACCACGTGAGCCTCGAGGTCGTCGACCGCGCGGGCGTGCTCTCGACGATCACCGGCGAGTTCGCCCGGCACGGCGTGAGCATCGCGGCGGCCCGGCAGACGGGCGAGGGCAACGGCGACGGCTCCGCGCGGATCGTCGTCGTCACGCACAAGGCGCCGGAGGCAGCGCTCGCCGCCACGGTGGACGTGCTGGCCGGGCTCGACGTCGTGCACGGCGTCCACAGCGTGCTTCGGGTCGAGGACCTGGGCCGGAAGGGAGTTGCGGGATGACCGCCGCGCAGAAGCTCACCCGCTGGCCGGGGGTGATCGAGGCCTACCGGGAGCGGATGCCGGTCCAGGAGGGCTGGACCGTCGTCACGCTCGGCGAGGGCGGTACCCCGCTGCTGCCCGCACCGCACCTGTCCGCGGCCACCGGCTGCGAGGTCCTCCTCAAGGTCGACGGCGCGAATCCCACGGGCTCGTTCAAGGACCGCGGGATGACGATGGCGGTCACGCACGCGCTCGCCGAGGGCAAGCAGGGCGTGCTCTGCGCGTCCACCGGCAACACCTCCGCCTCCGCCGCCGCCTACGCCACGCGCGCCGGGATGACCTGCGCCGTCCTCGTGCCGCGGGGCAAGATCGCGCTCGGCAAGCTGGCCCAGGCCGTGGCGCACGGGGCCCGGATCCTGCAGATCGACGGCAACTTCGACGACTGCCTCGAGCTCGCCCGCAAGACCACGGCCGACTACCCGGTGGCCGCGCTCGTCAACTCCGTGAACCCCACCCGGATCGCCGGCCAGGCGAGCGCGGCGTACGAGATCTGCGACGAGCTCGGCCGCGCGCCCGACGTGCACTGCCTGCCGGTGGGCAACGCGGGCAACATCACCGCGTACTGGCAGGGGTACCGCGCCTACCTCGCCGACGGGCTGATCCACACGCCGCCGCGGATGTTCGGGTTCCAGGCTGCGGGCGCGGCGCCGCTCGTGCGGGGCGAGCCGGTGGTGGCGCCGGAGACGATCGCCACCGCGATCCGGATCGGCGCGCCGGCCTCGTGGGCGGGTGCCATGAAGGCGCGCGACGAGTCGGACGGCCGCTTCGCCGCCGTCACCGACGACGAGATCCTGTCCGCCTACCGCCTGCTCTCGGCGCGCGAAGGCGTGTTCGTCGAGCCTGCGTCGGCCGCGAGCGTGGCCGGGCTCCTGCAGTCCGCCGCGGACGGCACGCTGCCCCGTGGCTCGCTGGTGGTGTGCACGGTCACGGGCCACGGCCTGAAGGACCCGGATACGGCGCTGCTGGCGGCACCCGAGCCCACGGTGGTGCCGATCGACCCCGGCGCGGTGGCTGCCGCACTGGAGCTGCGGTGAGCCCCGACGCCGGCTTGGAGGCCGGGCAGCCGTCTCGTGCCGGCACAGCCACCGCGCCGGCGCCGGGTGGGCACTGATGGGGCGGCCCCGTGAGGTCCGGGTGCGGGTGCCGGGCTCCTCGGCCAACCTCGGTCCCGGCTTCGACTCGCTCGGGCTCGCCCTCGGTCTCCACGACTCGGTCGAGGTGTCGGTGGCGCCCGAGGGCGTCGTGATCGAGGTGTCCGGCGAGGGTGCGGGCCGCGTGCCGTGCGACGAGGCGCACCTCGTGGCCAGGGCGATGCGCTCGGCGTGGGACGTCGTCGGGGACGCCCCGCCCGGTATCCGGATGCGTTGCCGCAACGCGATCCCGCACTCGCGCGGGCTGGGCAGCTCGGCGGCCGCAGCCGTGGCGGGCGCGACGGCAGCCGTGGTGCTCGCCGGGCGCGACGCCGAGCTGGAGCGGGACGCGATCCTGCAGGTCGCGGCCGGGATGGAGGGCCACGCGGACAACGCGGCCGCCAGCCTGCTCGGCGGGTTCGTCATCGCGTGGGACGCCGGCCGGAATACGTCGCAGCGGTTCAGCGCTGTACGGCTCGAGACGCATCCGGGCATCCACCCGGTTGCGCTCGTCGCGGGAACCGAATCGCTCACCAGCACCACGCGCGGGCTGCTGCCCGACCGCGTCCCGCTGGTCGACGCGGCCTTCACCGGCAGCCGCACCGCGCTCGCCGTGCTGGCGTTCACCCAGCGGCCCGAGCTTCTGCTGCCGGCCACGGAGGACCGGCTCCACCAGCACTACCGGCGCCCGGCCTACCCGGACTCGGCCGACCTGGTCGACACGCTGCGTGACCGCGGCATCCCCGCTGCGATCTCGGGAGCCGGCCCCACCGTGCTGGCCCTCACCGCAGACGGCACGCTGCCCCCGGACCTCGACCTGCGCGGGTACACCGCACTCGCGCTGCCCGTCGACGGCACGGGTGCGACGGTCGAGATCGGCTGATCTTCGTCCAACCGGCGCGCCATGACAGGGGGTTGTTGCCGCGATCAGGGCGGACCGTCTACGCTCGGCACCGCAACGGCGATCCACGCGGCATCCGCGTGGCCACTCGAGCCGGAATCCGCCCAGATCCACCGCGCCATACCGGTTCCGACCCGAGCGGCCTCTTCCCCGGAGCGTCGCGACGATCGCCACCATTGCTGTCGGGGCGGCCGCTGTTCCCGCGACCCGTTGACCGACATGTCGTCCGGCACACCGTCCGGGCGAGTGTGTGAATCCCGCTGACCAGGGCTGGAAGCCCGGTCGGTCAGGAAGGACATCTGTGAGCGAGACCGATCTCGTCAGCACCGAGGCTGCTCCCGCCCCTCGCAAGCGCGGCGGCCTCAGCGGCATGGTGCTGGCGGAGCTCCGCCAGCTGGCCGGCGAGCTGAACATCCCGGACATCGCCGGGATGCGGAAGGGCGACCTGATCGCCGCCATCAAGGAGAAGCAGGGTGCGCCGCAGCGCCGCAAGCGCTCCGCCGCCGCCCAGCAGACCCTCCCGGGCACCGGCGAGGAGTCCGCCGCACCGGCGAGCGCCGAGGCGCCCGCCGTCAACGGCGCCGCGCCGGCCGCCGAGGCCGCTCCTGCGGCCGCCGTTGCCGAGCCCGCCCCCGCCGCGGAGCCCACCCGACGCCGCCGGGCCGCGTCCCGGCCGGCAGGCGCGCCGTCCGTCGCGTCGCCACCCGCCACGTCGCCACCCGCCACGTCGGAGCCCGCTGCGTCCGAGCCCGCCACGTCCACCGTGAACGGTGCCGCCGTGGCCGACGCCGCGCCCGTTGCCGACGCCGCTCCGGCTGCCCCGGCCGCCGAGCCCGCGCCCGAGGCCGAGAACGGCGCCGCCCCTGCTGGCGAGGCCGTCGAGGCCGCTGCGCCCACCCGGCGGTCCCGGCAGAGCCGGCGCAACCGCGCCGAGCAGCAGGCCGAGCAGGCGCAGCAGGCCGCGGAGCCCACGAGCAGTGCGGCCGCGAGCAGTGCGCCCGCGACCAGCGCGCCCGCGGAGGAGCGGCAGCGGGACGGTGGCCGCGACGGCGGCGACGCGCGGCCCGACAGCCGGCGCGAGGGCGGCCGGGACCGCGACCGTGGTGGTCGGGACGGCGGCCGGGAAAGCGGCCGCGACAACAACCGCGCCGACAACCGAGGGGACCGCGACAACCGCGGGGACCGCCCGGACAACCGCGCCGACACCCGCTCCGACCCGCGCGGCCCGCGCGACAACCGGCCGGACGACGACGGCGACGACGACGGTGACGGCCGGGGCAGGCGCGGCCGCCGGTTCCGCGACCGCCGCCGGGGCCGGGACCGCGACCGCGACCGCACCGGTGGCGGTGGCCAGGGCAACGTCGACACCGAGGTGCGCGACGGCGACGTGCTGCTGCCGGTCGCCGGCATCGTCGACATCCTCGACAACTACGCGTTCGTCCGCACCACCGGCTACCTGTCCGGCCCCACGGACGTCTACGTGTCGCTGTCGATGGTCCGCAAGTACGGCCTGCGCCGTGGCGATGCCATCACCGGCGCCGTGCGCGAGCCCCGCGAGGGCGAGCAGTCGCGGCAGAAGTTCAACCCGCTGGTCCGGGTCGACTCCATCAACGGGCAGGACCCGGAGACGTCGAAGCAGCGGCCCGAGTTCACCAAGCTCACCCCGCTCTACCCCAACGAGCGGCTGCGTCTGGAGACCGAGCCGCACAAGCTCACCACCCGCGTGATCGACCTGGTCATGCCGGTGGGCAAGGGCCAGCGCGCGCTGATCGTGTCGCCGCCGAAGGCGGGCAAGACCACGATCATGCAGAACATCGCCAACGCGATCACCACGAACAACCCCGAATGCCACCTCATGGTCGTCCTCGTCGACGAGCGGCCGGAGGAGGTCACCGACATGCAGAGGTCGGTGAAGGGCGAGGTCATCGCGTCCACGTTCGACCGGCCGCCGACCGACCACACCACGGTCGCGGAACTGTCGATCGAGCGGGCGAAGCGCCTGGTCGAGCTGGGCCACGACGTCGTCGTGCTGCTCGACAACATCACGCGCCTCGGCCGGGCCTACAACCTGGCCGCGCCCGCGTCGGGCCGGATCCTGTCCGGTGGTGTCGACTCCACGGCGCTGTACCCGCCGAAGCGGTTCCTCGGGGCTGCGCGCAACATCGAGGACGGCGGCTCGCTGACGATCTTCGCCACGGCGCTCGTCGAGACCGGGTCCACGATGGACACGGTGATCTTCGAGGAGTTCAAGGGCACCGGCAACGCCGAGCTCAAGCTCGACCGCAAGATCGCCGACAAGCGGGTCTTCCCGGCCATCGACGTGGGCGACTCCGGCACCCGCAAGGAAGAGCTGATCATGTCGCCGGACGAGTACGCCGTGATGGTCAAGCTCCGCCGGGTGCTCGCCGCGCTGGACGACCAGCAGGCCATCGACCTGCTGCTCACCCAGCTCCGCAAGACGCGCACCAACATCGAGTTCCTGATGCAGGTCGCGAAGAGCACACCCGGCAACGACAACGACTGATCCCAGCGACCGTCCGGGCCGCCCGCGGGAATCCGCGGGCGGCCCGGGTGGTTGAATGGGACGTCACGCTCCGGCTCCGGTTCACCCTGCTCAGCACTGGGACCCGGCGCCACTTCGAGAGGAACCAACGTGCGTTCAGGCATCCACCCCGAGTACGTCGAGACGCAGGTCGTCTGCGGCTGCGGCAACACGTTCACCACCCGCAGCACCAAGACCAGCGGCAAGATGACCGTCGAGACCTGCTCGGCGTGCCACCCGTTCTACACCGGCAAGCAGCGGATCCTCGACTCCGGCGGCCGCGTCGCCCGCTTCGAGGCGCGCTACGGCAAGCGGGCCGGCAAGAAGTAGCGTCCTCGACGGCGCCCATTCCACCGCGGATGGGCGCCGTCGGCATGTCCGGACCAGGAGAGGAGGAGTCGCATGACAGCACCGGCGGTCGAGGCCGTGCTCGCCGAGCACGCCGAGCTGGAGCTGCGCCTCGCCGACCCGTCCGTGCACGCCGACCCCGCCACCGCCCGCAAGCTGGGCAGGCGCTACTCGGAGATCGGCCCGATCGTCGCCGTCGCGCGCGAGCTGAACGCCGCCCGCGCGGACATCGCCACCGCCCGCGAGTTCGCGGCGCAGGACCCGTCGTTCGGGGCGGAGGCCGACGAGCTCGCCGCGAAGATCCCCGTACTGGAGCGCCGCCTCGCCGAGCTGCTCGTGCCCCGCGACCCGCACGACGCCGACGACGTCATCCTCGAGATCAAGTCGGGGGAGGGGGGCGAGGAGTCGGCACTCTTCGCCGGGGATCTCGCCCGCATGTACCTGCGGTACGCCGAGCGTCGCGGCTGGTCCACCCAGATCATCGACTCGGTGCCGTCCGACCTCGGCGGCTACAAGGACGTCACCATCTCCGTGCGCTCGCGCGAACCGGTCGCCGACGGCGTCTGGTCGGCGCTGAAGTTCGAAGGTGGGGTGCACCGCGTGCAGCGGGTGCCCGTCACCGAGTCGCAGGGGCGCATCCACACCTCCGCAGCGGGTGTGCTCGTCTACCCCGACACCGGTGAGGACGCCGACGTCGAGATCGACGAGAACGACCTGCGCATCGACGTCTTCCGCTCCTCCGGCCACGGCGGGCAGAGCGTCAACACCACCGACTCGGCCGTCCGCATCACGCACCTGCCCACCGGCATCGTCGTGAGCTGCCAGAACGAGCGCTCGCAGCTGCAGAACCGGGCCCGCGCCATGGAGGTGCTGCGCGCGCGGCTGCAGGCACTCGCGGAGGAGGAGGCGGCCGCGAAGGCGTCGGCCGACCGGCGTTCCCAGGTGCGCACCGTCGACCGCTCCGAGCGCATCCGCACCTACAACTTCCCGGAGAACCGCATCTCCGACCACCGCGTGGGTTACAAGGCCCACAACCTGTCGTCGGTCCTGGACGGCGACCTGGACGCGGTGGTCGACGCCCTGCAGGCGGCCGATCGCGCGGAGGCCGTGGGCAAGTGAGGCCCTGTGATTGCAGCAAAGCCACGTTCATGCCACGTGGTTGCGTGGACATGGCTTCGTTGTCCCCGGGGAGTGCGTTCGGGCGGCAATCCGGGAAGGTTCGTCGTGGGTCGTGAGCCGCTGCGGCTGGCGATCCTCGAGGCCGAGCGGGTGCTCGCCGGCGCCGGGGTGGCCTCGCCCCGGGTGGATGCGGAGATGCTCGCGGCCCACGTCGTCGGCGTCGACCGGGGGAAGCTGATGATGCACCCGCTCGTCGACGCGCCCGCCCTGGAGGCGTTGCGCACGCTCGTGGAGCGCCGCGCGGCGCGCGAGCCCTTGCAGCACCTGCTCGGCACGGCGGTGCTCGGGCCCGTCCAGGTCGCGGTCGGGCCGGGTGTGTTCACCCCGCGCCCCGAGACGGAGCTGCTGCTCGAGTGGGGGCTGCGCGAGATCGCCGAGATCGCCGCGCCGCTGGTCGTGGACCTCTGCACGGGCACCGGCGCGCTGGCCCTCGCCGTCGCGACGAGCCGCCCGGACGCCGTGGTGCACGCCGTCGAGCTCGACCCCACCGCCCTGACCTGGGCGAACCGCAACGTCGCCGAGCACGTCGCCGCGGGGGGCACACCCGTCGCCGTACACGCCGCCGACGTGCGCAAGCCCGACCTGCTCGTCGAGCTCGAGACCCGCGTCGACCTCGTGCTCTGCAACCCGCCCTACGTCCCCGACGGCGCCGCGCTGCCGCCGGAGGTCACCGGGTGGGACCCGCCCGCGGCCCTGTACGGCGGCCCGGACGGGCTGGAGATCATCCGCGCCGTGGTGTCCACCTCCGCCGCCCTGTTGCGCACCGGCGGCGCGCTCGCGATCGAGCACGACGACACCCACGGCGAGGCCGTCCCCGCCCTGCTGCGCCGCAGACGCGTGCTCACCGACGTCGAGGACCACGTCGACCTGGCCGGCCGCCCCCGCTTCGCCACCGCCCGCCGCCGCCCCCTCCACCCCGCGGGCCGGCCGTGATCGACGAGTGCGGTCGCAGCACCGCACCGGTGGAGAACCGCAAGCGCTGATCATGGCGACGGACGCACCGCGGAGAAGGGGTGCGTGAGCGACCGGCATAGGCTCCCCCCGTGGCTTCCACGTACGACTGCGCGATCCCCGACCAGCGCGCGGAGGGTCTGGCGGCAGCGGCGCGGGCGGTGAAGGCCGGCCGGCTCGTGGTGCTGCCCACGGACACGGTCTACGGCATCGGCTGCGACGCGTTCAGCGGTCCGGCGGTGCGCAACCTGCTCACCGCGAAGGGGCGCGGGCCGGATATGCCCGTCCCGGTACTCGTCGGCTCGTGGTCGACGATCGACGGTCTGGTGCTGGGCGTGCCGAAGTCGGCGCGCGACTTGATCGAGGCGTTCTGGCCGGGTGGGCTGTCGCTGGTGCTCTCGCACGCGCCGTCCCTCAAGTGGGAGCTGGGTGCCAGCAAGGGCACGGTGATGCTCCGCATGCCGCTGCACCCGGTGGCGCTGGAGCTGCTGCGCGACGTCGGCCCGATGGCGGTGTCGAGCGCGAACGTCTCCGGACGGCCGCCCGCGGCGTCGGTGCCGGAGGCGGAGGAGCAGCTCGGCGAGAAGGTGGCGGTCTACCTCGACGGCGGGCCGTCCGGTGAGCCGGTGGCCTCGACGGTCGTCGACCTGACGGGCGACGATCCCCGCGTCCTCCGCGAGGGCGCGGTCACCACGGAAGCGGTGGCCGAAGTGCTGGGCCGCGAGGTCCTCCCCGCCTGACTCGGGCCGTGTCCACCTACGAGCGGCTCGTCCGGTGAGTCGTCCTCAGGGCAGCCCGACGAGGGTGGCCAGCCGCTCCGAGGACTGCTCGAAGTGGGCGACGTGGTCGGCCACGACGCCGTGCGTGTGCCCGAACAACTCGAAGCTGATCCCCCCGAACAGGCTGCTCCAGGCGAGCACCGCGCGGGCGGCGAGCTCCGGCGGCAGGCCCAGGTCCTCGGCGATGTGGGGCGCGAGCACGTCGCCTGCGCCGTCGGGTCCGGAGTCGACCACGCCGGAGGCGACGCCGTCCGCGAGCACCCGGCACAGAACAACCCCGACCCGGGCCGCGGGTCCGACCGTGACCTCGGGTGCGGCGTAGCCGGGCACCGGGGAGCCGTAGATCAGGGCGTACTCGTGGGGGTGCGCCACCGCCCATTCGCGCGCCGCCGCGCAGGCGGCGCGCCAGCGGCCGCGCAGGTCGGTACGGGGGACGGCGGCCTCGGCCTCCTCGGCGGCCTCGCCGATCGCGTCGTACGCGTCGACGATGAGCGCGGTGAGCAGCTCGTCGCGGCTCGCGAAGTAGCGGTACACCGCTGAGGACGCCATGCCCAGCTCGCGTGCGACGGCGCGCAGCGACAGCCCGGAGGCTCCTTCGGTGGCGAGGTGGCGACGGGCGGCCTCGACGATCTCGCGGGTGAGTTCGGCGCGCACGCGGGCGCGGGCTCCGGCGGCGGTCATCCCGGCAGTCTGCCACGAATCGAGAGCACTGCCAACAAAGGAGAACGTTGCTCTGGCAACGCCCGGACGGGTGGCGGGTCCGCAGCGGGTACCGTTCAACCGTGAGCGAGCAGAGCACCCCCTTCTGGGGCCCGGACTTCACCGCGCTGCAGCACCAGGACCCCGAGATCGCGGGAGTGGTGCTCGACGAGCTGGACCGGCTGCGGGGCGGACTCCAGCTCATCGCCAGCGAGAACCTCACCAGCCCGGCCGTGCTGGCCGCGCTGGGGTCCACGCTGTCGAACAAGTACGCGGAGGGCTATCCGGGCCGGCGCTACTACGGCGGCTGCGAGGTCGTCGACCGGGCCGAGGAGATCGGCAACGCCCGGGCGAAGGAGCTGTTCGGCGCCGACCACGTCAACCTGCAGCCCCACTCGGGCGCGTCGGCCAACTTCGCCGTCTACGCCGCGTTCACGCAGCCCGGCGACACCGTGCTCGCGATGGACCTCAAGCAGGGCGGGCACCTCACGCACGGCAGCAAGGTCAGCTTCTCCGGCAAGTGGTTCAACGCCGTGTCCTACACGGTGCGCGAGGACAGCGAGCTGATCGACTACGACCAGGTGCGCGACCTCGCCCTCGAGCACCGCCCCAAGCTCATCATCGCCGGTGCCACGGCGTACCCGCGGCTGATCGACTTCGCCGCGTTCCGGCAGATCGCCGACGAGGTCGGCGCCAAGCTCATGGTCGACGCCGCGCACTTCATCGGCCTGGTGGCCGGCAAGGCGATCCCGTCGCCGGTGCCGTTCGCCGACGTCGTCACGGCCACCACGCACAAGGTGCTGCGCGGCCCCCGCGGCGGCATGATCCTCGCGAAGGCGGAGCACGCCAAGGTCGTCGACAAGGCCGTGTTCCCGTTCTCGCAGGGCGGCCCGCTCATGCACTCCGTCGCGGCGAAGGCCGTCGCCATGCGCGAGGCCGCGCAGCCGGAGTACCAGGCCTACGCGAGCCAGGTGATCGCCAACGCCCAGGCGCTGGCCAAGGCGCTGGAGTCGGAGGGCATGCGGCCGGTGTCCGGTGGCACCGACACGCACCTGGCGCTCGTCGACCTGCGCCCCATCGGGGTCAGCGGCGACCAGGCCGAGACCCGCTGCGACGCCGCGCGCATCACCCTGAACAAGAACTCCATCCCGTACGACCCGGCCCCGCCGCTCAAGCCGTCCGGCCTGCGCGTCGGTTCGCCGAGCGTCACCACGCAGGGCATGACCGAGACGGACATGGCCGAGATCGGCTCCCTGCTGGGCCGTGCGGTGCGGGCCGAGCACGGCACCCCGGGCGGCGACGGGGAGCTGGCCGAGGTGGCCACCGCGGTGTCGGCGCTCGTCGGACGCGCCCCCGCGTACCCCCGCGCGTAACGCGCGTTCGCCGTGGCGGTCCCCACGCTCGTCCTGCCGATCCGGGAGTTCCTGCTCACGGGTCTGACCGCCACGGTCGTGACGTTCCTGTTGGTGGGCCCGGTGCGGGTGCTCGCGCTGCGGCTCGGCGCGGTGGCGTGGCCGCGCAAGCGCGACGTGCACGTCACGCCCACCCCGCGCTGGGGCGGCCTGGCGATGCTCGGCGGCGTCCTCGCGGGCGTCGGGATGGCCTACCAGCTCCCGGCCCTGCGGCTGGCGTTCGACAACAACGCGTCCGAGGTGGGCGGCGTGCTGCTCGCCGCGTTGCTGCTCGCCGCCGTCGGCGCGCTCGACGACCGCTACGACCTCGACGCCCTCACCAAGTTCGCGGGCCAGACCACGGCCGCGGGCGTCCTGGTGATCTTCGGCGTGCAGTGGACGGTGTTCTTCGTGCCGTGGGGCGGTTCCGGCTCCGACGAGTCCGGCTCCCTGCTGATCCTCGGCCAGGAGCAGGGCGTGCTGCTCACGGTGCTGCTCACGGTGGCGCTGGTCAACGCCATGAACTTCGTCGACGGGCTGGACGGGCTCGCGGCCGGCGTCGGGGGGATCGCCGCCGCGGCCGTCGGCCTCTTCGCGATCGGGCTCGTCGGCCGGGTCGGCAACGACCCGTCGGTGTACTCGCCCGCACTGATCGCGGCCGTGTTGGCAGGCGCGTGCCTCGGATTCCTGCCGCACAATTTCAATCCCGCGCGCATCTTCATGGGCGACTCCGGCTCGATGCTGATCGGCGTGCTGCTGGCCGCCGCCACCACGAGCGCATCGGGCAAGATCTCGATCATCGGTGCGGACACGAGGGACGTCCTGGCGCTGTTCGCGCCGCTCATCGTGCTGGCCGCCGTGGTGTTCGTGCCCCTGCTCGACCTGCTCATGGCCGTGGTGCGGCGCACGCGCAAGGGCCTGTCGCCGTTCTCGCCGGACAAGATGCACCTGCACCACCGGCTGCTGGAGATCGGGCACAGCCAGCGGCGCGCGGTGCTGCTGATCTACCTGTGGGCCGGCGTGCTCGCGTTCGGTGCGGTGGCGCTCGCCCTGCTCGACGACGTCACGGTGGCCGCGTGGACCACCGGTTTGGGGTTGCTGGTCGCGGTCATCGCGACTGCGGTTCCCGCCGAGCGCAGGCGCACCCGGAACGGCCCGGTCCGCCCGCCCATTCCTTAAACGCACTGTGGTCGCACAGTTACTTTCCGAAACGACCGTGGAGAATCGGACATCCGGCGCACAGTGACATGGCTGACAGTCGTGTGCGCAGGTCAGGGCGATCCGGGTGATCCGATGACGCTGTGATAGCGTCCGTGCCGCGGGCCGATCGACGGCCTGGTCGGGTTGCGACCGGGCTTTCGGGGAGAGAGGCCCTCCCAGTTCTGATCGAGGAGTTAGGTGCGGTGAAGGCTCACACCTGTGCAGGGTGCGACCTCGGCTCGGCCGAGTAGAGCCGGTGGCCGGCGAAGGGCCGGAGCTGGGTGACCTGCTCTCGATGGGGGTCACACTCGCTCTGTGCGTCGCTGCCGGGTTCGGGCTGGGGTGGCTCGTCGACCTGCCGTTCGGAACCTTCCCGGTCTTCGCCCTGGTCGGGTTGCTGCTCGGGGTGGGAGCCGCCGCGCTCTATGTCTACAAGCTGTTCGAGAGATATTCGGGAAAGGGGTGAGGCCAGCGTGGTGCTGAATTCGTCCGCGTACACGCCGCCGGTCACCCGCGCGACGTTCCGCCGAGCGGCGATCGCCGCCGCGGTCGCCGCCGTGCTGGTCGTCGCGGTGCTCGTACCCATGAGCCTCGCCCCGTTCGCCCTCTTCGGCCTGGTCGGCATGGCGCTGGGGCTGGCCAACCTGGCCGTCGCGGTGCGCTCGGTCACCCGGTTCGCCGGCAGCCAACCGTCCAAGGTCCGGTTCTCCGGTTCGGTGCTCGGCAGGCTCGCGGTCATCACGGTGATCGCGTTCGGCTGCGCGCTGCTCTTCCGGCCCGCCGGGATCGCCGTGTTCGGCGGGCTCGCCCTGTTCCAGCTCATCGCCGTCGCGAGCTCGATGGTTCCCCTGATCAAGGAGATCCGTAACAGATGACCGTCGTGCCCACCGCCGTGCTCGCCGCCGAGGGCGAGATCACCCCCGGAGAGCACTGGACCGGTGAGTTCCTGGGACTCACGGTGAACCTCGACACCATCATCGGCACGCTGATCGCCGGTGCCATCGTGTGCGCGCTGGGCTACTACATGGCGAGGCAGGCCACCAAGGGCCGCCCGTCCGGGCTCCAGGTCGCCTTCGAGGCGCTCGCCGCGTGGGTCCAGACCCAGGTGCGGGAGGGCATGGGCCGCCGGGTACCGCGGGGCGTCATCGGGCTCTGCATCACCCTCTTCGCCTTCATCCTCATCTGCAACTGGCTGGCCGCGCTCCCGTCGGAGCACTACATCCCGCCGCCCACGGCCGACGTCAACCTCGTCTACCCGCTCGCCCTCATGGTGATCATCTGGGTGAACGTGGCGGGCATCCGCGCGAACGGCGCGGGCAGGCACTTCGGTCACCTGGCCAAGCCGTACGCCGCGCTGGCCCCGATCGAGTTCATCACCCAGTACCTGTCCCGGCCCGCGTCCCTGGCGCTGCGGTTGTTCGGCAACATCTTCGCCGGCGGGATCATGGTCTCGGTGATCGCGCTGCTGCCGCCGTACATCCTGTGGCTGCCGAACGCGGGCTGGAAGCTGTTCGACATGTTCATCGGGGTGATCCAGGCCCTGATCTTCACGCTGCTGACGCTGATCTACTTCAGCGAGTCGGTCGGTAGTGAGGACGAGCACGCGCACTGAGCGCACCGAGTTCGAAAGCTCCCCAACAGACGACGCGCGGGACGCCGTCCCGCGGGAAAGAGGAGAGTCATGAGCGTTGCAGTTCTGGCCCAGGCGGCTCAAGGCGGCACCGAGGGTCTGCTCACCGGGCTCGCCATGGTCGGCGGTGGTATCGCCCTCGCCGGCGGCGCCATCGGCGCGGCGATCGGTGACGGTCTGGCCGGTGCCGCCGTCATCAACGGCGTGGCCCGCCAGCCCGAGGCCGCAGGCCGCCTGAACACCACCATGTTCCTGATCATCGGCCTCGTCGAGGGCATGTACTTCATCAACCTGGCGTTCATGGCTCTGTTCGTGTTCGTTCTGGGCGCGGGCTGATCGGTACCCCCATGACGAGAGTGATGGCTGCGGCGGGAGAAGGCGGCACGCAGAACTTCCTCGTGCCCAACGGGACGATCTTCGTCGTCTTCGTGATCTTCCTGCTCGTCCTGTTCTTCTTCTACCGCTTCGTCGTGCCACCGCTGACGAAGGCGATGGCCGAGCGGGACGAGATGAACCGCAAGCAGGCCGAGGACAGGGACAACGCGCAGCGCAAGCTGGCGGAGGCGGAGCAGCGCTACCAGGAGGCGCTGGCCGGGGCCAGGGCCGAGGCCGGCCGGATCCGGGACGAGGCGCGCGCCGACGCCCAGAAGATCCGCGAGGAGATGCGGGCCGACACCGACCGCGAGGTCGCCGAGATCCACCGCCGGGGCGAGGAGCAGCTGGCCGCCCAGCGCGAGGAGGCGGTGCGCAGCCTGCGCGCCGAGATCGGCGGGCTGTCCACCCAGCTGGCCGAACGGGTGCTGGGGCGCTCGCTGTCCGACGACGGGGCACACCGCTCCACCGTCGACGGCTACCTCGCCGAGCTCGAGCGAGCCCCCGCCACGAGCGAGGGGAAGCGCTGATGGCCGTACTGATCGCCGAGCTGGTCGGCTTCGTGGTCATGATCTGGGTGCTCTACCGCTACGTGGTGCCGCCCGTGCAGAAGATGGTCAAGGCGCGCCAGGACACCATCCAGCAGCAGGTGGAGGCGGCCGAGGCGGCGGCTGCGCAGTACCGGGAGGCCGAGCAGAAGCTGGAGTCGGCGATCGCCGACGCCCGCAACGAGGCCGCGCGGATCCGCGACGACGCCAGGGCGGACTCCACCCGCATCCGCGACGAGCTCGTCGAGCAGGCCGAGCGCGAGGTCGAGCGCATGCGCCAGCGCGGCGAGGAACAGCTCACCGCCCAACGGGACCTGCTGGTCCGCCGGTTGCGCGGGGAGCTGGGCGGCCAGTCCATGGACCTGGCCGAGCGGATCGTCGTGCAGAACCTGTCCGACGACGCGAGCCGGTCCGCCTCGATCGACACCTTCCTCGACGAGCTCGAGGCCATGGTCGAGCGGGACGACCGGAGCGCCGCCCAGCCGACGGCCGTGGCCGCGAAGGGGGGCAACTGATGGCGTTGCTGCTGCAGTCCGCCAGCCGCGAGTCGCTCGCCGAGGCGGAGCGGACGCTGGACCGGGCGATCGACGCCGGCAGGCCCGCGGATCTCACCAGGTTGGGCGGCGACCTGTTCGCGGTGCTGAGCCTGCTGGTCCGGGAGCCGTCGTTGCGCCGGGCGCTGGCCGACCCGGCCACCCCGGCCACTGCCCGTTCCAGCCTGGCCGACCGGCTGCTCGCCGACAAGATCGGCAAGCCTGCCCTGGACGTGGTCTCCGACCTGGTGTCCTCGCGCTGGTCGCGCCCGTCGGACCTCACCGAGGCCGTCGAGGTGCTGGCCCGGCGCTCGGTGCTGGGGGCGGCCGAGAAGGAGGGCAGCCTCGACGATGTCGAGGACCAGCTGTTCCGGTTCGGCCGCATCCTGGACCGCGAGCCGCAGCTGGCGGCCCTGCTCTCGGACGAGAGCGCCCCGGCCGACCAGCGGATCGGCCTGCTTTCCGGCGTGCTCTCCGGCAAGGTCTCGCCGGTCACCGCGACCCTGCTCGAGCAGACCGTGCGCAACCCGCGGGGGCGCAGCCTCGACCGGGCGGCCGAGGAGCTGTCCGAGCTGGCCGCGGCCCGGCGCGAACGCTACGTCGCGCACGTCCGCTCCCCGTTGCCGCTGACCGACACCCAGGAGCGACGGCTCACCGAGGCGCTCACCCGGCTCTACGGTCGCCCGATCTCGTTGCAGGTCGAACCGGACGACAGCCTGCTGGGCGGGCTGGTCGTGCGCGTCGGCGGCGAGGTGATCGACGGCAGCATCGCCGGCAGGCTGGCCGCCGCCCGCCGCACGCTGCCCGACTGAATGGGCGCCCACTAGATGGCGCCCACCGAATGGGCCCACCGAATGGGCGCCCGATGACCCACCGCCGCTGAGCCGGCACCTGCACACACAGACCTGCGACACGAAGGACAGCCATGGCAGAGCTGACGATCTCCCCGGAGGAGATCCGGAGCGCGATCTCCAGCTACGTCTCGTCGTTGGAGACCGAGACCTCCCGCGAGGAGGTGGGCACCGTCGCCGACACCGGTGACGGCATCGCCCACGTCGAGGGGCTTCCCTCGGTCATGACCAACGAGCTGCTCGAGTTCGACGGCGGCGTGCTCGGCGTCGCGCTGAACCTCGACCAGCGCGCGATCGGCGCGGTCGTCCTCGGCCCGTACAGCGGGATCGAGGAGGGCCAGCAGGTCCGCCGCACCGGGGAGATCCTGTCGGTGCCGGTCGGCGACAACTTCCTCGGCCGGGTCATCGACCCGCTGGGTGCCCCGATCGACGGCCTGGGCGACATCGAGTCCACCGACCGCCGGGTGCTGGAGCTGCAGGCCGCGTCCGTGGTGCAGCGCCAGGCCGTCTCCGAGGCGCTGCAGACCGGCATCAAGGCCATCGACGCGATGACCCCGATCGGCCGCGGCCAGCGCCAGCTGATCATCGGCGACCGCAAGACCGGCAAGACCGCCGTCTGCGTCGACACGATCATCAACCAGAAGGGCAACTGGGAGAGCGGCGACCCGAAGAAGCAGGTCCGCTGCATCTACGTCGCGATCGGCCAGAAGGGCTCGACGATCGCCGGCATCCGGCAGTCCCTCGAGGACGCGGGCGCGCTGGAGTACACCACCATCGTCGCCGCCCCGGCGTCCGACCCGGCCGGGTTCAAGTGGCTGGCCCCCTACACCGGCTCGGCGCTCGGCCAGCACTGGATGTACCAGGGCAACCACGTCCTGATCGTGTTCGACGACCTCTCCAAGCAGGCCGAGGCGTACCGCGCGATCTCGCTGCTGCTGCGCCGCCCGCCGGGCCGCGAGGCCTACCCGGGTGACGTCTTCTACCTGCACTCCCGGCTCCTGGAGCGCTGCGCGAAGCTGTCGGACGACCTCGGCGGCGGTTCGATGACCGGCCTGCCGATCATCGAGACCAAGGCGAACGACGTGTCGGCCTACATCCCGACCAACGTCATCTCGATCACCGACGGCCAGGTCTTCCTCGAGTCCGACCTGTTCAACCAGGGCGTCCGGCCGGCGATCAACGTCGGCATCTCGGTGTCCCGCGTGGGTGGTGCCGCGCAGGTGCGTGCCATGCGCCAGGTGTCCGGCTCGCTGCGTCTGGACCTGTCGCAGTTCCGCGAGCTCGAGGCGTTCGCCGCGTTCGGTTCCGACCTCGACGCGGCGTCCGCGGCCGCCCTGGACCGCGGCGGCCGGCTGGTGGAGCTGCTCAAGCAGGCCCAGTACGCGCCGTTCCCGGTCGAGGAGCAGGTGGTCTCGCTGTGGCTGGGCACCACCGGCAAGCTCGACTCGGTGCCGGTCGGCGACGTGCGGCGGTTCGAGCAGGAGTTCCTCGACCACGTGCGGCGCAACCACGAGGGGATCTTCGGCGACATCCGCGACACCGGGAAGCTGAACGACGAGAACGTCCAGCGGCTCGAGGACGTCACCACGGAGTTCAAGAAGAGCTTCACCGCCTCGGACGGCTCCTCCGTGGTGCCGAAGGAGGCGAAGGCCGACTCGCTCGACGAGGACGAGGTCGACCAGGAGAAGGTCAAGGTCAACAAGCCCGCCCCCTCCGGAAGCTAGGCGGTCAGCTCATGGCGGCACAGATCCGTGTGCTGCGGCGACGGATCCGGTCGACGCAGTCCATCAAGAAGATCACCCGGGCGATGGAGCTCATCGCCACCTCGCGCATCGCGAAGGCGCGTGCGCGCGCCGAAGCGGCGAAGCCCTACGCCGAGCAGATGACGGCGATGCTCACCGAGCTCGCCTCGAACTCGGCGCTGGACCACCCGCTGCTCGTCGAGCGGGAGAACCCGCGCCGCGCCGCGGTGCTGGTGGTCACCAGCGACCGCGGTCAGGCCGGCGGGTACAACGCCAACGTGCTGCGCGAGGCCGAGCAGCTGCAGTCGCTGCTGCGCGACCAGGGCAAGGAGCCGGTGCTCTACGTCATCGGCCGCAAGGGCGTGAACTACTACCGGTTCCGCCGCCGCCCCGTCGTCGCGTCCTGGACGGGCTTCTCGGAGCAGCCCGGCTACACCCACGCCGCCGAGGTGGCGAAGGTGCTGGTGGCCGCGTTCATGGCGGGTGCGGGCGGCGAGGACACCGGGCGGGCCGCGGAGAGCACGGGCGCCCCGGCCGAGGCGGTCGAGTCGGTCGACGAGCTGCACCTGGTCTACACCCAGTTCAAGAACATGGTCACGCAGACACCTGCGGCTCGGCGGATGGCCCCGATGGAGGTCGAGTACGCCGAGGACGACGGCTCGCGCGAGTCGTCCGGTGGTGAGCTGAAGGCCCTCTATGAGTTCGAGCCGGACGCCGACACGCTCTTCGACGCCCTGCTGCCGAAGTACGTCAGCGCTCGGCTGTTCGCCGCGCTGCTCGAGTCGGCGGCGTCCGAGTCGGCCAACCGGCAGCGGGCGATGAAGGCCGCGACCGACAACGCCAACGAACTCATCCGTACCCTGACCCTGGAGAGCAACCAGGCCAGGCAGGCCCAGATCACCCAGGAGATCAGCGAGATCGTCGGCGGGGCCGACGCGCTCGTGAGTGCAGGAAGTGAGGACTGATGACCGCCACCGCTGACACAGGCACCCAGACCACGACCGGCCGGGTCGTCCGCGTCACCGGCCCGGTCGTCGACGTGGAGTTCCCGCGCAACGAGGTGCCGGCGCTCTACAACGCGCTCACCGTCGAGGTCACCTTCGGCGACCTGGCCAAGAAGCTCACCCTGGAGGTGGCCCAGCACCTGGGTGACAACCAGGTACGGGCGATCTCCATGCAGCCCACGGACGGCCTGGTCCGCGGCCAGGAGGTCACCGACCTCGGCCGCTCGATCTCGGTGCCGGTGGGCGACCAGGTCAAGGGACACGTGTTCAACGCCCTCGGCGACTGCCTCGACGACCCGGCGTTCCAGCCCACCGGCGACCTGTGGAGCATCCACCGCAAGGCCCCGTCGTTCGACCAGCTCGAGGGCAAGACCGAGATGCTGGAGACCGGCATCAAGGTCATCGACCTGCTCACCCCGTACGTGCAGGGTGGGAAGATCGGCCTGTTCGGCGGCGCCGGCGTGGGCAAGACGGTGCTCATCCAGGAGATGATCACCCGTGTCGCCAAGAACTTCGGTGGCACCTCGGTGTTCGCCGGCGTCGGCGAGCGCACCCGTGAGGGCAACGACCTCATCACGGAGATGACCGAGTCGGGCGTCATCAAGGACACCGCGCTGGTGTTCGGGCAGATGGACGAGCCGCCCGGCACGCGTATGCGGGTGGCCCTCTCGGCGCTGACGATGGCGGAGTACTTCCGCGACGAGCAGAACCAGGACGTGCTGCTCTTCATCGACAACATCTTCCGGTTCACGCAGGCCGGCTCCGAGGTCTCCACGCTGCTGGGCCGCATGCCGTCGGCGGTGGGCTACCAGCCCACGCTGGCCGACGAGATGGGCGAGCTGCAGGAGCGGATCACGTCGACCCGCGGCCGGTCGATCACCTCGATGCAGGCGATCTACGTGCCGGCGGACGACTACACCGACCCGGCGCCCGCCACCACCTTCGCGCACCTCGACGCCACCACTGAGCTCTCCCGCCCGATCTCCCAGAAGGGGATCTACCCGGCGGTGGACCCGCTGACGTCGACCTCCCGGATCCTCGACCCGCAGTACATCGGCGAGGACCACTTCCGGGTGGCCAACGAGGTCAAGCGGATCCTGCAGCGCTACAACGACCTGCAGGACATCATCGCGATCCTCGGTATCGACGAGCTGTCCGAGGAGGACCGCCAGCTCGTCGGGCGGGCGCGGCGCATCGAGCGCTTCCTCTCGCAGAACCTGCTGGTCGCCGAGCAGTTCACCGGCCAGCCGGGCTCCACGGTTCCGCTCAAGGAGACCATCGAGGCGTTCGACAAGATCGCCAAGGGCGAGTTCGACGACGTGCCGGAGCAGGCGTTCTTCCTCTGCGGCGGCCTGGACGACCTCGACAAGAACCGCAAGAAGCTCGAGGGCTGACGCCGTGGCGGAAATGACGGTGGAGCTGGTCGCGGTCGAGCGGCGGATCTGGTCCGGAAAGGCCAACTTCGTCTTCGCCCGCACCACGGCGGGTGAGATCGGCGTGCTGCCCGGTCACGAGCCCACGCTCGCGCAGCTGGAGGAGACGGGCCTCGTGCGCGTCGACAGCACCGACGGCACGACCACCACGCTGGCCGTGCACGGCGGGTTCCTGTCGGTCACGCCGGACACCGTCACGGTGCTGGCGGAGTACGCGGAGCTGGCCGACGAGATCGATGTCTCGCGGGCCCGCGACGCGCTCCAGCGAGCGGACGAGTCGGAGCCGGAGGGAGCCGCCGCGGCGGCCCGGGCGAATGTGCGGCTGAAAGCCGCCGGCGCTTCCGAGTAGCCGGAGCAGGGGTGGGTGCGACAGCGCTGCTCGTCAGCATCCTGTTGCTGCTCGCCTGTCTCTGTCTCGGATACCTCGCCTTTCGGCGAGTACGCCTCATGCGGGGCGGTGGTGTGGACGTCTGTCTGCGCCGCCGCCCCGCTCGTCTTTCCCGGTTCCGCGCTCAGGACGGCACCGCGGGCTGGCACTTCGGCGTGGGGCGCTACCGCGGCGACGAGCTCGCCTGGTTCCGCCTGACGTCACTGCGGCCGGGTCCCACGGTCGTGGTCGACCGCACCGCGCTGGAGATCGTCGACCGGCGCACGCCGGAGAACCCGGAGGCCTACGTCATCCCGCAGGGCGCCTCCGTGCTGCACTGCCGGATCCAGGGCGTGGACCTCGAGCTCGCGATGGCCCCCGGCGTCCTGACCGGCTTCCTGTCCTGGGTCGAGGCCGGCCCACCCGGGCGCACCGGATACCGGCAGGCCTCCTGAGTTCGACAGTCGCGTGCCATCGGTGCCGGGCGGGCAGTTGTCGACGACCTGCATGATCCTGTCGACGTCATGGGTCTGGGCCGCGCCTGCGACACCCATGGTGATCATGGGCGGGATGTTCGAGATCCACCGGCGAGAACCCCTACTGATCGAATCGGACGTGCTCGTCTAGGACCGCTCGGGGCCGCCGGGGCGCCAGAGGACGTCGCCGTCCGGGTTCGCCACGCGACCGAGGATGAACAGCAGGTCGGAGAGGCGGTTGAGGTACTTCGCGGTGAGCGGGTTGGTGCGCTCGGCGTCGACCTCCAGCAGGGCCCACACCGAGCGCTCGGCCCGGCGCGCCACGGTGCGGGCCACGTGCAGGTACGCCGCCCCGGGCGTGCCGCCGGGCAGGATGAACGAGTCGAGCTTGGGCAGGCCCTCGTTGAACCCGTCGCACCAGCCCTCGAGCCGGCTCACGTAGTCCTCGGTGATCCGCAGTGGCGGGTACTGCGGGTTCTCGACGATCGGTGCGCACAGGTCGGCGCCGACGTCGAAGAGGTCGTTCTGCACCTGGCGGAGCGGGCCGAGCAGCTCAGCCGCCAGCCCGCCGACGGTGACGGCGACCCCGAGCGCGGCGTTGCACTCGTCGGTGTCGGCGTAGGCCGCGAGCCGGGTGTCGGTCTTGCGGACGCGGCTGAAGTCGCCGAGCGCCGTGGTGCCGTCGTCGCCGGTCCGGGTGTAGATCCTGGTCAGGTGCACGGCCATGGGCAGAGCCTATGCGCTCACGCGTTCGTCCCCGAGTCGACGAGGAGCGCGGTGCCGGTGATCGTGCGCCCGCCCGGGCCGGCGAGGTGCGCCACGGTGGCGGCGACGTCGTCGGCGCTCTGGTAGCTGCCCAGCGCGCTGAGGCCACGCTGGTGGTCGGCCGATGGCCCGTCGGCGGGGTTCATGTCCGTGTCCGTCGAGCCGGGGTGCACGACGTTGACGGTGATGCCGCGGGGGCCGAGCTCGCGGGCCAGCGCGCGGCTGAATCCGGTGAGCGCCGACTTCGTCATCGAGTAGAGGGCGATCCCGTCGAACGGTGCCCGCTCGGCCAGGTTGCTGCCGATGTTGATGATCCGCCCGCCGGCGCCGAGGTGCGGGGACGCCGCCTGGGCCGCCACGAACGCCGCTCGGACGTGGATGGCGATGGTCCGGTCCAGCTCCTCGGCGCTGACCTGCTCGAACGGGCCGTACGGGAACACGCCCGCGTTGTTGACGAGCACGTCGAGGCGGCCGAGCTCCGCGGCGGCGCGGTCGACGGCCGCCCGAACCGCGGCCGGGTCTGCGCTGTCGGCCTGCAGGGCGAGACCCCGCCGGCCGAGCCCCTCGATCTCGCGGACCACCTTCTCGGCGCTGTCCCGGCCTTCGCGGTAGGTCAGGGCCACATCGGCGCCCTCGCGGGCCAGCCGCACGGCGATCGCCGCCCCGATGCCGCGGCTGCCGCCGGTCACGACGGCGACGCGGCCGCTGAGGTCCGTCATCTCGACTTCCTTTCTGTAGGGTTCGCTAAGGAAGTCTGCGGCGTCCCCGTCCGGCCCGTCAAGGGTTTGATTAGGGATCGCTACAGAATCGCGCGAACCCATGCGGCGATCGCGTCCCCGATCTCCACCGGCCGGTCCTCCGCGGCGTGGTGCCCGGCCTCCCCGCACGGGACGACGTCGAGGGCGGCGATGTTCTCCGCGCACCACTCGGCCCGCTCCGGGTCGATCATCAGGGTGGGCGAACCCTCGAACGTCAGCAGCAGCTTGGGCACGTCCGCGCTCTTCGCGAGCCACGCGTCGTACGCCTCGATGCGGGTCACGAGCCCGGCGGGCTCGCCGTCGATCGGGATCTGCTGGGCCCAGGCGAGGACGGGGCGCCGCGACCGCGGGTCGGGGAACGGCGCGAGGTACTCGGCCAGCACGTCCTCGTGCACCGGGGTGCGCACGCCGCCGGTGTACGCCATCCGGATCAGCTGGTCGGACTGCAGCAGCTCCTCGCCGCGGGTGCGGACCAGGTCGGCGCGCGCCCGGGCCGGTGGCGTCAGCGTGGCGCTGTCGATCGGCGTGATGATCGCCTCGAAGAGGGCGATCCCGCGCACCCGCTCCGGGTGCCGGGCGGCCCAGTCGCAGGCGAGCGCGCCGCCCCAGTCGTGGCCGACCAGTACGACGTCGTCGAGGCCGAGTGCGTCGAACCAGGCGTCCAGGTAGCGGGCGTGGTCGGCGAACAGGTACGGGATGTCGGGCTTCGCGGACCGGCCCATCCCGATGAGGTCGGGCGCGAGCAGGCGGCCGGAGTCGACCCGGGGCATGACCTCGCGCCACATGCGGGACGAGGCGGGGTTGCCGTGCAGGAAGACGACCGGTCTCCCGGTTCCGGTCTCCGTGTGGTGGACGGTCGAGTCGAGAACGGGGGTGTCGGGCATGGCGGTGTTCCCTTCGCTACTCCAGCGGTGCGTCGAGCAGTGCGGCGAGGTCGTGGACGAGTGCCGCGGTCCGTTCGCTGTGCCGGCCCCCGATCGGTTCGAGGAGGCGTTCGAGCAGGTCCTGCACGGTCTGCATGGCCGACTGCACGGCGGCCCGGCCGCGGTCGGTGAGGGTGAGCCGGACGGCGCGGGTGTCGTGCGGGTCGCGGCGGCGCGCGATGAGCTCCTTGGCCTCCAGCGTGCGCGCCAGCTTGGAGACGTACAGCGCCTCCAGGCCGGTCTCGTCGGCCAGCTCGCGCTGGCTCGGTCGTCGCCCCACGCTCTCCAGGCCGTACAGGGCCGCCAGCAGGACGTACTGGGCGTGGGTCAGACCCAGCGGGGCGAGCGAGCGGTCGACCGCCACCCGCCACCTCGTCGCCAGGTGCCACACGAGGGCGCCGGCGGCTGATCCCTGCGGTTCCGAGCGCATGCGGTTACCATACATGGCTATTAAGTACATGGCTACTATAGACCGAAGGGTATGTTGAGGGCCCGCTACAGAAGGGGTTGGTCATGGCCGAGCGGGGACGACCGCGCGAGTTCGACCGCGCCGCCGCGCTGCGGCTGGCGATGGAGTCGTTCTGGGAGCACGGCTACGAGGGCACGTCCATCGGTGACCTCACCGCGCGGATGGGCATCCGCCCGCCGAGCCTCTACGCGGCCTTCGGGAGCAAGGAGCGGCTGTTCCGCGAGGCCGTGGCGCTGTACGAGGGGATGGAGGGCGAGCCGCCGCTCAGGGCGTTGCGCGAGGCGCCCACCGCGGTCGCGGGCATCGAGGCGATGCTGCGGGCGAACGTCCGCTCCTACACCATGGCCGGCCGGCCAACGGGCTGCATGATCGTGCTGGCCGCCACCACGTACACGCCGAGCACCCAGGGCATCCGCGACTTCCTCGCCGAACAACGCCGGGCCGGTACGGAGGCGGTGCGGGAGCGGCTCGTGCGCGGGCAGGCCGACGGTGACGTGCCGCCCGACGCCGACACCGGCGCGTTGGCCGCGTACGTCATGTCGGTGCAGTTCGGCCTCTCGCTGCACGCGCGCGACGGGGCCACCCGCGACCAGCTCGACGCGGTGGTGGACCACACGCTGGCCGGATGGGAGGCCGCGGTGGCCGCCCGCGTCCCCGCGGCCGGCACCGGATAGCGTCGCGCGCGTGGCAGAGCACTTCGCGGTGAACGGTGGCGCGCGGCTCGTCGGCGCCGTCGACGTGGTCGGGGCGAAGAACAGCGTGTTGAAGCTGATGGCGGCGGCGCTGCTGGCCGAGGGCACGACGACGATCACCAACTGCCCGGAGATCCTGGACGTCCCACTGATGGCCGACGTGCTGCGCAGCCTCGGCTGCACCGTCGAGGTCGAGCAGGGCACGGTCACGATCGACGTGCCGGCGCAGCCCGGGGCGCAGGCCGACTACGCCTCCGTGTCCCGGTTGCGTGCGTCGGTGTGCGTCCTCGGGCCGCTCGTCGCCCGCTGCCGCCGCGCCGTGGTGCCACTGCCCGGCGGGGACGCGATCGGCTCCCGCCCGCTGGACATGCACCAGGCAGGCCTGCGCAAGCTCGGCGCGAGCACCGAGATCGAGCACGGACGCGTGGTGGCCCACGCCGAGGAGCTGCGCGGGGCGCAGATCTGGCTCGACTTCCCCAGCGTCGGCGCCACCGAGAACATCCTGATGGCCGCGGTGCTGGCCGACGGCAGCACCGTGATCGACAACGCCGCGCGGGAGCCGGAGATCGTCGACCTCTGCACGATGCTGCAGCAGATGGGCGCCAAGATCGACGGGGTGGGCACGTCCACGTTGACGGTGCACGGCGTCCCGCAGCTGCAGCCCACGCGACACCGGGTGATCGGCGACCGGATCGTCGGCGCCACCTGGGCGTTCGCCGCCACGATGACCCGCGGCGAGGTCACCGTGCGCGGCGTCGACCCGCACCACATCGACCTGGTGCTCGACAAGCTGCGCTCTGCGGGTGCCGAGACGGAGATCGGCACGCAGGAGTTCACCGTCCGGATGGACGGCCGGCCGCGGGCGGTCGACTTCGTGACGTTGCCGTACCCCGGTTTCGCCACCGACCTGCAGCCGATGGCGATCGCGCTGTCCGCCGTGTCCGAGGGCACCTCGATGATCACCGAGAACGTGTTCGAGGCCCGGTTCCGGTTCGTCGACGAGATGGTGCGCCTGGGCGCCGATGCCCGCACGGACGGCCACCACGCCGTCGTCCGGGGTGTGGGGCGCCTGTCCAGCGCCCCGGTGTGGGCGAGCGACATCCGCGCGGGCGCCGGCCTCGTCCTGGCCGGGCTGTGCGCCGACGGGCAGACCGAGGTGTGGGACGTCGAGCACATCGACCGCGGCTACCCGCGGTTCGTGGAGAACCTCTGCGCCCTCGGTGCCGACGTCGCGCGGGTGCAGGCGCAACCGCGGCGGTGACCTACGGGTTGTAGGTCAGCGCGACCACCCCCGTCGACGTGGGCGTCGCGTCCACGAGCCGCAGCGGGTCCGGCAGCGCGTCGGCGAAGAGCCGCGTGCCGGTGCCGAGCACGAGCGGGTGGACGCCGAGCACGAGCTCGTCGACCAGACCGTGCCGCAGCAGCGTGCGCACGAGCGTGGAGCTGCCGTAGGTCAGGATGTCACCGCCGGGCTCGGCCTTGAGCTGCGCCACGGTCCGCGCGGGGTCGCCGGGGAGCACGGTGGCGTTCCACGGCAACGGCCCGCTGAGCGTGTTCGTGACGACGACCTTGTGGATGCGGTGCATCGCCTCGGCGTACGGCCCGGTGTTGCGCGACCAGGCCTTCTCGATGATCTCGAAGGTCCGCCGCCCCAGCAGGAACGTGTCGCTCGCCAGCAGGCTCGCGGTGGCGTGCCCGGCCGACCGCTCGTCGAAGAAGCCGAGGGCCCAGCCGCCGCGTTCGAGCTCCCCGAACCCGCCCGGGTCCTGCACCACCCCGTCGAGGGTGACGAAGGTCTGCACGGTCAGCTTGCGCATGGGGGTCTCCGTTCCCGGCCGGGCGTTCCGGCCACGAACAGGCAGACCCGGAGCGGGTCGGAGAGGAATCGGTGCCAGAGGTCGTGAGTGGATACGAGTGCTCCAGCACCCGTATCCACTCACGGATCCACTAGGACTGCCCGCCGAGCTGCGCGTACACCTGGGCCGCGTTGTCGGCCGTGACCTGCTGGGTCTGCAGCGTGGTGGTCTTCGGGACCGGCGTGCAGTCGATGAGGATCTTCTTCGCGAGGTCGATCGCCTCCCGGCCGCCGGTCGGGTAGACGTAGGTCGCCTTCAGCCTGCCCTGCTCCACGGCCTTGATCCCGCCGGACGGGATCGGCAGCGCGTCGATCCCGGTGAAGACCAGGTCGCCGGCCCGGCCGGCGGCCTCGGCCGCGAGGTAGGCGCCCTCGGCCATCGGGTCGTTGTGGGAGTAGACCGCGTTGGCGTCCGGGTGCGCCTTGAGCAGCGCGTCCATCACGGCCTGGCCCTTGTCCCGCAGCCAGTCGCCGGGCTGGCTCGCCACGATCTGGACCGCGGGGTTCGTGGCGATGCCCTCGCGGAAGCCCGCGGCGCGCTCGGCGGCGGGGGTGGAGCCGGGGAGGCCGGCGATCTCCAGCACCTTGCCGCCCTGGGGCAGCAGCGTCTTGGCGTAGTACTCGCCGACCTGGCGGCCGATGTCGGTGTTGTCGGCGCCGATGAAGGCCGTGTACTTGTCGCCCTCCACCTTGCGGTCCAGCACGATCACCGGGATGCCCGCGTCGTAGGCCTTCGCCACCACGGCGGTGAGCGGCGCCGCCTCGTTCGGCGAGATGATCAGCAGGTCGACCTGCTGGGTGATGAAGTTCTCGACGTCCGCCACCTGCTTGCTGTTGTCCTGGGCGGCGTCGGCGACGTTCACCTGGAAACCGTCGACGGCCTCGGCGGCGGTCTCGACGTCGGTGTTCATCACCTCCCGGTACGGCTCGGCGTTGTTCGCCTGGGACATGCCGATCAGGTGGTCCCGCCCCGGGCCGCAGTCGGCGCCCCCGCCACCCCCCGGTGGCGCGGTCTGCGGTTGTTCGACGCTGCACGCTGCGAGCGCGAGGGCGGTGACGGCCAGCACCGCCGGCCTGCTGAATCGGTGCATCGTTCGGATCCCCCTTGAGCCTTGTATGGCGGTCTTCCGTCACGTGACGGTTCGGCGGAGCTTCTGCAGACCGGCAGCCGCGACGATCACCAGGCCGGTGATCAGCAGCTGGATGTTGGCGTCGATGTTGTTGAGCCCGAGGATGTTGGTGAGGATCCCGAGCAGCAGCGCGCCTGCGAGCGTGCCGCTCATCGTGCCGACGCCGCCCGCGAGGCTGGTGCCCCCGATCACCACAGCCGCGATCGCGTTCAGCTCGTAGCCGATCCCGTCGTTTGGGCTGCCCTGGCTCAGCTGACCGGCGTGGATGATCCCGGCCACCGCCGTGAGCAGCCCGGCGATCGTGAAGACGGCGATCTTCACCCGCGTCACGGGCACGCCCGCCAACCGCGCGGCGCGCTCGTTGCCGCCGATCGCGTAGACGTGCCGGGCGAACGCCGTGGTGCGCAGCACGACCACCGCGAGCGCCCCGAGCACGAGGAAGATCACGGCGGGCACCGGCAGCACGCCGTTGATGGAGCCGCGCAGGATCTCGAACGACGGCGGCGCCTGCTGCGGCCCGTCGCCGTACGCGATCGGCACGCCGACCCCGCCGGACCAGATCCGGGCGAGGCCCCGCGCCACCTGGAGCCCGGCGAGCGTCACGATGAACGCCTGGATGCCGATCACGGCCGTCGCGACGCCCTGCAGCGCGCCGAACGCCGCGCCGATCAGCAGCACCACCAGCACCGTGGGGAGCACGCCCCAGCCGCTGTCGACCATGAGGATCGCGGTGCCGACGGCGGAGAGGCCCAGCACGGCGCCGACCGACAGGTCGATGCCGCCGATCAGGATCACGAACGTCATCCCGATCGCGATGATCCCGATCTCGGACACCGCGCGGACGACGTTGCCCAGGTTGGACAGCGACAGGAAGATCAGCTCGCCGTTGCGCTGCGGCGAGGCCAGCACCGCCACCACGAACACGACCACCAGGCCGAACAGGCTCTGGAACCGGAACAGCGTGTCAGCGATGGCCCGCCGGTCGGTGGGCAGCTCGAAACGCCGAGGCCGTGCGGTGTCCGTCATTCCTGGTCCCCCCGAGCCGAGCCCATGGCGGCAGCCAGCACGGCCGCCTGGTCCGCGCGGTGCCGCGGCAGGTCGGCGGCCACCCGGCCGCGGCGCAGCACCACGATCCGGTCGCACACGCCGAGCAGCTCCGGCAGCTCCGACGAGGCGAACAGGATGCCGATGCCCTCGCCCGCCAGGCGCTGCAGGAGCCGGTACAGCTCGGCCTTGGCGCCGATGTCGATCCCGCGGGTCGGCTCGTCGAGCAGCAGGAGCCGGGGCCGCGCGAGCAGCTGGCGGGCGAACACCACCTTCTGCTGGTTGCCGCCCGAGAGCGTGCCCACCGGGACGGCCGCCGACGTCGTGCGGATCGCCAGCGCCGCGATCTGCTCCCGCACCGACCGGCGCTCCCGCCGGGCCCGGACGACCCCGGCCGTGCACAGCGACCGCAGCGCGGTGAGCGCGATGTTGTGCCCGACCGAGTGGTCCAGCTGCAGGCCGCTGCCGCGCCGGTCCTCCGGCACCAACCCGACGCCGCGGGCCAGCGCGGCACGCGGCCCGGAGGGGGCGTAGGGGCGGCCCCCGAGGCGCACGGACCCGGTGATCCGGCCGGCCGGGGCGGCCCCGTAGAGCGTCTCGAGCAGCTCGGTGCGGCCCGCGCCCATCAGCCCGGCGAGCCCGACGATCTCACCCTCGTCGACGGTGAGGTCGATCCCCGCCGGGTCGGTGCGGCCGGGCCGGTGCCCGCTCGGGTGCACGGCGAGGCCGCGGACCTCCAGCAGGACCCGCCCGCGGTCGGCGTCGGGCACGTGGCCGAACTGCTCGTCCTCGGCCCGCCCGACCATCAGCTCGATGACCTCCCGCCGCGTGGCGGTGCGCGGGTCGACGGTGCCTGCCACCCGGCCGTTGCGCATGACGGTGGCGCGGTCGGCGATCTCCTCGATCTCCTCCATGCGGTGCGAGATGTAGATGATCGCGACGCCGCGCTCCCGCAGCCGCGCGATCGTGGCGAAGAGCAGCCGCACCTCGGCGTCGGCGAGCGCGGCCGTCGGCTCGTCCATCACGAGCACGCGGGCGTCGGTGGACAGTGCATTCGACAACAACGCCTTGGCGATCTCCACCAGCTGCTGCTCGCCGACGCGCAGCGACCCGACGGACCGGTTGGGGTCGAGCTCGACGCCGAGCTCAGCGAGCTGGGCCCTGGCCGCGGCGGCCATCCGCCTGGTGTCGACCGTGCGGAGGCGGGTGCGGGGCTCCCGGCCCAGGAAGATGTTCTCGGCCACGGACAGGCCGGGCACGAGGTCCAGCTCCTGGTGGATCATCGCGATGCCCGCGGCCTGCGCGTCGGCCGGGCCGCGGAACCGGCACGGTCTGCCCGCCACGGTGATCGTGCCCTCGTGGTCGGTGATCACGCCGGCCAGCACGTTCATCAGCGTGGACTTGCCCGCACCGTTCTCCCCGAGCAGGGCGCGGACCTCGCCCGCCCCGACGGAGAGCTCGGCGTCGTCGCACGCCAGTACGCCACCGAAGCGCTTGGTGATGCCGCTCATGGTGACCAGTGCGCCGGCGCTGTCGGGCACGAGCCACCTCCGTCCCCCGAGAAATCGATTACAACCGCGCGGTGCGAACGTAGGGAACATCACACCCAGGGGCAAGCCCCGAAAGAAGGCGGGGGAGATCCCCACCCCGGTTCAGGGGCTGCCCCGATGGGCTCGGCGCCTCGTCCACGACAGGGTGGACGAGTGATCGACGACTGGCTCGGCTCCTTCTTCGCGATGATCGACGCGATCCCCACGTGGCAGCTCTACGTGGTGGTCGGCGTGTTGCTGGTGCTCGAGACCACCGTGCTCGTCGGTCTGGTGACACCGGGGGAGGTCGTCCTGCTCGCCGCGGCGACGACCGTCGTCACCACGGGGGAGTACCTGGCGCTCGCCGCCGTCGCGGCGGGGGCCAGCCTCGTCGGGCAGACCGGGGGGTACCTGCTCGGCCGGACGTTCGGGGGCCGGATCCGGGCGAGCTGGGGCGGTCGCAGGATCGGGGAGGCGAACTGGGTGCGGGCCGAGGGCGTGCTGCGCGGGGGGACGGGGCGCGCGCTCGTCGGGTCGCGGTTCCTCGCCGTGGCCCACTCGCTGGTGCCCGTGATCGCCGGAACGCTGCGCATGCCGTGGGGGCGGTTCGCGCGGTACACCGCGATCGGCGCGCTGCTGTGGGGCCTGGTCTACGTCGGGCTCGGCAGCGCCGCGTCGATCGCGATCCGGCACTCGGCGCACCTGATCGGGCCGACGGTCACGACCGTGGTCGTCGCGGCGGTCGTGGTCGCGCTGATCGTGCGGGCGGTACGGGGGCGCAGGCGGCCGGCTGGGGAGCAGGCCGCAGGCGACGCGCCGACCGTGGCGATCGTGGTGGTGGGGGAGGCGCCCGAGCGGCGCTGACCACAGCGGCGGGCCGCCGTGGGGGCGGCGCCCGCCGCATCGGGGGAAGGGGTGGTCGTGCTCCGGCGACGCGGAGCACGACCACCTCCTGCTGTTCGCGTCCGCACCACCCGGGGCAGAATCGGGGCCAGGGGTTCGTACGCCCGTGCTGCCGTGGGCCGGGCCGGGAGGGGGCCCGATGACCGGCGAAGCACAGGCCGCGGAGCGCTCGGCGCGACGGGCCGCGCGCAGCAGACCGGTGGAGGTCGGCGCCCGGATCGGGATCGCCGCCTACGGCCTCACGCACCTGCTCGTCGCGTGGCTCGCGCTGCAGGTCGCGTTCGGCGGCGACCACGGGGAGCGGGCCGACCAGACGGGTGCCTTCCAGACGATCGCCGAGCAGCCTCTCGGGCGGGTGTTGCTCTGGGGGCTGGTGGTGGGCTTCGCGGCGGTGGCGCTGTGGCGGCTGCAGGAGGCGATCTGGGGTTTCGCCTACGAGGAGGACCGCACCACCACGCTGCGCCTGCGGGCGGTGAGCGCCGGCAAGGCGGTGGTCTTCGGCGTGCTCGCCGTCCTGGCCGCGCGGACGGCCGCCGGCGGGCGGGGTGGCGACCGGCAGAGCGCAGCGGCGGGTGTGCTCGGGCTCCCCGGCGGGCAGGTGATCGTGGCCGCGGTGGGCGTCGGGATCTTCGTGACGGGCGTCGTCACGGTCGTCTCGGGGCTGCAGGCGCGCTTCCGCCGCGCCATGGTCCTCCCGTCGGACCGCCGGGCGCGCGAGCCCGCCGTGCGCACCGGCCAGATCGGCTTCGTCGCGAAGGGGCTGGCCATCGGGATCATCGGCGTGCTCGTCGTCATCGGGGCGGTGCTCGTCCGCCCGGACGAGGCGTCCGGCCTGGACGCCGCGCTGCGCGCGCTCGCCGGGCAGCCGTTCGGGCCGTACCTGCTGGTCGCCATCGCGGTCGGGCTGGTGGCCTACGGCGTCTTCTGCTTCATCGACGCGCGCTACCACCGGTTCTGAGCCACGACCACCCGTGCGCCCGCCTCGTCGGCCGGGAAGACGAGCAGGCGGTGGCTGGGGCCGGCGCGGCCGATGGTCGCGCGGATCCCCGCGTCGGCGAGGCGGGAGCGCAGCACCTGGGCCGCCGCCTCCGTCGGCACCCGCGCGACCTCGGTCAGCAGGCCGTCGCCCGTGGGATCGTCCGGGTCGGGCAGGTGCGGGGCGGGCAGGTCCCGCCCGGTGCCGAACGTCCAGCGCAGCGCGAGCAGCATGATCCCGAGCATCAGGACGGCACCGACGATCATGGTGAGCCGCTCGTCGGACACCCGGACATTGTCCGTCCTGCGCCGAGAATCCGCGCGTCCAGCTGGATCGATACCAAGGTGTGACGCCGCTCGTGAAGCGGCGCCGCGGGGGCTACCTGCCAGTAGCATCGTCGTCCAGGTCGTCTCGACGCGGAGGTGCACGGTGCCGTACCCGACCGACCGCGAGCGCGATCGTCCCTGGGTGATCCGCACGTACGCCGGCCACTCGTCCGCCAAGAAGTCGAACGCGCTCTACCGCCGCAACCTCGCCAAGGGGCAGACCGGGCTCTCGGTCGCGTTCGACCTGCCCACGCAGACCGGCTACGACCCCGACGACGAGCTCGCGAAGGGCGAGGTCGGCAAGGTCGGCGTGCCGGTGAGCCACATCGGGGACATGCGCGCGCTGTTCGACGGCATCCCGATGGCCGAGGCCAACACGTCCATGACGATCAACGCTCCGGCGATGTGGCTGCTCGCGTTGTACGTCGCGGTGGCCGACGAGCACGGTGCCGACCGGGGGAAGCTCGCGGGCACCACGCAGAACGACATCGTCAAGGAGTACCTCTCGCGAGGCACGTACGTCTTCCCGCCCGTGCCGAGCATGCGCTTGATCTCGGACATGATCGCCTGGTCGGTGCGGAACACCCCGAGGTGGAACCCGATCAACATCTGCAGCTACCACCTGCAGGAGGCGGGGGCCACTCCTCCCCAGGAGCTGGCGTACGCGCTGTCCACGGCGATCGCCGTGCTCGACGCGGTGCGCGACGCGGGGCAGGTGCCGCAGGAGCGGTTCGGCGACGTCGTGGGGCGCATCTCGTTCTTCGTGAACGCCGGGCTGCGGTTCGTCGAGGAGATGTGCAAGATGCGCGCGCTCGCCCGGCTCTGGGACGAGATCACGCGCGAGCGCTACGGGGTGCAGGACCCGAAGCAGCGGCGGCTGCGCTACGGCGTGCAGGTCAACTCGCTGGGGCTCACGGAGGCGCAGCCCGAGAACAACGTGCAGCGCATCGTGCTGGAGATGCTCGCCGTCACGCTCTCGCGCGACGCCAGGGCGCGCGCGATCCAGCTGCCCGCCTGGAACGAGGCGCTCGGCCTGCCGCGGCCCTGGGACCAGCAGTGGGCGCTGCGCATGCAGCAGGTGCTCGCCTTCGAGACCGACCTGCTGGAGTACGAGGACCTCTTCGAGGGCAGCCGGGTGGTCGAGGCGAAGGTGGCCGAGCTCGCAGGCGACGCCCGCGCCGAGATCGACCGGGTGCAGGAGATGGGCGGGGCCGTCGCCGCCGTGGAGTCCGGCTACATCAAGGGCAGGCTCGTGAGCTCGCTCGCCGAGCGGCGCAGGCGCGTCGAGGCGGGCGAGGACGTCGTCGTCGGGGTCAACCGGTTCCAGAGCACGGAGCCGAGCCCGCTGCAGGCGGAGGGGGCGGCGTCGATCGAGACGGTGGACCCGGCCACCGAGGCCGCCGCGATCGAAGCGATCCGCGAATGGCGGGCCGGGCGGGACCAGGGCGCCGTGGAGTCCGCGCTCGCGGGGCTGCGCGACGTGGCGAAGACCGACGCGAACCTGATGGACGCGTCGATCGCCTGCGCCAAGGCCGGCGTCACCACCGGGGAGTGGGCCGGGGTGCTGCGCGAGGTGTTCGGCGAGTTCCGGGCCCCGACGGGGGTGTCGGCCGTGGCGGTGGGCGGATCGGCGGCCACCGAGGTCGCGGAGGTGCGCGAGCGCGTGCGCGCCGCGAGCGAGACGATCGGGTCGCGGTTGCGGATGCTGGTGGGCAAGCCGGGCCTCGACGGGCACTCCAACGGGGCGGAGCAGGTGGCGGTGCGGGCCCGCGACGTCGGGTTCGAGGTGGTCTACCAGGGCATCCGGCTCACGCCCGCGCAGATCGTGGCCGCGGCGGTGCAGGAAGGCGTGCACGTGGTCGGGCTGTCGGTGCTCTCCGGGTCGCACCTCGAGGTCGTGCCCGCGGTGGTCGAGGGCCTGCGTGCCGCGGGTGCCGACGACGTGCCGGTGGTGGTCGGGGGGATCATCCCGGCCGAGGACGCCGCGGTGCTGAAGGAGCGCGGCGTCGCGGCGGTGTTCACGCCCAAGGACTACCAGCTCACGGCCATGATGGACGAGATCGTCACGCTGGTGCTGGCCGCTCACGGCCACGGCTGAGCCGCCGCAGCCCCGACGCTGTGTGACCGCCCCGCGGCTCTCGCCGGTCAGTGGTGCAGCTGGGCGATCAGCCGGCGGGTGCTCTCGCGGCGGCCCCAGGCCACCACGGCGGCCACGACGCCGACGGCGGCCGGGAAGGCGACCATCGCGCCGCCGCCGCCCATGGCCAGCGTGAAGGCCACCGCGCCGATCATCAGGGCGACGAAGCACGCGGCCGCCAGCCCGGTCAGGCGCGGGACGAACATCGCGATCGCACCGGCGAGCTCCAGCGTGCCGATGATGTACATGCCGGCGGTGCCGAGGCCCATGGCCTCGAACCCGGCGATGGCGGCCGGGTCGGCGGAGAGCTTGCCGAACGCGGCGAAGGCGTAGGTGACGGCGAGGACGACCTGCAGCGTCCACAGGCCGACGCTCGCGATGCGGCGGTGGGTGGTGGTGACGGGGCGGGTGGTGGTGATGGCGGTCATCGAGGGCTCCAAGGGGTGCGCGGTGGTCCGTTGTTGTCATGGAGACCGGCTGCCCGAGTGGAACTCATCGGTGCTCAGCGGAGGTTGTTCTCCCCGGCCTCCTCGCGCTCGCCGCGGCGGCGGAAGAACCTCAGGCCGGGGATGCCCTGGATCGCCTGCCGCACCTCCTTGAGCTGCTCGAGCAGCTCGTGGACGTCCGGCCCGACGCGGTCGAGGGTGGCGAGGATCGGCATGATGTCGCGCTCCATGTGCTCGGTGAGCTTCGGCAGCTGGTCGACCAGCCGGATCGCGGCGTGGACCTCGTCCTCCGAGAACTCCTGCACGAACCGCTCCGCGAGCGGGGCGGCCCGGCGCGCGATCGGCTGGTACACGGCGAGCAGCTCGGAGGCGCCCTCCGCGGCGCCGGCAGCCTGGTCGACGACGCCGCCCGCGCGATCGGCCACCCCGCCGGCCGTGGCGACGATCGTGCGCGCATCCTCCGCGACGGCGCCCGCGCCCGTCACCACGACCGCGGCCTGGTCGGCCACGGATCCCGCCTTCCGGACGAGTACCGCTGCGCCATCGGCGACCCCGTCCGCCCTGCTCACGAGGCCGGCCGCGTCCTCGGCGACCCCTCCGGCGCGCGCCACGAGCGCGCTCGCCCCGTCGGCGACGACGCGGACGTCGGCCAGCAGGGCGTCCACGGTGCGGACCATGCCGCCGGCGTCGCGCAGGACCTCCTCGACGCGCGCCACTGCCTCCCGCACCGTGCCCAGCAGCTCGTCGACCGAGCGCATGATCCCGTCGGTGCGGTCGACGATGACGTCGGCGCGGTCGGCCACGCCCGTGATCCGCCGGACCAGCCCGTCGGCCTCGTCGAGGAGGCCGGACACCCGCGCCGGCAGGGCGGCGGCGACCTGGACGGCCTCGTCGGCCCACCCCACGACGGCGCGGGCCCCGGCGATCATGTCGGACGGGCCGACCCAGACCGGTAGCCCGGCGATGCGCAGCATGGTCCGATCCTGGCGCATCCGGGATGCCCCGGCTCGCCGGGCGGTCTCCCGGCCATCCGGAAACCGATCGGAGTACCCCATTCCCCAGGAACTCATGGCGTCCGATCGGGTGAACCTGCGCCGGAACCGGGCTACTCATTGCGTTCACGTAACGAGTGCTGCTCTGGAGAGCCCGGGTGCGGGCTCGTCGGTGGAGTTCACCTACGTTCGTACGTCGAACGGCGGTGGCCGGTTGGGGGGCCGCGGTCCGACGGGAAGGAGATCCAGATGACACAGCGAGGCTGGAGCAGACGGGACTTCCTCCGCCGCACGGCGGCGGCCGGGGCGGTCGCGCTGGGCGGTGGGACGGTACTCGGCGCGTGCCAGGCCACGGGTGGTGGCGGCGGTGGCGCCGGGGGCGGCAGCGTCCTGGAACGGGCCCGGAGCGCCGGCAGCATCAAGATCGGTATCGCGGGTGAGGAGCCCTACGGCTTCACCGACACCAGCGGCCGGGTCACCGGCCAGGCACCCTCGGTCGCCCGGGTCGTGCTGCAGGGCATCGGCATCGGGGACGTGCAGGCCGAGCAGGTCGACTTCGGCTCGCTCATCCCCGCGCTGAACGCCAACCGCTACGACATGGTGTGCGCCGGCATGAACATCACGCCGGAGCGCTGCGGCCAGGCCGCGTTCTCGATCCCGGACTACTCGGCCCTCACCGCGTTCCTCGTGCCCGCCGGCAACCCCCAGCACGTCAAGACGTTCGAGGACATCGCGTCCAAGGGCCTTCCGCTCGCCGTGCTGAGCGCTGCGGTGGAGCAGGGATACGCCGAGTCCGCGGGGGTTCCCGCCGGCAACATCAGCGCGTTCGACGACCAGAACGCGCTGCTGCAGGCCGTCACGTCGGGCCGGGCCTACGCCGGCGCGCTCACCGACATCTCGCTCAAGTGGCTGGCCGGGAAGAACCCGAACGCCGGGGTCGAGGTCACCGAGGGCTTCACCCCGATCGAGAACGGGCAGCCGGTCGTCTCCGCGGGCGGCTTCGTGTTCCGGCAGGCCGACAACGACCTGCGCGAGGCGTTCAACGCGGAGCTGCAGAAGGCCCATCAGGACGGGCGGTGGCTCACGGCGGCGAGTCCCTTCGGTTTCTCGGAGGTCAACCTGCCCGCCGCGGACCTGACCACCGAGAAGCTCTGCGCCGCCTGAGCCGGCCATGGAGAACCTCGGCACCTGGTTGGCGATCCTCAACCAGGGCCTGTCGAACACGCTGATCGCCACGATCGGGGGGATCGCGCTCACGATCGTCCTGTCACTCGTCGCAGGGCTGGCCCTGCTGTCACCGTGGCGATGGGTGCGGGTGATCAGCCGGATCTACGTGGAGGGGCTGCGCGGCACGTCCGAGGTCGTGCAGCTGTTCTGGATCTTCTTCGCGCTCCCGGTGCTCGTCGGCTTCGAGTTCATCCCGATCTGGGGTGGCGTGGCCGTGCTGGGGCTCAACCACGGTGCCTACGGCGCCGAGGTCGTCCGCGGCGCGGTGCAGTCGGTGCCGCGCGCCCAGTACGAGGGCGCGCTCGCGCTCAGCCTCTCGCCCGCCCAGCGGATGCGCCGCGTGATCCTGCCGCAGGCGGTGGCCGAGATGATCCCGCCGTTCAACAACCTCTTCATCCAGCTGCTCAAGAGCACGTCGATCTTGTCGTTCGTGTTCATCCACGAGATCACGCGGCAGGCGCAGGACGTCCTCGTCCCGAACTTCAACCCCTGGGTGATCCAGATCTACCTGCTGCTCCTGGTCTACTACCTGATCATGTCGCTCGTCATCACCGCGGTGATGCGGGCGCTGGAGCGGATGACCGCCGTCCGCCTCGGCAGGCGGCTGACCCGCGGTGCGGCCCGAGCGCTGGCAGGGACCCACTGATGGCCGTCTGGGACTGGAACTACGCCTTCTCGATCCTGCCCGCGCTGGTCCAGGGGCTCGGGCTCACGCTCGTCGCCACGGTGCTCGGATCGATCATCGCGATGGTGCTCGGCCTCGTGTTCGCGGTGCTGCTGCGCGGACCGCGGGTCGTCGCGATCATCGTGCGGGGCTTCGTCGAGTTCGTCCGCAGCACGCCGCTGCTGGTGCAGATCTTCTTCCTGTTCTTCGGGCTCCCGGTGTTCGGCATCGTGCTGCCGGCGCTGGTGGTCGGCGTCATCGCACTCGGCGTGCACTACGCCTGCTACACGTCCGAGGTCTACCGCGCCGGCATCGAGGCGATCCCGCGTGGGCAGTGGGAGGCCGCGACCGCGCTCTCCCTGCCGCGGTCGCGCGTCTGGACCGGCGTCGTGCTGCCGCAGGCGGTACCGCGCGTGATCCCGGCGCTGGGCAACTACGTGATCTCGATGTTCAAGGAGGTCCCGCTGCTGATCGGGATCGGCATCCTGGACGTCGTCGGCCGGGCCCAGGAGGCCGGTGACACCTACTTCCGCTACGTAGAGCCCTACACCCTGGCGGGTCTGTTCTTCCTCCTGCTGAGCTATCCCGCGTCGCTGCTGATGCGCAGATTGGAGCGTCGTGTCGGATCAATCTGACGGTGCCGCCGAGCCGATGATCGTCTTCGACGGCGTGGAGAAGCGGTTCGGGGACAACGTCGTCCTCTCCGATCTCAGCTTCACGGTCGCCCCCGGCGAGCACGTCACGCTGATCGGGCCGTCCGGGTCGGGCAAGACCACGATCCTGCGGCTGCTGATGTGCCTGGAGTCCGTCACCGCCGGCACGATCCGGGTGGCGGGCAAGGGCCTGTCCCACATGGAGAAGGGCGGCAAGGTCGTCCCGGCCGACGAGAAGCACAGCCGCGAGGTGCGCAAGCGCATCGGGATGGTGTTCCAGCAGTTCAACCTGTTCCCGAACATGACCGTCCGCGGCAACCTGATCGAGGCCCCCACCAGGGTGCTCGGCCTGTCCAAGGACGAGGCCAACGCCCGGGCGAAGGAGCTGCTCGACCTCGTCGGGCTGGGGGAGAAGATCGACGAGCACCCGTCCCGACTCTCCGGTGGGCAGCAGCAGCGGGTGGCGATCGCCCGCGCGCTCGCCATGCGGCCCGACGTCCTGCTGCTCGACGAGGTGACGTCGGCGCTCGACCCCGAGCTGGTCGCCGGCGTGCTCTCCCTGCTGCGCGACATCGGGGAGAGCACCGACATCACCATCCTCTGCGTCACGCACGAGATGGGTTTCGCCCGCGACTTCTCGCACCGGGTGATGATGTTCGACGGCGGGAAGGTCATCGAGGACGCGCCGCCGCAGAAGCTGTTCTCCGAGCCGGACCACCCCCGTACCCAGGAGTTTCTGAAGGCCGTCCTCGGGCATTAGAGCGTTCCCAATGGTGCTGTGCGCAGCGGTGCCGGTCGCGGAACCTCAGGCGCCTGCTCGCTCCGGGATCGCCTCCTCGTGAATGCCAACTCACTCTGGATCAGGGCTGGCAGAGCACAGCCGTCGTCAGGTCCGGCGGCGGCAGGTTGTCGCGCGTGAAGCCGAACGGCTCCGTGATCCGCAACCACTCGCCGGAGGCCTGCAGCTGCGAGAGCGCCGGGTCGAACGCGGCCAGCAGGTCGTTCTCCCCGGTGCGGACGGCGAAGGCGGCACCGGGCACGATCCGGCGGCCGCCCACCACGGGCTCGACGTCGTCGGTGACGGCGAGCCCCGAGCCCGGGTTGCGGCGCAGCACGTCCACCAGCGAGATCCTGGTGAGGACGCCCGCAGGCACGCGCTCGTCCGCCACGCTGCGGAAGAGCGCCGACTGGCTGTCGACGATCTCCAGCCGGTCGTCCGGCACGCCGGCCGCACGCGCGTAGTCGATCTCACTGGCGCCGGCGAGGACGGCGAGCCGCAGGCGGGAGCGGGCCACGTCCCGGAAGGACTCGATCTTCTGCGGGTTGCCCTCGCGGACCAGGAACGCGGGGAAGGCCACGAAGTCGGGGCGGGTGAACGCGACATCCCGGCAGCGGTCGGGCGTGACCGTCATCCCGGCGGCCACGAGGTCGAACTGCCCGTCGCGCAGCCGCGGGACGAGCTCGTGGAACGGCACCTGCACCGCGTCGAGGCCCGGCACCCCGATGCGTGCGAGCACGACCCGCGCCACCTCGGGTTGCGCGCCGGTGATCCGCCCGTCGACGTCGGCGTAGGAGTAGGGCTGCTCGCCGGAGATCCCGATCCGGATCGTGCCGGCGGCGCGCGCCCGTTCCAGGCTGCTGCCCGAGGGCCGGCCGCACGCCGCGACCGCGCCGGCCGTTGCCGTGAGCGCGAGGAGCCGCCGTCGGGAAAGCATCCCGAGCAGCGTAGGCGGCGTGGGTGCCGGCGCGGCTACCGGTGGATCAACTCGTGCGGGACCGAGGGGGAGCGGGCGAAGTCGCGGTCCGGCGTCGCGCTGGTGCAGGCCCGCTCTGCGGCGATCGCAGCGAGGACAGCGTCGGGTGCGAGGTCGCCGTGCGCCGCCGCTCTTCGCACTGCCTGCGGACGAGTGACACGTGACGCGGGCTAGTCGGGCCAGACCGGGCGGCGCTTCTCCAGGAACGCCGCCATCCCCTCCTTGGCGCCCGGCGTCTGGGACATCGACGCCATGACCTCGAGCGCGATGGCGTAGGCGTCGGCCTCGGGCCGGTCGAGCTGGGCGTACAGGGTCTGCTTGCCGACGCCCTTCGCGAACCGGCTCCCCCGGGTGGCGCGGGCGAGCAGCTCGTCGACGCGCGCGTCGAGCTCGGCGTCGGGCACGGCGTAGTTGATCAGGCCCCACTCGGCGGCGGTGTGCGCGTCGATCGCGTCGCCGGTGAACGCCATCTCCATCAGCCGCTTGCGGCCGACGTTGCGCGCGACGGGCACGGCGGGGGTGTGGCAGAACCAGCCGCCCTTGCCGCCGGGGATGGCGAAGGACGCCGACTCGCCCGCGACGGCGAGATCGCAGGACGCGACGAGCTGGCACCCCGCGGCCGTCGCGATCGCGTGTACCCGGGCGATCACGACCTGCGGGACGGACTCGATCGTGCGCATCAGGCGGGTGCACAGCTGCAGGAGGTCGCGCACGCCTGCGAGGTCACGGGCGGCGACGTCGGCGAAGTCGTGCCCCGCGGAGAACGCCTTGCCCTCGCCCGCCAGCACGATGCCGGTGGCGTCGGAGCGGCCCGCGGTCTCGAAGGCGTGCAGCAGCTCGCGCATGTGGGACTCGGTGAGCGTGTTGCGCCGCTCCGGCCGGTTCATCGTGATCCGCACGGTGTCGCCGTCCTGCTTCACCAGCAGGTGCTCGTAGTCGCCCATGTCCCGACGGTAGCTGCTGTTGCCGGCCGTGCCGAGGGGTCGTACTGTGACCGAATGACTGGATGAGTAAATCTGGTCACTGCGTTCTGAGGAGTCTTCGTGGCAGCGTCGGAAACGCGGGTCGAGCGGATGCTCGACAGCGCCGCCGAGCTGCTGGTGCGGTGGGGGTACCAGCGCGTCACCATCGACGACGTCGCCCGGCACGCCGGCATCGGCAAGGGCACCGTCTACCTGCACTTCCGGTCGAAGGACGCGCTCTTCCTCACCGTGCTGATGCGGGTGCACCGCGTGATCGCGCGGGGCGTGGCCGAGCGGATGGAGTCGGACGCGCGCGAGGTGCTGCCGAGCCGCATGATGCGGCACGTCTACGACGACATGACGGCAGACCCGGTGGCGCGTTCCCTCTACCTGGGCGACGTGGAGGTGCTCGGGAAGCTCGTGCACGAGGCCGCTGAGAGCCTCGGTGAGTTCACCGCACACCGCCAAGAGGCGATCGTCGAGCACATCCGCCTGCTCGCCGACGCCGGGTGCCTGCGCCCGGGCCTCGGCCCGGAGTCGGCGCTGTACGTGTTCTCGGCCGTCGGCATGGGGTTCGTGGTCATCGACGGGTTGGGCCCGGGGATCCCCCGGCTGGACGACGGCGCGCCCGCCGAGCTGCTCGAGCGCACCCTCGCGGCGGCCCTGGAGGTACCCGACCCGCCGGCCGCCGCGCTCGAGCGGGTCGCACCCGTGATCGCGCAGCGCTACCGGGCGCTGCTCGTGCACATCGACGAGGAATGGAGCCGCCGTGTCCGCTGAACCGGGCGCGGGGCCGGAGATGGAGCCACCGATGACCGCGACGCCGCCCGTCGTGCCGAACATCGTGCCGAACATCATGGACCCGGGGCTGATCGCCGACCCGGCCGGCGGCTACGGGCAGCTGCGCGAGCGGGCGCCCGTGGTGCGCGGCACGGCCCCGGACGGCAGCCCGGCGTGGTTCGTCACGCGGCAGGCCGACGTCCGGACGGTCCTGTCCGACCCGCGCTTCGTCAACAGCGCCCGCTCGGTGCCCGGCGTCGAGGCCGACAGCGTGCGAGACAAGATGATCGAGCAGGTCGGCATCCCGGCCGACATCGCGCACTACTTCGCCGACTCGATCCTCGACTCCGACGGCGAGGACCATTCGCGCCTGCGCAAGCTCGTGTCCCGCGCGTTCACCGTGCGCCGGGTCGGCGCGCTGCGGCCGCGGGTGGAGGAGATCACCGCCGGCCTGCTCGATCGCATGGCGGGGTCGGCGGAGCCCGTCGACCTGGTCGCCGGGTACGCCTACCCGCTGCCGATCACCGTGATCTGCGAGCTGGTCGGCGTCGCGGAGGAGGACCGGCCCGCCTGGCACCGCTGGAGCACCGCGATGATGCGGATGCAGCCCGGCGCCATCGCCCCGGCCGCCCGCGAGATGGTCGACCACGTCCACGAGCAGATCGCCCGCCGTCACGCCGAGCCGGCCGACGACCTGCTCTCGGCGCTGGTCCAGGTGCAGGAGGAGGACGGCGACCGGCTCAGCGCCGACGAGCTCGTCACGATGGTGATCACCCTCGTGATCGCGGGCCACGAGACCACCGCGCACCTCATCGGCAACGCGACGCTCGCGCTGCTCACCCACCCCGACCAGCTCGCCCTGCTGCGCGCCGACCCCTCCCGGTGGCCGGGCGCCGTCCACGAGCTCATGCGCTGGTGCGGCCCCGTGTCGATCGCCCGCATGCGTTACGCGGCCGAGGACGTGGAGCTCGGCGGCGTGACGATCCGCCGGGGAGAGATCGTGCAGCCGGTGCTCGTCTCGGCCAACCGCGACCCCCGCGAGTACCCGGACGCCGACCGGCTGGACGTCATGCGGCGCCCGGCCGGGCGCGGCGAGGGCCACGTCGGGTTCGGCCACGGCTTCCACTACTGCCTCGGGGCGGCGCTCGCCCGCCAGGAGGGCGAGGTGGCGCTGCGGGCGCTCGTCGAGCGGTACCCGCGGCTCGCGCTCGCATCCGACGAGCTCGAATGGGTGCAGGTGCCGGGGATGCGCAGGCTCGCCCGGTTGCCGGTACGGCTGCGGTAGCCCACGAACTGGGTGCCGTCGCCGCCCGACCGCGAGCCCGGAACGGCAGTGGTCAGCTCTCTCCGGGTGAGGGGGTCGGAGAGGGAGGGCATGGGCGGCGACGGCACCGGCGACGCCCCGAGGGGCGCCCGGTGCTCACCGCTCCCGCAGCAGCAACAGCAGGTAGGCGGCGAGCGTCTGGGCGTCGACCACCTCGGAACGCCGCACCATCTCCTCGAACTCGGCCACCGTGAACCAGCGGGCCCGCATGTCCTGCTCGCTGTCCTCGCGGCTGATCGGCCCCTCGCGCAGCTCGGTCGCGAGGAACACGTGTTCGCGCTGGCTGGACGTGCCCGGAGCGAGGTCGAGGTCGCCGAGGAAATCCATGCGTCCCGCGACGAGGCCGGTCTCCTCGGCGAGCTCGCGGGCGGCGAGTTCCGCGGGGTCGACCTCGGCCCGGTCGGGGGCCGTGCCCATCGGGAACTCCCAACGCCGCTGCTCCACGGGGTAGCGGAACTGCTCCACCAGGTGCAGCCGGTCCCCGTCGCGGGGGATGATGATCGCCGCGGTCGGTTTGTCGACGACCCCGTAGATCCCCTCGGACCCGTCCTCGCGACGCACGGTGTCCTCCCGGACGGTCATCCAGTTGTTGGCGTACACCTGCCGGCTGCTGATCCTCTCCACGCCACCACCGTGCCCCGTCGCCCGATCCGGCACGATGCCGGGGTGCGCGCATCCCGGCTCGTCACGCTGCTGTTCACCCTCCAGCGCCTGCGGGGGGCGACCGCGGCCGAGCTCGCCCGCGAGCTGGAGGTGTCGGAGCGCACGATCTACCGCGACGTCGCGGCCCTGTCGGCGGCCGGCGTGCCGCTGTGGACGGAGCCCGGCCGGGGCGGCGGGATCCGGATGCTCGACGGCTGGCGGACCCGGCTCGACGGGCTGACGGCCCAGGAGGCGGCCGCGATCTTCGCCGTCGGCGCCCCCCAGGTGATCGCCGAGCTCGGGATGAGCGCGGCGCTCGCCGGCGCGCAGGCGAAGTTGCTCGCCACCCTCCCCGCGGACCTGCGCGAGCACGCGCGGGCTGTGGCGGAGCGGTTCCACCTCGACGCGCCCGGCTGGTTCCACACACCGCAGCAGGTGACGCAGCTGGCGGCCGTCGCCGAGGCGGTGTGGGACCAGCAGCGGCTGCGCATCCGCTACCGGCGCCGGCGGGACGACGTGGAGCGGACCGTCGAACCGCTGGGGCTCGTGCTCAAGGCGGGCACCTGGTACGTGGCCGCCGGCGTCGACGGGACCACCCGCACGTACCGCGTCGACCGCATCACCGCGGCCGAGCCGACGGGCGAGCGCTTCGAGCGGCCCGACGACTTCGATCTCGCCGAGTGGTGGGAGGGGGCGGCCGGGCGGTTCGAGAGCCAGATGCTGCGCGCGACGGTGCGGCTGCGGGTGGGGCCGCGCGGGCTCAAGGTCCTCCCGCACGCCGTCGACCACGACGCGGCGCTCAAGGCGATCGCACGGGCCGGGCCGCCGGATGCCGAGGGCTGGCGCGAGCTGGAGCTCGACGTCGAGGGCATCGACGTCGCGGCGGGCCAGCTCACCGCGCTCGGCGGTGAGGTAGAGGCCCTGAGCCCGGAGGAGCTCCGGACGGCACTGGCGAGGGCGGGCGCCGCGCTGGCGGCCCGCAACGCGCCGCGCCCCGAACGCCAGTAAGGCCACCTTGCCGGCGTTCGAGCACCCCCGGGCCGCCGGACACCGGGAGCCGGGGGCCTGCCCCTACGCTCCACCCCGTGCGTCTCGTCATCGCTCGGTGCCAGGTCGACTACGTCGGGCGGCTCACCGCCCACCTGCCCATGGCACCGCGGCTGCTGCTCGTCAAGGCCGACGGTTCGGTCAGCATCCACGCCGACGACCGTGCCTACAAGCCGCTGAACTGGATGAGCCCGCCCTGCTGGCTCGAGGAGCAGCCCGGCGTGTGGACGGTGCGCAACAAGGCCGAGGAGTCGCTCGTGATCACCATCGACGAGGTGCTCCACGACTCGAAGCACGAGCTCGGCATCGACCCGGGGCTGGTGAAGGACGGCGTCGAGGCGCACCTGCAGGAGCTGCTCGCCGCGCACCCCGGGACTCTCGGCGAGGGTTACACGCTCGTGCGCCGCGAGTACATGACCGCGATCGGGCCGGTGGACCTGCTCTGCCGCGACGCCGACGGCGGCTCGGTCGCGGTCGAGGTGAAGCGCCGCGGCGAGATCGACGGCGTCGAGCAGCTCACCCGGTACCTCGAACTCATGAACCGCGACCCCCTGCTCGCACCCGTGGCGGGGGTGTTCGCGGCGCAGCAGATCAAGCCGCAGGCCCGCACGCTCGCCGAGGACCGCGGCATCCGCTGCGTCACGGTCGACTACGACGCCCTGCGCGGCATGCAGCGGGACGACCTGCTCTTGTTCTGAGAGCGCGGGGGCACACTCTGCTGCCACGACCCGGAGCAGGACATCGCCGCGCCGTCGTACCAGCCGGCCGAGGGCCTCCCAGCACCGGCCGGGCTCGTGCGTTCCGGAGGGCCGGCGCCGGACGCGGCGCGGATCGCCCTCGATGCGGCGCAGGGTACGGCGCAAGCAGTTGGTCCCGCCGTCCGCCGCGCATGTCCGGCGCGCGTTCGCCCTGCGCGACCGAATTCGTGTTCGCGACGGACTGTGCGTCGCCCTGGCCGACGAGCTCGACTGCCCGCTCGTGACCACCGACCGGCGGCTGGCAGGTGCGAACACGCCTTGCGAGGTGCGGGTTCCCCCGCCCGGTCCGATCCCGCCACCGCGCCAGGGGTAGGCCCGGGCGGGCCGCCGTCGGCCTGTGTGGCCCGCCGGCAACGCCCTACCCTTGACCGATGACCGCCACCGAAGCGCCCGCCCCGGCGACCTTCGAGTCCCTCGACCCGCGCACCGGCGACGTCGTCGGCACGCACCCGGTGCACGACGAGGCCGCGGTGCGCGCCGCGGTGGCGCGGGCGGCCTCGGCGGCGGAGTGGTGGGACGGGATCGGCGCCGTCGAGCGCAGGCAGCTCCTCGCCGCCTGGCGGACGGCGCTCGTGCGCAAGCTCGACGACCTGGCCACCGTCGTGGTCGAGGAGACCGGCAAGCCGCTCGACGACGCGCGCCTCGAGCTCGTCCTCGCGATCGACCACCTCGACTGGGCCGCCAAGCACGCGGAGAAGGTGCTCGGCCGCCGCAAGGTCGCGCCCGGCCTGCTGATGAGCAACCAGGCCGCGAGCGTCATCTACCGGCCGTACGGCGTGATCGGCGTGATCGGGCCGTGGAACTACCCGGTGTTCACGCCGATGGGGTCGATCGCCTACGCGCTGGCCGCCGGCAACGCCGTGGTGTTCAAGCCGAGCGAGCTCACCCCGGGCGTCGGGGTCGCACTCGCCGACACGTTCGCCGAGATCGTCGACGGCCGGCCGGTGCTGCAGGTCGTCACCGGGTACGGCGAGACGGGTGCCGCGCTCTGCCGCGCCCCCGGCATCGGGAAGATCGCCTTCACCGGCTCGACGGCCACCGGCAAGCGGGTGATGGCCGCCTGCGCGGAGGGCCTCACACCGGTGCTCGTCGAGTGCGGCGGCAAGGATCCGATGATCGTCGACGCCGACGCGGACCTCGACGCCGCGGCGGACGCGGCCGTGTGGGGCGCCATGTCGAACGCGGGGCAGACGTGCGCAGGTGTGGAGCGGGTCTACGTGCTCGACGCGGTGGCGGAGGAGTTCACGGCCAAGGTCGTGGCGAAGTCGCGGGGGCTGCGGGCCGGGTCCGGCGGCGCCTACGGACCGATGACGATGCCGGCCCAGGTCGACATCGTGCGCCGGCACATCGAGGACGCGCTGGCGCGCGGCGGCCGCGCGGTCGTCGGCGGTGCCGAGTCGGTGCACCCGCCGTTCGTGGAGCCGGTCGTGATCGTCGACGTGCCGGAGGACAGCTGTGCGGTCACCGAGGAGACGTTCGGTCCGCTGCTGGTGGTCAACCGCGTGCCGGACGTCGACGAGGCGGTGCGCCGGGCCAACGCCACCGCGTACGGCCTCGGTGCCGCCGTGTTCTCCCGGGCCCGCGGCGAGGAGATCGCCGGGCGCCTGCGGTGCGGGATGGTCGCGGTCAACGGGGTCATCTCGTTCGCAGGCATCCCCGGCCTCCCCTTCGGGGGAGTGGGCGACTCGGGATTCGGGCGCATCCACGGCGAGGAGGGGCTGCGCGAGTTCGCCCGCCCGCAGGCGGTCGCACGCCAGCGCTTCCCGTTGCCGGTGCCCGTCACCAGCTTCTCCCGCACGGCCGGCACGATGAAGGCGCTGGTCGGGCTCGTGCGTGCACGCCACCGGAGGTAGCTCTCACACCCCGCGACCGCTCCCCGGATGGGAGGATCGCGGCGGTTCGTCCCTCGGGGAAGCGGGAGGTAGGGCGTGCGCGAGTTCCGGACGGTCGGAGTGGTCGGCCTGGGCACGATGGGCGCGGGCATCGTCGAGGTGTTCGCCCGCAACGGCTTGCGCGTGCTCGCCGCCGAGGTCGACGCCGAGGCCGTCGAGCGCGGGCGGACACACCTGGAGACGTCCACCGCGCGTGCGGTCGGCCGCGGAAAGCTCACCCGGGAGGCCGCCGACGAGCTGCTCGGCCGCATCACCACCACCACGTCGCTCGCCGACCTCGCCGAGGCCGACTTCGTGGTCGAGGCCGTTCCCGAGCACCTGGACCTGAAGGCGCAGGTCCTCGGCGAGCTCGACCGGGTGTGCCGGCCCGACGTGATCCTCGCCTCCAACACCTCCTCGCTGTCGGTCACGGAGCTCGCCGTGCGCACCGGCCGGCCCGGCAAGGTCGTCGGGATGCACTTCTTCAACCCGGCGCCGGTGCAGAAGCTCGTGGAGCTCGTGCGCACCGTCGTGACCGAGCCGGACGTGATCGAGGACGCCCGTGCGTTCGCCGCGTCCCTCGACAAGGTGCCGGTCGTCATCGGCGACCGGGCCGGGTTCATCGCCAACGCCCTGCTCTTCGGCTACCTCAACCACGCCGCGCGGATGTACGAGGAGCGCTACGCCACCCGCGAGGACCTCGACGCCGCCATGCGCTACGGCTGCGGCTACCCGATGGGGCCGCTGGCGCTGCTCGACCTCATCGGCCTGGACACGTCCTACGAGATCCTCGACACGATGTACCGGCAGTCGCGCAACCCGCTTCACGCGCCCGCGCCGATCTTGAAGCAGATGACCACGGCCGGCCTGCTGGGCCGCAAGTCCGGGCGCGGCTTCTACACCTACGCCAAGCCGCACAGCTCCGAGGTGGTGCCGGACGCCCTCACCCCCACATCGACGATCCCGGCCGACGCCGCGCTGCGCGAGGTGCACCGGGTCGGCGTGGTCGGCACGGGCACGATGGCGTCGGGCATCGTCGAGGTCTTCGCCAAGGCCGGCTTCGACGTCGTGGTGCGGGGGCGCAGCGCGTCGAAGGTCGACGGCGCGCTCGCGGGCATCCGCAAGTCCCTGGACAAGGCCGTCGTGCGGGGCAAGCTCGAGGAGTCAGAGCGGGACGCCGCGATCGGCCGGATCACCACGACCACGCGGCTGGAGGACCTCGCCGACGTCGACCTCGTGGTCGAGGCCGTCGCCGAGGAGCTCGACGTCAAGCGGGCCGTGTTCGCCGCGCTCGACGAGATCTGCAAGCCGGGCGCGATCCTCGCCACCACCACGTCGTCGCTGCCCGTCGTCGAGTGCGCGGCGGCCACCTCCCGCCAGCAGGACGTGCTCGGCCTGCACTTCTTCAACCCGGCGCCGGTCATGAAGCTCGTGGAGGTGGTCTCAACGATCACCACCGGCCCCGACGTCACGGCCACCGGCATCGCGCTGTGCGAGCGGCTCGGCAAGGTCCCCGTGTCCTGCGTGGACCGCGCGGGGTTCATCGTCAACGCGCTGCTCTTCCCGTACCTCAACGACGCGGTGAAGATGCTCGAGGCGCACTACGCCACGGCCGACGACATCGACGCGGCGATGAAGACCGGCTGCGCCTTGCCGATGGGGCCGTTCGAGCTGCTGGACGTGGTGGGCCTCGACGTGTCGCTGGCGATCGAGCGCACCCTCTACCAGGAGTTCCGGCTCTCCGGGTTCGCGCCGGCACCGCTACTGGAACACCTCGTGACCGCGGGAAGGCTGGGGCGCAAGACCGGCCACGGGTTCCGGGACTACAACGGACGCTGAGCCAGGTGCCTCGCTCGAACCGCCGTCGCCGGGCGGAGCACGTGCCGCTGCGCTCGGCCGGCGTCACCCGCCGCGAGTCCGCGCCCGACGGCGACTGGGTCGTGCGCAGCGTGCCGGGCTCGGCGGCCGGGAAGGACTACCGCTGCCCCGGCTGCCAGCAGCTGATCCGCGCGGGCACCGGGCACGTCGTGGCGTGGCCCGCGGACGAGCTGGGCTCGGTCGCCGACCGCAGGCACTGGCACGCGGCCTGCTGGGCGGCGCGAGCCCGGCGGCGGCCGGGCTGAGCGGGGCCGCGGACACCGCTGCGAGCCCTCCGCGGTACGCGCCGCGCACACCCGATGGAGCGAGCGGGTCTCTCGCTGCCCGAGGTGCGGGCGGTGGTGCCGCTCGCTCCAGGAGTGCGGGCGTCAGCGCTGGCTCGAGCCTGCCCTCGAGCGCCGGCGCCTGCGGCGGGGGGCGTGGCGGACCGGGTTCGGGCTGCCGCCCTCGGCGGGCTGGTCGGTCCCGTCGTCGGTGCCGGCACCGCCTGCCGCCGCCGCCTCGGCCGCCCGCTCCGCCCCGTCGGCACCCTCCGGGCCCGTGACGTGCTCGGCGCCGTCCGCGGCGGGGGGACCCAGCGCGTCGCCCGCCGCCCGCGCGGCCGGGATGAGCTGCTCCGGCGGGAGGGCGAGGGAGCCGAGCGTGTCGTCGAGCATCTTGCGCGTGCGTTCCAGCTGCTCGGCCATGCCGGTGCGGACGGCGACCAGCTCGTCGACGCGGCGCTGGGCCTCGGCGATGCGCTCGCGGGCCTGCTCCTCGGCCCGGGCGATCACCTCACGCGCGTGCGCGGCGGCGGACTCGCGCAGCTTCTCGGCGTCCCGTACGGCTGCCGCGTGCTTGGCCGCGAGCGCGGAGAGCGACTCGGCCCGCCGCTGGTCCATGGCGATGGTGAAGTCCTCCTCCACCCGCTTGCGGCGGGCCTCCGACTCCGCCCACGCCCTGGCCCGCTCCTCCTCGGCCGCTTGGATCCGCGCGGCCAGGTCAGCCTCGGTGGAGGTGCGCTCGGCGGCCAGCCGATCGAGCGCGGCGGACCGCTCCAGCTCGAAGGCCGCGCGCTCCTCCTCGATCTCCTGGCGCACCTTCTCGGCGTCGGTGCGCCCCTCCTCGCGCATGGCGTCGGCATCGGCCTGGGCGGCGGCGAGGGTCTGCGCGGCCTGCGCCTCGGCCTCCGCGGTGCGCCGGTTCGCCTCCGTCTCGGCACGCGACAGCATGTCGGCGACCTCGTCCTCGGCGAGGCGCAACATCGAGCGGATCCGCTCGGTGGTGCCCTGCGGGCTCTGGCTCGGGCTCGCCAACGTGCGCACCTGCGCCCGCAGCTTCTCCGCCCGCACCCGTGCCTCGTCCAGTTCCCGCGCCAGCTGCACGGCCTGCGCGAGCGCGGCGTCCCGATCGGTGACGAGAATGCTCACTTCGGCGTCCAGCCGGCGCAGATGGGCGTCGACCTGTCCCTGGTCGTAGCCCCTTCGGACGACTTCGAAGCCGGCATCGGACGGGGGTGGTGAGGGGTTCCCGGCCATATCGTTCACCGTACCGGGCGGGCCTCAGAGGGTGGTCGGCCGCGCGTTGAGCGGGTGAACAGGCTCACCCGTGTGGGTGGCACGCGTGGATCAGACCCCACGGAAGCGGTTTATCGCGCCCAGATGGCGGGCACGCTTGTCCGGATCGGTGACGCCGAGACCCTCCCGTGGGGCGAGCGCGAGCACGCCGACCTTGCCCTGATGGCTGTTGGTGTGCACGTCGAGGGCGGCCTGCCCGGTCTCCTCGAGCGGGTAGACCTTCGAGAGCGTCGGGTGGATCAAGCCCTTGTCGATCAACCGGTTGGCCTCGAACGACTCGCGGTAGTTGGCGAAGTGCGACCCGACGATCCGCTTGAGGTTCATCCAGAGGTAGCGGTTGTCGTAGGTGTGCTCGTAACCGGACGTCGAGGCGCAGGTGACGATCGTGCCGCCCTTGCGCGTGACGTAGACGCTCGCGCCGAACGTCTCGCGTCCCGGGTGCTCGAAGACGATGTCCGGGTCGTCACCGCCGGTCAGCTCCCGGATCCGGGCGCCGAGGCGCTTCCACTCCTGCTGGTCCTGCGTGTGCTCGTCCTTCCAGAACCGGAAGTCCTCCGCGCTGCGGTCGATGATCAGCTCTGCGCCCATGCTGCGGCAGATCTCGGCCTTCTTGGGCGACGACACCACGCAGACCGGGATCGCGCCCCCGTTCAGCGCGTACTGCGTGGCGTACGAGCCGAGCCCGCCGGACGCGCCCCAGATCAGCACGGTGTCGCCCTGCTTCATCGCCGCGCCGTGCCGGGAGACGAGCTGGCGGTAGGCGGTGGAGTTGACCAGGCCGGGGCACGCCGCCTCCTCCCAGGTCAGGTGGGCCGGCTTGGGCATGAGCTGGTTGGACTTGACCAGCGCGAGCTCGGCGAGCCCGCCGAAGTTGGTCTCGAAGCCCCAGATGCGCTGCTCCGGGTCGAGCATCGTGTCGTCGTGCCCGTCCGGGCTCTCCAGCTCGACGGACAGGCAGTGCGCCACCACGCGGTCGCCCGGCTTCCAGCGGGTGACGCCCGCACCGGTGCGCAGGACCACGCCTGCGAGGTCCGAACCGACCACGTGGTAGGGCAGGTCGTGCCGCTTGGTCAGCGCCGACACCCGGCCGTAGCGGCGCAGGAAGCCGAAGGTCGACAGCGGTTCGAAGATCGAGGTCCACACGGTGTTGTAGTTGATGGCGCTCGCCATCACGGCCACGATCGCCTCGCCCGGGCCCAGCTCGGGGGTGGCCACCTCGTCGAGGTGCAGGCTCTTGCGCGGGTCTTTCTCCCGCGTCGGGATGCCGGCGAACATCTCGGCCTCGTCGGCGTGCACCGTCACGCCCCGGTAGTGGTCGGGCACGTCGAGCCCGGCGATGGCGTCGTACTGCTCGGCGAGGATGGCGTCGCGGATCTCCTGCACGGCTGGCCTCCGTTGGCTCGAGTCGCGGCGGTTACCGGTCGGTAGGGTAACCGTGACCTGCATGATCCCGCCGCGTGACGGTGCCCACGTCAGTGTTCGGGGGCGGGTTCCACGAGCTCCACCAGCACGCCACCCGCGTCCTTGGGGTGCACGAAGTTGATGCGCGAGCCCGCGGTGCCGCGGCGCGGCTCGTCGTAGAGCAGGCGCAGCCCCTTCTCGCGCAGCGCCGCGCAGCTGGCGTCGACGTCGGCCACCCGATAGGCGAGCTGCTGGATCCCAGGGCCGCTGCGGTCCAGGAACTTCGCGATCGCCGAGTCGTCCCGCAGTGGGGCGAGCAGCTGGACGGCCGCGCCCGCGTCGCCGGGGGCGGACAGCATCGCCTCCCGGACGCCCTGCTCCTCGTTGGTCTCCGTGTGCGTCGCCACCAGCCCGAAGGTGGAGGCGTACCACTCGATCGCCGCGTCGAGGTCCGCCACCGCGATGCCGACGTGGTCGACCGCGAGGACCGTGTGTTCTCCCATCTCCGGAATGTAACCGCCGCAGCTCACGGCGGGCAGCTGTGCGAGTCGTCACCGCCGCGGACGGGGCTACTCGCGGGTATCGTCGAGGCGCCCGCCAGTGCAGCCGATGGAGGTCAGCCGTGTCCGGATCCGTGATCGTCGCCGGGGCCCGCACACCGATGGGCAAGATGTCCGGTGCGTTGAAGGACTTCAGCGGCGCCCAGCTGGGTTCCGTCGCCATCAAGGCCGCGCTGGAGCGGGCCGGCGTGGCACCCGACCAGGTGCAGTACGTGATCATGGGTCAGGTGCTCACGGCGGGGGCCGGGCAGATCCCGGCCCGGCAGGCGGCGTTCGGCGCCGGCATCCCGATGGACGTCCCGGCGCTCACGATCAACAAGGTCTGCCTGTCCGGGCTCGACGCGATCGCACTGGCCGACCAGCTCATCCGGGCGGGCGAGTTCGACATCGTGGTGGCAGGCGGGCAGGAGTCGATGACGCAGGCGCCGCACCTGCTGCCGAAGTCGCGCGCCGGCTTCAAGTTCGGCGACGTCACGATGCTCGACCACATGGCCCACGACGGGCTGTTCTGCGCGTTCGACCAGCTGCCGATGGGCGCCTCCACGGAGAAGTTCAACGCCCGCTACGGCGTCACGCGCGAGGACCAGGACGCCTTCGCCGCGCGGTCGCACCAGCTCGCCGCCAAGGCCGCCACCGACGGCACGTTCGACGCCGAGATCGCGCCGGTCAGCGTGCCGCAGCGCAAGGGCGACCCGCTCGTCGTCTCCACCGACGAGGGCGTGCGCGGCGACACCACCGGCGAGAGCCTCGCCAAGCTGCGCCCCGCGTTCTCCTCCGACGGCACGATCACCGCGGGCTCGTCCTCCCAGATCTCCGACGGAGCCGCCGCCGTCGTGGTGATGAGCCGCGCGAAGGCCGAGGAGCTGGGCCTGTCCTGGATCGCCGAGATCGGCGCCCACGGTGTGGTCGCCGGTCCGGACGCGAGCCTGCACGAGCAGCCCGCCAACGCGATCGAGAAGGCGTGCGCGAAGGAGGGCATCGCGCCCACCGACCTCGACCTCGTGGAGATCAACGAGGCGTTCGCCGCCGTGGGCCTGGTGTCCACCAAGAAGCTCGGCATCGACCCGGACCGGGTGAACGTCAACGGCGGTGCCATCGCCCTCGGCCACCCGATCGGCATGTCCGGTGCGCGGATCGCGCTGCACCTCGCGCTGGAGCTCGGCCGCCGGGGCGGTGGGGTGGGGGTCGCGGCGCTCTGCGGCGGTGGTGGCCAGGGCGACGCCCTGATCATCCGGGTGCCGGCGGCGAGCTGAGCGGGTGCCGCGCCGGGCCGACGTCCCCGGGCTCGTCGAGCGCGCCCGGCGCGGCGAGCAGCTGGCCGTCGCGCGGCTGATCTCGCTCGTCGAGGACGGCGCCGAGGCGGCCCTGCGTGAGGTGGCGGCCGCGCTCGGGCCGCACGCCGGCCGCGCCCACGTCGTCGGCGTCACCGGGCCACCCGGTGTCGGCAAGTCGACCACGACGTCCGCGGTGGTCGCCCTCCTGCGCGCCGCGGGCCGGAGGGTGGGGGTCCTGGCCGTCGACCCGTCCTCGCCGTTCTCCGGCGGCGCGCTCCTGGGCGACCGCGTGCGGATGGGCGAGCACGCCACGGACGACGGGGTGTTCATCCGCTCGATGGCCACCCGCGGCCACCTCGGCGGGCTCACCTGGGCCGTCCCGCAGGCGCTGCGCGTGCTCGACGCAGCCGGGTGCGACGTGGTGGTCCTCGAGACGGTGGGCGTGGGCCAGTCCGAGGTCGAGGTGGTGGCCCTCGCCGACACCACCGTGGTGCTCCTCGCACCCGGGATGGGCGACGGTGTGCAGGCCGCGAAGGCCGGCATCCTCGAGATCGCCGACGTGTTCGCCGTCAACAAGGCCGACCGGGACGGCGCCGCGCAGACCGTCCGCGACCTGCGGCAGATGCTCGCGTTCGGGGAACAGGCCGCCGAGGACGGGTGGCGCAGGCCGGTGGTGCGCACCGTGGCGGCCCGCTCCGAGGGCGTGGCCGACCTGGTGGCCGCGCTCGACGCCCACCGGGAGTGGCTCGATCGCAGCGGGGAGCGCGCCCGCCGCAGGCGGGCCCGGGCGGAGGCCGAGATCGAGGCCATCGCGCTCGATCAGCACCGCAGGCGGATCGGCGACCTCCGCGGCGCGGTCGGGCTGCGGCAGCTCGCCGAGCGCGTGCTGGCGGGTGAGCTCGACCCGTACGGGGCAGCGGCCGAACTGACCGCACAGCTCGGCGGGGGCGCGCGGTAGCGCCTGGCGGCTGGGCTCACGCACCCGATTTCAGCTCGCGCTACCGCTCGATCCGGCGCGCCCCCGGTTTCGGCTCGCGCACGGGTTGGCGGTCGCCGCTACCCGTCGACGGGGCACGTGCGGCGAATCTGGGTGCGTGAGCGGGCTCGGTGTGCGGCCCGGCCAGCGCCCTCTCGACCGGGTGCGTGGGCGGATCAGGGTGCGTGAGTGGCAGCCGGTGGGCGCAGGATGGCCAGGCGGGCCTCGGTGCGGGCCGAGCCGATGCGTTCGGCGAGCTCGCGGGCCGCACGGGCGTGGGCGGCCGCGTCGCCGGGGTGCTCGGCGGCGAGCGACAGGGCGAGGTCGGCGTGGAGTGTCGCGCGGTGACGTACGGAGCGGGGCGGAGCGGCGAGCGCGCGCCGCAGCGGATGGAGGGCAGCGGGGTCGCCGAGGACGGTGAGGGCGTGGCCGTGCCAGCGGTCGAGGTCGGCGAGCTCGATCTCGACGGCCGGCCGCACGGCGTCGCCGGCGAGCCGCTCGCTCGCGGCGGAGATGGCGCGGCGCGCGGCTGCGGCGTCGCCCATCGCTGCCGCGGCTCCGGCGCGCGCCCCCGCCACGCGAGGACGGGCGGTGTGGGGCAGCCCCGGCTCGGCGGCATCGAGCAGCGTGATCGCCGCTGCGGCTTCACCGACGTCGACCAGCACGGTGGCCTGGCCGGCGATCGCGGCGGCCGCGGCCTCGGGCAGCTCGGCATCGGTGGCCGCCGTGCGGGCGCGGTCGTAGCGGTGCCACGCGACGTCGGGGCGGCCGCGGTCGAGCTCCTGGGCTCCCGCGAGGTTCGCGGCCGGTGCGAGCACGGCGGCCAGTGCCGCCCGGCGGGAGGGGTGGATCGTGTGGCGGGCGGTCTCGTCCAGCCGCTCCACCAGCGCCCGCACGAGCTCTCCCGCACCGGTGGCGCCGAGCTCGTCGTCGAGCCGGATGGCGACGCCGAGCTGCTCGCGCCACAGGTCCAGCGCCACCTCGTCGACCGCTGCGGCCGCGGCGAGAGCGGCCCGGAGCCGGGCACGTGCCCCGGCCGCTTCGGAATCGGCGGGCGGCCCCGCGATGCCGAGCTCCAGGGGTGTGCGGCCGTAGAGCTCACCGAGCAGGGCGCGGTACTGCGGCTCGGGCACCGCGTGGCCGTTCTCCCAGCGGGAGAGCAGCGTCTTGAGGCTGGCCTCCGCGGCCGCCGGGGCGCCGCTCGACCGGGCGAGTGCGGCGAGCTCGCGCGCGGCCTGGGACTGCGACCAGCCGCGCGCCGCCCGTGCCGCCCGCAGCCCACCCGCCGCGGCGCGTGCGGTCATGGCGCGGCGAACGCCCAGCCGTCGACCGCGCCGTCGATGCGGGTCTGCGGGCCGATGACGGGCATGCCCTTCTGGGTCGCGGGCGCAGTGGTGCTGATGTCGAGGAACGTGGCGACGGCCGTGCGGTCGAGTGAGACCTCGCCGTGGAACCGGGTGCGCCGGAAGGAAATGCCACCCTCGAGCCGCGCCTCCCGCAGGTCGAGCCGCCCGAGGAACGAGGCATCGGTGAACAGCACGGGCTTGGCGGCCTCCAGCTGTCCGAGCTGGGTGATGCCGTGGAACCGGGCCCGCCGCGCCGTGAGCCTGCCGATCCGCCTGCCCTCCAAGCGGAAATGCTCCAGGCAGGCCCCGGAGAGGTCGAGGTGGTACAGGCGCTCGTCCGGGTCCTCCCCCCACGGGAGGAGGTCGGCGATCAGCCGCTGGGCGCTGAGCCGCACCTCGCGTTCCCGGTCGGCGTCCGGGTCGCTCGCCGCGTCGCCCGCGGCACCCCGCTCGGCGAGCAGCTCGGGGTGCCGGAACGGGCGGCGCAGGTAGGCGCACAGGACGTCCAGCACCGTCTGCTTGTAGCGCGGTGTGGAACCGGCGAGCCAGACGAGGGAATGCATGGCGCCGACCCGTACCTGGTCGGCCTCGTTGCCGAGCAGCTCGACGGACCGCGCGAAGCGCTCGTCGGCGACCTTGACCCCCTCCAGCTGGTGGCGGTCCTCCTCGACCCGGCGCCTGCGGTCGTTGAGCCACAGGGCGTAGAGCGCGACGACCGCGCCTCCGCTCAACGCGCCCGTGCGGACGGCCTCGGACCGCGGTGCGGTGGGCTCGACGAGCAGGAGTGCGACGGTGGTGGCCACCGTGACCGCGATCGCCGCGAGCACCGTGGCCAGCAGCATCAGCCGACCTTTCACACCGCATCCCCCCGCCGTCCGGTCCGTGCGGTTCCAGGATGTCGGGGGTGCGACCTAGTGTCAACGGGGTTGCCGCAACAGGGCGATAACAGTTGACGAAGGGGAGGATCCCGTGGATCTCACGACGTGCTCGGTGTGGGCGCTGGCCGGTTCGGCCGGGGGCGCGGTGGGCGGCTACTGCACAGGCCGGCGGCGTCGGCGGAAGGCGGCAGGCGCCGGCAGCCGTCCCGGCCGGTCGAGGAGGAGGCGGCGCACCCGCATGCCGGGCCGGTCGAGGGGCACGTCGGCCATGCGCTCGTGGCCGGGCGGTGCCGGGCACCCGCCGTCCCCGGGCGACGGGGAAGCGGAGGACACCGAGCGGGGCTGAGCGCCTCTCGGCGGGTCCGGCGAGCGGCGCCGGTCCGCGGCCGCTCGCACACCAACCGTGGTGTCGGCACATGAACTGAAGTTGGTGTGTGAGGGCCGAGGTTGGTGTGTGAGTGCGCCGGGGTGGCTAGCTGTCCTCGAAGTCGCCGGCCGCTCGCCGCACCCGGCCCAGCAGGGTGGTGAGCTGGGACTCCTCATCGGGGGTGAGGCCGCTGAGCCCGAAGTCGATCGCCGTCACCGACTTGGTGGCCGCTTCCTGCAGCGACGAGCCGGCATCGGTGATCTCCACGAGGGTGGCGCGCCGGTCGGTGGGGTGCGGGATGCGGCGCACCAGGCCGTCGGCCTGCAGCCGGTCGACGATGTTGGTCACGCTCGTGGGGTGCAGCTGCAGGCGCTCGCCCATCACGCGCATGGGGAGGCGTCCCGTACGGGAGAAGGTGAGCAGCACGAGTGCCTCGTAGCGGGCGAAGGTCAGGCCGTGCGGCCGCAGCGCGCCGTCCACGGCCGAGAGGAGGATCTGCTGCACGCGCATCACGCTGGTCACCGCGGCCATGGTGCGGGCCGGGCCGATCCGCTCGTCCCACAGCTCGGCGGCGCGCAGGATCGGGTCGAAGGGCAGCGGCTGCCGACTGGCCATGGCTCGCGACGTTAGCAGTGTTGCTGTCACGAGCCGGGGAGCGCGGCGCTCGGATCGCCATCCCGCACCGGCGGCTCGTGCTCCTCCTCCGGGGCGGCCGAGGCCTCACCGTCCTCCTCGGGTCGCGGGCGCCGGGACGGCTGAGGCAGTGTGGCCCCATGCTCTTCGCCTTCAGCATCGCGCCGGCCGGCACGCCCGGCGACAGTGTGAGCCCGGCGGTCGCCGACGCCGTCCGCGTGGTCCGGGAGTCGGGCCTGCCCAACGAGACCACCTCGATGTTCACCACGATCGAGGCGGAGACGTGGGACGAGGGGATGGCGGTGGTCAAGCGCGCCGTGGAGGCGGTGCAGGCCCACGCGCCGCGGGTGAGCCTGGTGCTCAAGGCCGACATCCGGCCCGGGTACACCGGTCAGCTCGCCTCGAAGGTGGAGCGGGTCGAGGCGCACCTGGAGGAGGGGTAGGAGCGCCTCCACCACCTGGGAAGACGCGAGGGGGCCGCACGATCACCGTGCGGCCCCCTCGCAGGGGAACGTCAGCTCAGCGCGACGTTCAGGGTGAAGAAGAAGACGCCCACCAGGATCGCCGCGCCGCCGAGCACCATCGCGATCTTCGCCTGCTTGGCGGCGGCGGGACGGCGGACGGCGGCGACACCGAGGCCGATGGCCGCGGCGCCGACGATCCAGCCGACGATCGAGATCGGGCTGACGAGCAGGGCGATCGCACCCACGATCAGGGCCACCTTGCCCAGCACCGGGCTCTCGCTCTTGGCGGTCTTCTTGCGGGCGTCCTCGAGCAGGCGGTCGGCGACGGTGTTCTCCGTGCTCATGCAGGTTCCTTCGAGTGAGGGAAGCCGCGGGGTGCGGCCGAGCGGATGTCTACTCAGAGCGACCATCTGGTCACTCCCACATGCTCAACGAGTGGCCCGCCGGTCTGGTGCTCGCCCGGTCCGGTGATCAGTGGCGGAGCGCAACCGGGCGATCGCGCAGTGTGATCACGGGCGGTGACGAGTTCCCCCGCGGGTCGACACGTTCGGCGGATGTTCGGTGGCTGCGCGCGGTTCCGGTGGCCGGTGGCAGGATGAACGGCGTGTCTCGACCCGATCCTCGTCAGGCGGCACAGACGGCCGCGTTGTCGCGCGCGATGGCCGGTGCCGTGGACCTGTCCGCGCTGAAGGCCCGTTCGGAGGCGGCAGCCCGCCAGAAGGCGGCGCCGCGGCCCGACGGCGACGGCGGTGACGGCGGCGCGAGCCCGTTCGTCGTCGACGTCACGGAGCAGAGCTTCCAGGCCGACGTGCTGGAGCGCTCGCTGCAGGTCCCGGTCGTCGTCGATCTGTGGGCCGAGTGGTGCGGACCATGCAAGCAGCTCTCCCCGGTGCTGGAGCGCCTCGCCGAGGCCGGCAACGGGGCGTGGGTCCTCGCCAAGGTCGACGTCGACGCGAACCCGCGGATCGCGCAGGCCTTCGGCGTCCAGTCCATCCCGATGGTGGTGGCCGTCGCGGGCGGGCAGCCGGTCGACGCGTTCACGGGTGCCCTGCCCGAGCCGCAGGTGAAGCAGTGGATCGGCGCCCTGCTCGACGCGCTGCGCGAGCGGATGCCTGCCATCGCCCAGGCGGAGGCCGGTGCGGCGGGCGGCGAGCCCGTCGAGGAGCCCGAGGACCCGCGCTTCACCGCGGCCGAGGACGCGCTGGAACGCGGCGACTACCCCGCGGCCGAGGCCGCCTACCAGCAGATCCTCGCCGCGGAGCCGGCCAACGAGCAGGCGAACGCCGCGCTGGCGCAGGTGCGGTTCCTCGCGCGGGCGGAGGCGGCCGACCCGTCGGCGGTCGCCCGGGCCGACGCCGCGCCCGACGACGTCGACGCGCAGCTCGCCGCGGCCGACGCCGAGGTGGCCGCAGACCGCGCCGAGGCGGCGTTCGACCGGCTGGTGTCGACGGTGGCCCGCACGGGGGGCGAGGAGCGCGACCGCGTCCGCGAGCACCTGGTGAGCCTGTTCGAGCTGTACCCGGCGGACGACCCGCGGGTCAGCACCGCCCGCCGAGCGCTGGCCCGCGCCCTGTTCTGACCGGTCGATCGTTCCGAGCCCGCGGCCGACGCCCTGGTGAGGGCGGGAACCGCCGTCTCGGAACGATCATGCGTGGGCGGCCTCGACCTGGTCGATCTCGGCGAGCAACGTGTCCCGCAGTTCGGCCGGGCAGAAGGCGGCGCGGGCACCCGTGCGCGCGATCTCGGCCAGCTCGGGAACGCCCATCCCGAAGGCCTCGTGGCAGAGCAGGTACTCGGCGTCGAGGTCGGTGTGGAACATGCCGGGGTCGTCGGTGGCGAGGGTCACCGGCACGCCCGCGGCCACGAGCGTCGGGAGCGGGTGTGCCGCGATGTCCCGCACCGCGCCCGTGCGAAGGTTCGAGATGGGGCACACCTCGAGCGTGATGCCGTGCTCGGCGAGGTGCTCCACCAGGCGCGCGTCGCCGGCGGCGCCGATCCCGTGGCCGATCCGCTCGGCGCCGAGCTCGGTGACCGCCGCCCACACCTCGTCCGGGCCGACGGTCTCCCCGGCGTGCGGCACGCTGTGCAGGCCGGCGGCGACGGCACGGCGGAAGGCGGGTGCGAAGTCGGCCCGGCGGACGCCCACCTCGGGCCCGCCGAGGCCGATGCCGACGGTGCCCTCCGGGCGGTGCCCGATCGCGAACTCGACGGTCTCCTCCGCGCCCGCCGGGCCGAGCGTGGCGTCGGCGTCGAAGACCCAGCCCAGTTCCACGCCGTGCCGTTCGCGCGCCAGCGCGCGGCCGTCCACGAGCGCTGCGGCGAGGTCGGCGTAGCTGATCCCGGCCATCCGGTTGCGCACCGGCGTGACCTGCACCTCGGCGTAGCGCGCTCCGCGCAGCGCCAGCTCGGCAGCGAGCCCTTCGAGCAGGGTGACGACGTCGGCGCCGGTGGTGACCAGCAGGTTCACCCGGTGGTAGACGGTCAGGAAGTGCGTGAAGTCGGTGAACGCGTAGAACCGCCGCAGCTCCTCGCGGTCGGTGGGGACGCCGCCGTCGGGGTGGCGGCGGGCGAGCGCGAGCACGGTGTCGAGCGAGGCGGAGCCGACCAGGTGCAGGTGCAGCTCGACCTTGGGCAGGGCAGCGACGAACGCCGCCACGGGGGACGTGGACACGTGAGACCTCTTCGGGAACGGGGTGGGACGGCGGGCGCGGGACGCCCCTACCAGTCGGCGTCGCCCCGGTCGTAGCACCGCCCGTACAGCGGCCGCCGGAGCAGCTCGGCCGTCCGGAGATCCACGAGCGACAGCTTCCCCCGGCCGCCCGGCACGGGTCAAGCGCGCCGTCGGAGGTACCCGGACGGGGCGTCAGCAGGCGGCCGGCCCCTCGAGCAGCCCCGTGCGGAACCGGCCGACGCGCTCGAACCCGTGCTCGGCCGGGTCGGATGCGCCGGCCGCGTCGCGGGCGACCCAGTCGGCCGCGAGCAGCACCTGCACGGCCTCGTCGAGGTCGCCGGGGGAGAGGTGGAAGCCGTCGGTCGCGTCGAACAGCCTGCCGGTGTAGGCGCCCGTGAGGCAGGTCGCGGCGGCGCCCGCAGGCCTGCCCACCGGTGACCGCCCGGTCGCGGCGAGCATGGCGAGGCCGTAGCGGCCTGCCACGACGGTGGCCGCGGCGAAGTCGCCGACCTCGTCGTGGAGCCGCCCCAGCGCGGCGACGTCGACGGCGACGCCGCCGTCCTCGCGGCAGTAGGCCGCGGGTCCCTGGGGGGCCAGCTCGGGGACGGGGCAGGCACCGCCGGTGGAGAGCTGTGGCGGGTGCCATGCGGGAGCCAGGCCGCCGAAGAACCCGCCCGCGTCGCGCTCGACGAACGCGAGCAGCTCGCGCAGCGGCAGGTTGCCGCCCCGGGCCTGGTCGGCCTCGGACCCGAACCGGCGTTGGGTGAACGGGCGGTTGTCGACGGTCATGTCCGCGCAGAGCGAGGCACCCTCGGTCCAGCCGTCCTGGAACGCCGAGACCCGGTCGAACGCGTTGCCGTGCGCAGACTCGTCGCCCGCGGTGACGCCGATCGGGTCGCGGAACCCGACCAGCGCCTGCATCGCCTGGTCGCGCTCCTCGGGCCCCAGCGGGAGTCCGGCGACCGGCTCCTCGGCGAACAGGGCGAGCGCGACGCCCGCGTAGCAGTCGGCCATCGACTCGAGCAGGATCGTGGGGAACCGCTGCGGATCGCGGGCCTGCTCGGCGTCCACACCGAGCCGCGTCTGCACGGCGTGGCCCACCTCGTGCGCGAGCACCACCGCGACGCCCACGGGCCCGAACCGTTCGTACAGCTCCGGGACGAGGCCGTCGGCGTCCCACACGACAGCGTCGGCGGACGGGCAGTAGAAGGCCTGGCCGGTCAGGTCCGCCGCCCGGTTGACGCAGGGCGGCGGCGTGGCCGCGGGGTCCCGGGTGGTGGCGGCGGTGAACGTGCCGATGTCGCTCCACTCCTTCCCGAACGCGGCGGGGAGCTCGCCGCGCCAGAACTCCTGCAGCGCCCTGGCGGTGGCCTCCGCGACCCGCCCCGGCGGATCGGACCGGGAGGCGATCGCCGCGCTCGCAGGCACGGGAGGGTCGACCGGGCGCGCGCTGCCGGGCACGACCAGGCTGCACGCGCTCGTCAGGAGCAGGGCGACGACGAGGGTGGCGAGCCGGGCGGTGGGAGCGCGCACGGCGCCCATCATCGCGTGCCGGCCCGCTCCGGGGGAGCGGTTCGGCCGAAGACGTGCGGGCCGGATAGCGTCAGGCACCGTGTCGCTGCTGAACCGATGGCCGGACCTGGCCCCTGCGACGCCGGGCGGGCGCGTGCCGGCGGTGCGTCGGGCGGTGTCCGGGCTGCTGGTGCTGGCGTCGCTCGTCACGACCGTGGTGCTGCACGTGCGGCACCCCGACGCGCTGGTGACGCTGCTGCCGGGGACCGACATGCGCGACCTCCACGTCGACTTCGACACGTTCTGGCACTCCGCCGTGGCCCTCGTGGCGGGCGACGACATCTACGACACGCCCGCGAAGCTGACCAACCTCAACCCGCCGCTGCTGACGGTGCTGCTGGTCCCGTTCGCATGGCTGGACGCCCTCACGGCGTACCGGGTGTTCGTGGTGCTCACGCTGCTGCTGGTCGCGGCGTCGGTGCTCGCGGTGGCCAGGGAGCTGCGGCTCTCCCGTACCGCCACCGTGCTGGCGCTCCTGGCGGTGCTGGCGTCCTCGCCGTTGCACGGCACGCTCGTGCTCGGCCAGATCTACCCGCTGCTCCTCGCGGGCCTCGTCGCGGGCTGGATCGCGGAGCGGCGCGGTCGGCCGGTGCTCGCCGCCGTGCTGTACGGGGTCACGGTGGCGCTCAAGCCGTCGCTCGCGCCGGTGCTGCTCCTGCTCGCCGTCCAGCGCCGGTGGGTGCCACTGCGGGCCGGCATCGCCGCGGCCGTGGTCGCGACGCTCGCGGGAGCGCTCGTCGCCGGGCCGTTGAGCGCCGTCGAGTGGCTGAAGATCGCCTTCACCGAGCCGGTTCCGGACACCGTCGACAACGCCTCGCTGCCCGGGCTCGCGGTGCGGTTCGGCGTGCCGTCCGTGCTGGGCATGGTGGCAGGGCTGGCCGTGCTGGTCGGCACCCTCGTCTGGATCGGTCGCCACCGCGACCGCGTCGACCCGGCCGGCACCGCGCCGTGGGCGGTGCTCGCGGCCGGGCTGCTGTTCTCCCCGATCGCCTGGCACAACTACCTCATGCTGCTGTTCCCCGGCGCGCTCGCGCTCGTGCCACTCGGGCTCGGTGCCCTGACGGCGGCGGGGCTCGCGCTGGCCGTCATCCCCGTGTCGTGGAACGCCGACTGGCCGCCCGAGGGCATCGGCGCCGACCTCGCCCGCTCGCTCTACTGCGCCATCCTGCTGGGCTACTGGGCGGTGCTGCTGTCGTCGTCGGTGCGGTCGGCGGCGGAGGAGGAGCCGGCGCGGCCCGCCGCGGAACCGGTGTCGCCGGACTGAGCCGCTGGCGTGGGCGGCGCCTCCGCCGGGGCATCGCCGGTGACCGGGGCGGCCGGGGCGTCGTCGAGCACCGTGTCGGCATCCGGGCGGGGGCTGTCCGGGACGGCGCCGGCCGCGTCCGAGCCGCCGGACACCGTGGGCAGCTCCCCGGTGTCCGCGTCGTCCGGGCTCGGATCGCCGGACCGGACCGAGCTCCACGGCGCGGGATCCCAGGAGGCCGTCTCCGGCGCGGTGGGACGCATGCCGTCCTCCGAGGTCGGGTCGGCCTCGGCGGCCGGCCGGGTGACCGGCGCGCTCGTCCCCGTGCCGACGGAGGCGGGCCCGGCGACGGTCGAGGGCCGCTCGGGCGCGTCGGACGCCGGGACCTCCGCGTCGAGGGCGGGGTCGCCGGTGCTCTCGCTGGGTGACGGCGACGGTGCGGGTGCGCGCTCCGCCGCGTCGGACGCGGGGACCTCGGCGGCGAGGTCGGGCTCGTCCCCGGCGCCCGTGGCCTGGACCCCGGCGGTGCGGATCCCGGTGGCACGGACGTCGGCGGGGGCCGGCTCGGCCGTCCTCGTCTCCGCGGCCCGGCGGCGCACCGCCCCGGCCCCCGGCTCCGGCACGAGCCACAGCACGCCGGCAGGCGGGAGCTGGAGCACGGCCGACGCCGGTCGCCCGTGCCACATCGTCCGCTCGGCCTCGACCGCGCCGAGGTTCCCGACGCCCGAGCCGCCGTAGATCTGGGCGTCCGTGTTGAGCACCTCGCGCCACCGGCCGGCGAACGGCAGGCCGACGCGGTAGTCGCGCTTGGGGCTGCCGGAGAAGTTCGCGATGCAGGCGAGCACGGTGGGCCTGCCGTCGGCGTCGACGCCGTGGCGCAGGAAGCTCAGGACGTTGCCCGAGGCGTCGTTGGCGTCGATCCAGGAGAAGCCCTCGGGGGTGAAGTCCTTCGTCCACAGCGCGGGGTTGGCGCGGTAGGTGCGGTTCAGGTCGCCCACCAGGGTCTTCACGCCGCCGTGCAGCGGGTCCTGGAGCAGGTGCCAGTCGACGGAGCGCGACTCCGACCACTCCCGCTCCTGGCCGAACTCCCCGCCCTGGAACAGCAGCTGCTTGCCGGGGTGCGCCCACATGTACGCCAGCAGCGCCCGCAGCTGCGCGGACTTGTTCCAGGCGTCGCCCGGCATGCGCTGCCACAGCGAGCCCTTGCCGTGCACGACCTCGTCGTGGGACAGCGGCAGCACGAAGTTCTCGCTGAAGGCGTACATCAGCGAGAACGTCATCTGGTTGTGGTGGTAGGCCCGGTAGATCGGGTCACGCCCGGCGTAGTCGAGCGTGTCGTGCATCCAGCCCATGTTCCACTTGAAGCCGAATCCGAGGCCCCCGAGGTGGGTGGGGCGGGTGACGCCGGGCCATGCCGTCGACTCCTCGGCGATCGTGACGACGCCGGGGTGGTTGCGGTAGACGGTGGCGTTCATCTCCTGCAGGAACGCCACCGCGTCGAGGTTCTCGCGCCCGCCGTGGACGTTGGGCAGCCACTGGCCCTCGGGCCGGGAGTAGTCGAGGTAGAGCATGCTGGCCACGGCGTCGACGCGCAGGCCGTCGATGTGGAACTCGTCGAGCCAGTAGAGCGCGTTGGCCACGAGGAAGTTGCGCACCTCGCGGCGGCCGAAGTCGAACACGAGCGTGCCCCAGTCGGGCTGTTCGCCACGGCGCGGGTCGGCGTGCTCGTAGAGCGCGCTGCCGTCGAACTTCGCGAGCGCCCACTCGTCACGCGGGAAGTGGCCCGGCACCCAGTCGACGATGACGCCGAAGCCGCGCTGGTGCAGGTGGTCGACGAAGTAGCGGAAGTCGTCGGGCGTGCCGAAGCGGGCGGTCGGGGCGTAGAAGGAGGTGACCTGGTAGCCCCACGATCCGCCGAACGGATGCTCGGCGATCGGCAGCAGTTCGACGTGTGTGAAGCCCATCTCGCCCAGGTAGTCGGCCAGCTCGTCGGCGAGCTGCCGGTAGCCGAGCCCCGGTCGCCACGAGCCGAGGTGCACCTCGTACACGCTCATCGGCTCGGCGTGCGCCTGCCGCAGCGTGCGTGCCGCCATCCACTCCTCGTCGCCCCACTCGTGAGTGGAGACGTCCACGATCGACGCGGTGGCCGGCGGGACCTCGGTGCGGAAGGCCAGCGGGTCGGCCTTGTCGCGCCAGCGCCCGTCGCGGCCGAGGATGCGGAACTTGTAGCGGGTGCCGGGCGCGATGCCGGGGACGAACAGCTCCCACACACCCGAGCCGCCGAGCACGCGCATCGGGTGCGCCCATCCCGACCAGCCGTCGAAGTCGCCGGTGACGCGCACGCCCTGGGCCGTCGGCGCCCACACCGCGAAGCTGGTGCCGGTGACCGGGCCCGCGGGCGTGTCGTAGCTGCGCACGTGCGCGCCGAGCACGTCCCACAGCCGCTCGTGGCGCCCTTCCCCGATCAGGTGCAGGTCGATCTCGCCGAGCGTGGGCAGCCAGCGGTAGGGATCGTCGACGACGTCGACGCGGTCGCCGTAGCTCACGGCGAGGCGGTAGTCCGCGGGTGGCCCCGGGACCACGCCGGAGAACAGGCCGGAGTCGTGCACCTTGACGAGCGGGAACCCCTCCCCGCCGTCGCGCACGACCTTGACCTCGTCGGCGTGCGGCCGCAGCACCCGCACGACGGTGCCATCCGGGTGCGGGTGGGCGCCGAGAACGGAGTGCGGGTCATGGTGCGCGCCGCCGAGCAGCCGGTCGATCGTGTGCGGCTCCGGCGGGTACGGGTCCACCCGCTCGCTGATCGTCTGGGTGCGGTTCTCCTCACGATCCACGCGCGCACCCTAGTGCGCCGAGTCGCCGCTCGCCGAGCCTGGGAGCAACGATCCGATCACCGTGCGCTTCCTGCATGATCGGGGTCATGTGGGGGCGGGTGCTGCTGGGCGGGACGTTCGCGGTGCTGCTCGCCCTCGTCGTCGCGGTCGCCGTCGGGTTCCCGGCCGTCGCGGCCACCGCCTGCCCCGGCTGCTACGGGCTCGAGCGGGTGCGGAAGGGCCTGCACGTGGAGCCGGGCGCCGGCGCGGAGCAGCGCGCTCAGGTGAGCGCCGCCGTCGCCGAGGGCACGCGGCGCGTCGCGGCGTTCTTCGGCGACCTGCGCAGCGACCCGGAGTTCCTCGCCTGTCTCACCGACCGGTGCTACGCGCGGATCGGCGGTGGTGGTGAGTGCGGGGTCGCGGTGCTGAACCGCGCCGTGATGCTGTCGCCCCGGGGGATCGACCCGGTCATCGCCGCGCACGAACTCACCCACGTCGAGCTGCGCGCCCGGGTCGGGAAGGCGGTCGTGCCGCAGTGGTTCGACGAGGGCCTCGCCGTCCTCGTCGCGGACGACCCGCGATACCTGCGCCCGGCGGGTACGGGCGACCGCTGCCTCGTCGCGCCGACCGGGCCGCTGCCGGAGACGCTCGACGACTGGCTGCGTGCCGCGAGCGCGGACCCCGGGGTCTACGCGCAGGCGGCGTGCGCGGTGAGCCGCTGGACGACGGCCCACGACGCGCGCGCTCATCGCGGATCTCGCCGCGGGTGGGAGCTTCCCCCGGGGTTAGGCCCGGCCCCCATCCGGTCGTGGATCCCCACCAGGACCCGGGGCGCAGGGCGTCGACCCGATGATCGACTTCTCGGACATCGACGAGATCCGCCGCATCGTCGAGCACTGCAACCGGATCGCGGTGCACGAGCGCCACCCCTACGTCGGGGCCCGCGGTTGCGGCCGGATGATCGCCGTGTGCGGTTGTAGAACGTCATCCCTGCCGGTGAGCGCGTGCCCGAGGACTAGGTCCAGGGCGGGTGCTCCGCCGGCAACGTGGCCGGCAGGTCGAAGTGCGGGAACAGGCCCTCGTCGATGAAGGCCGTGACCGCGGCGATGCGGTCGCCGCGGAGCGTGAGGACGTCGATGATCCGCCCGATGAACGCACCCGCCTCTTCGTCCCAGATGTAGCAGGCGACCGCCTGCTGGCCGTTGGCCCGTACCGGCAGGTGGCGCCAGCGGTGGCGCAGGGGCATGTGGACGAGGAAGTCGGTGACCGCCGCGGTGCCGCGGTACCAGCTCGCCAGGGGCGGCATCGACCAGCTGGCGTCGGCCGTGAGCAGGGAGACGAGCGTGGCGGCATCGCCGCGTTCGAGGGCGGTGGCGTACTCGGTGACGAGCTCGCGCAACCGGGTGTCGCCCAGCGAGCGGAGCGTCTGCTGCTGGCTCTGCTCCGGCTGCAGCTCCTGGACCACCTTCCGGGCACGTTGCAGGGCGCTGTTGACCGACGCCGTGGTGGTGTCGAGTGTGTCGGCGACCTCCTTGGCCGAGTAGCCCAGCACCTCGAACAGCAGCAGCGCGGCCCGCTGGTTGCCCGGCAGGTGCTGCATCGCGGCGACGAACGCCAGCTCCACGCTCTCCCGCCGCTCGTAGCGCGCGTGCGGGGCTGCGGGGCCGTCGGCCAGCCCGGAGTCGGGGTAGGGTCCGAGCCAGGCGACGTCGGTGTGCGGTTGGTCGTCGACCGCCGCGTGCTCCACCGCGGTCCGATGTCGATCGGCAGCGCGCGCCTGCCCCGCCGGGCGATCGCGTCGAGGCAGGCATTCGTAGCGATCTTGTACAGCCACGAGCGCACCGAGCTGCGCCCCTCGAACCGGTCGATGCCCCGCCACGCCCGGAGCAGCGTGTCCTGGAGGGCGTCCTCGGCGTCGTGGATCGAGCCGAGCATGCGGTAGCAGTGGGCGTGCAGCTCAGGCCGCAGGGGAGCGACGAGGCGGTGGAACCCCGCGTCGTCGCCTGCCCGGGTACGCGGGAGCCCGGCCTCTGCCACCTCGCCGGGGGTCTCGGTCATCGAGGACGAGTGTGCCCGAGCGCACCGACGGTTTCCTCAGACTCCGGCGTCGGACTGCGCGTCGGCGGTCAGCCTGCTGATCGACGCGAGCGGGATCGGGGCCCATGCCGGGCGGAAGCGGGTCTCGTAGACCACCTCGTACACGGCCTTGTCCAGCTCGAACGCCCGCAGCAGGACCGCCTGCTCCCGGGGGTCGGCGCCGGCCCGCAGGGCGTAGCCGTCGCAGAAGGCGGAGCGATTGCGGTCCGCCCACTCCCGGGCGCGCCAGACGAGCTGGGAGTCCTGGTCGGGGTCGGTCCAGTCGCCCGACTGCTCCCACTGCGAGAGCTGGTGGAACGCGGCGTAGTCGAACGAGCGCAGCATGCCGGCGACGTCGCGCAACGGCGAGTCGGGCCGGACGCGGTGTGCGAGCGGGGCGGCGGGCTCGCCCTCGAAGTCGATCACCAGCCACCCGTGCGGCGTGCGCAGCGTCTGCCCGAGGTGCAGGTCGCCGTGCACGCGCTGGGTGGGCAGCGGGCCGGCCAGCGCCGCGACGGCGTCGTAGATGGCGTGGATCGGCTCGGCGCACGCGGCGAGCGCGGGGACGTCGGCGACGGAGGCGTCGAGGCGGTCGTGCCACGCCCCGGCCATCGTCCGCGGGTCGGCCTCGCCGGTGGCGAGCGCCTCCCGCAGCTCGGCGTGCACGACGGCGATCGTCTCGCCCAGCCGGGAGGCCTCGGCCGCGAAGTCGCCGCCCACCTCGTCGGCCCGCAGGTCGCCCTCGGCGAGCAGGTCGCGCACGCTCGCCTGGGCCATGGCCCAGCCCTCGGCGGAGTTCGCGGCGAAGTCCTGCAGCATCCCGAGCGTGACGGGCTCCCCGTGGAGGACGCCCTCGACCGCGCCTTGCAGGGCGGCCACCTCGTTGCTGTCGACCGACCGCAGTGCCCGGTGCAGCTCGAGGTCCGGGTTGACGCCGGGCTGCACCCGCCGGAACAGCTTGAGGATCGACTGCTCGCCCCACGACACGGAGGTGTTGGACTGCTCGACCCCGAGCACCCGGCCGGCGACGCCCTCCGCGATCTCGGCGCCGGGCTCGGGGACGAACCGGATCCCGCCCACCGTCCGCCCGGTGCGGATGGCGTCGAGCAACCACGTCGTGACGGCGGTGTCCCAGAGGCCGTCGTAGGCGATGTGCCGGCCGACCGGTCCGATCACGACGTGCTCCAGCTCGCCGCGCGGCTGCTCACGACGGGCGACGAGGATCTGGTAGTGCTGCACGGGGGAGTCGTCGGCGAAGTCGACGGCGAGGAGTACGTGGTCGAGGAGCGGTTCCCCGCCCGTCCGCAGCGGCGTGCTGGACGCGACCGCGACGGACCGGACGTGCCGCCCCTTCGCCGCGAACCAGCGTTGCCTCGGCAACCACTCGGGCAGAAGTTCGGGGAGCTCCTCGTCCAGCCTCATCCAGCGTCCTCCACAGGGGTGATCGAGAACCAGTAGAAGCCGTGCCCGGGCAAGGTCAGCAGATAGGGCAGCTCACCGATGCGCGGGAAGGGCACACCTCCGGTCAACTCGTGGGGGCAGCAACCCTGCCATGCCGAGAGGTCCAGTTCCACCGGCTGCGGGAATCGAGACATGTTGTTGACGCACAGAACCACGTCGTCCCCGCACGAGCGCACGTAGGCGAGCACCGACGGGTTGGAGCCGCCGAGCTCGTGGTACTCGCCCAGGCCGAACGCCGCGGGGTGCCGCTTGCGGATCTCGATCATGTGCCGGGTCCAGTGCAGGAGCGACGTGGTGCTGTTGAGCTGGGCCTCGACGTTCACCGCCTGGTAGCCGTACAGCGGGTCCATGATCAGCGGCAGGTAGAGGCGTCCGGGGTCGCAGGTGGAGAAGCCGGCGTTGCGGTCCGGCGTCCACTGCATCGGGCTGCGCACGGCGTCGCGGTCGCCGAGCCAGATGTTGTCACCCATTCCGATCTCGTCACCGTAGTACAGAACGGGTGAACCGGGCAGGGACAACAGCAGCGCGGTGAACAGCTCGAGCTGGTTGCGGTCGTTGTCGAGCAGCGGGGCCAGCCTGCGGCGGATGCCGATGTTGGCCTTCATGCGCGGGTCCTTGGCGTACTCCGCGTACATGTAGTCGCGCTCTTCGTCGGTGACCATCTCGAGCGTGAGCTCGTCGTGGTTGCGCAGGAAGATGCCCCACTGGCAGCCCGACGGGATCGCGGGCGTCTGGGCCAGGATCTCCGAGATCGGGAAGCGGTTCTCCCGGCGGACCGCCATGAAGATGCGCGGCATCAGCGGGAAGTGGAAGGCCATCTGGCACTCGTCGCCGCCGCTGTCGGCGTCGCCGAAGTACTCCACCACGTCGGACGGCCACTGGTTGGCCTCCGCGAGCATGACCCGGCCGGGGTACTCGACCTCCATCACCTTGCGGCAGCGCTTGAGGAACTCGTGCGACTCCGGCAGGTTCTCGCAGTTCGTGCCCTCGCGCTCGAACAGGTAGGGGACGGCGTCCAGCCGGAACCCGTCGATGCCCAGGTCGAGCCAGAACCGCAGGACCTCGATCATCGCCTCCTGAACGTCCGGGTTGTCGTAGTTCAGGTCCGGCTGGTGGGAGAAGAACCGGTGCCAGTAGAACTGGCCGCGGATCGGGTCGTAGGTCCAGTTGGACGTCTCGGTGTCGACGAAGATGATCCGCGCGTCCGGGTAGCCGGAGTCGTCGTCGGCCCAGACGTAGAAGTTGCCGTAGGGCCCGTCGGGGTTGCGCCGGGACTCCTCGAACCACGGGTGCTGGTCGGAGGTGTGGTTCATGACGAGGTCGGTGATGACCCGGATCCCGCGCTTGTGGGCCTCGTCGAGCAGCACCACGAAGTCGTCGACGGTGCCGAACTCGGGGAGCACGGCCCGGAAGTCGCGGATGTCGTAGCCGCCGTCCCGCAGGGGGGAGTCGTAGAACGGCGGCAGCCACAGGCAGTCGACGCCGAGCCACTGCAGGTAGTCGAGCTTCTCGGTCAGGCCGCGCAGGTCGCCCGTTCCGTCCCGGTTGGAGTCGGAGAAGGCCCGGACCAGTACCTCGTAGAAGACGGCCCGCTTGAACCAGTCGTGGTCGACGTCCAGCGGGCGCGCATGCTCGAAATCCTCCGACGAGGTCTCGACGAGCTGGTCGTCTTCGGTGTGCCGGGTCTCTGGGGCCGAGGTGTCGGTCGACATGGGCGTATCGCGTTCCTACCGGGCGGGGACGGATGGCGGAGGGGGCACCCGGCCAGTCTCGCCGGGCTCGGTGCCCGACGCACGACGTGGCTCGGCGGCTGCGTCGGAGCGTAGCTCCCGGCATCACGGAGCGCGGGGGCAGGGACCTCGGATGTGTCGCGCAGCGCGCCCGGGAGATCACGACGTGTGACCGAATTCCCGCCCCGCGGTCACACCCGGACCGTGGTGCCGGCACACCGGCTGCAGTTGCCGTGCGGACGCCGCTCTTGGTGTGCGAGCGGGTTCGCGGCTAGCTGCTCAGGGGGCGGCCGGCCGCGTCGTAGCTGCTGCGCGCCCGGTCGACCTCGCCGAGATGCGCTTCGGCCCAGTGGGCGAGCTGCGCGAACAGCGGCGCCAGGCTGAGCCCCAGCTCGCTGATCTCGTACTCCACCCGCGGCGGGACGCTGGGGTGGTAGGTGCGCACCACGAGCCCGTCGCGCTCCAGCTGCCGCAGCCGCTGGGTGAGGACCTTCGGCGTGATCGTCTCGATGCGCCGCTGGAGCTCGACGAACCGCTGCCTGCCGAGCTCGTGCAGCGTCCACAGGATCGGGGTGGTCCACCGGCTGAAGACGATGTCGACGACCGGGCTGATCGGGCACGCCTGCGCCGCCATGGGTGGTCACTTTCCCCTAGGTACCTACTAGCCCCAGGAGATTAGCTTGCGTCCGAACCGAACGACAAGGAGCAGATCATGATCGTGGTGACCGGAGCCACCGGGAACGTCGGACGGCCCCTCGTGCAGGCGCTCGTCGATGCGGGGGAGAAGGTGACCGCCGTGTCCCGGCGCCCGTCGCACGTGCCCGACGGCGTCGAGGCCGTGGCGGGCGACCTGCTGCGCCCGCACACGCTCGCGCAGGCGGTGTCCGGCGCCCAGGCGCTCTTCCTGCTGACCTCCGCCGACGTGCACGGGGCCGCGGCCGACCTCGACGCCGTGCTGGAGGTCGCCCGGGACGGCGGCGTGCGGCGGGTCGTACTGCTGTCCTCCATCGGCGTCGCGAGCGGGCGGCACCCGTCCGGGCTGGAGGACTCGGTCACGGCCTCGGGCCTGGAGTGGACGCTGCTGCGGCCGGGGGCATTCGCCACGAACGACCTCGCGTGGGCGGAGCCGGTGCGCACCGCGCGGACGGTGCCCACCCCGTTCCCGGACGTCGCGGTCCCCGTCGTCGACCCGGCCGACATCGCCGACGTCGCCGCCGCCGTCCTGCTCGGGGAGGGCCACGCGGGCCGGACCTACGAGATCACCGGGCCGTCGCCGGTCTCACCCCGGGAGCGCGTTGCGGCGATCGGTGCGGCGCTGGGCGAGCAGGTGCGGCTCGTCGAGCAGACCCGCGCCGAGGCGAAGGCGCAGATGCTGGGGTTCATGCCCGAGCCGGTCGTCGAGGCCACCCTCGGTGCGCTCGGGGAACCGACCCCGGCCGAGCAGCGGGTGAGCCCGGATGTGGAGCGGGTCCTCGGCCGTGCGGCACGCGCCTACGCGGAGTGGGCCGGACGCAACGTGGCGGCCTTCCGCTGAGGCCGCGCCCGGCGCTGGAATCCTCGGCTACCGCTCCACCCGGAAGATGTGGGCCACGTTCCGCGACGGCTCCAGCCGCACGTAGTTGTACTGGCCCCAGTCGTACGTCTCGTCGGTGATCTCGTCGTGCACCGTGAGGCGGTCGTTCCAGCCGGCACGCAGCGCGGGCATGTCCAGCGCGGTGGTGCCCTCCTGAGGGTGGAACGAGTCGAGCGTGCACACCACGAGCACGGTGTCGCCGGTGGCCGGGTCGGTCTTGGAGTAGGCGATGATCGCGTCGTTGTCGACCTCGTGGAAGTGCAGGTCGCGTAGCTGCTGCAGCGCCGGGTGGGCACGGCGGATCTCGTTGAGCCGGGCGAGGTAGGGCTCGAGCGACCGGCCCCGGTTGACGGCGGCGGTGAAGTCGCGGGGGCGCAGCTCGTACTTCTCCGAGTTGAGGTACTCCTCGCTGCCCGGCCGCACCGGTTCGGACTCGAACAGCTCGAACCCGGAGTAGACGCCCCAGGTCGGCGACAGCGTGGACGCGAGCGTGGCGCGGATCGCGAACATCGCAGGGCCGCCGGTCTGCAGCGACTCGTGGAGGATGTCCGGGGTGTTCACGAAGAAGTTGGGCCGGCACTCGTCGGCGCGCTCGGCGTGCATCAGCGCGAAGTCGGTGAGCTCGGCCTTCGTGGTGCGCCACGTGAAGTACGTGTAGGACTGCGTGAAGCCCAGCCGCGCGAGGCCGAAGAGCCGCGCCGGGCGCGTGAACGCCTCGGCGAGGAACAGCACGTCCGGGTAGCGGGACTTGACCTGCCAGATCAGCCAGTGCCAGAAGTTCGGCGGCTTGGTGTGCGGGTTGTCCACCCGGAAGATCCGCACCCCGTGCTCGGCCCAGTGCAGCACCACCCGCAGCGACTCGGCGTAGATCCCGGCCGGGTCGTTGTCGAAGTTGACCGGGTAGATGTCCTGGTACTTCTTCGGCGGGTTCTCCGCGTAGGCGATGCTGCCGTCGGGACGCACGGTGAACCACTCGGGGTGCTCGGTGACCCAGGGGTGGTCGGGGGCGCACTGCAACGCGAAGTCGAGCGCCACCTCCATGCCGAGGTCCCGGGTGCGGTCGACGAACGCGTCGAAGTCCTCGATGGTGCCGAGCTCCGGCTCGATCGCGTCGTGCCCGCCGTCGGCCGAGCCGATCGCCCACGGTGACCCGACGTCGCCGGGCCCGGCGTTGACGTTGTTGTTGCGGCCCTTGCGGTGCACCGTGCCGATGGGGTGGATCGGCGGCAGGTAGACGACGTCGAAACCCATCGCGGCGACGCGGTCGAGCTCCTTCGACGCGGTGACGAAGGTGCCGTGAATCGGGCGGCCCTGCTCGTCGACGCCGCCGGTGGAGCGCGGGAAGAACTCGTACCAGGAGCCGAACAGGGCGCGCTCGCGGTCGACGTGGATCTGCTGCGCGCGCCCGCGCGTGATCAGCTCGCGCACCGGCCGCTCGGTCATGATCTTCTCGACGGCCGGGAACAGCGCCGGGGCCACGCGCGCGTGCAGCGGGAGTGCGGTGTCGCGCAGCGCGTTGGCGGCGCCGAAGAGCAGGTCGCGGTGCGGGCGCTCGCCGGGGCGCCGGCCGACCCGCTGCAGCAGCCGGGCGCCGACCTCGAGGTCGTTGGCCAGCTCGTCGGCCCCCTGGCCCGCTGACAGCTTGACCGTGACGGCGTGGCGCCAGGTGGACCACGGGTCGCTCCACGCGTCGACGCGGAAGCTCCACAGGCCCGGCTCGTCGGGCACGACGGTGGCGGCGAACCGGTCAGTGCCGCTGCCGACGGGCGTCATGCGCACGTGGTGCGCGGCGCCCTGGCTGCCGATCCGGCGCCAGACGACGTTGGCCGCGACGGCGTCGTGGCCCTCGCGCCACACGGTGGCCGTGATCGGGACGACCTCGCCCACGACGGCCTTGCTCGGATGACGACCGCCGCTCACGGTGGGAGTCACGTCATCGATCCCGAGCCGGCCGGTCATCGGCACACCCCCAGCTGCTCACGCGTCGCGGAAGTCACAAACCTACCTACCCGATCTGCCCGGGGGCAGAACGGGGAGCGGTCGTTCACCCGATGGTCACCGCAACGATTCAGAACGCCGGTCGGGGGCCTCGCCCGCGGTGATCCCCGCAATCAGCCAGCGCAGCCCCCGGTCGAAGTTGTCCCGCAGCTCGGAGCCGGGGACCGGCCGTTCCTCCGGCGCGCCGTCGAAGGCCGCGAACCCGATCGTGTAGACGATCAGGACGCGCAGGGCCTCGCGGGCCGCGTCGCCGGTGATCCCGGCCGCCGCCAGGTGCTCGAGCATGACGGCGCCGAGTCGATGCGCGTTCTCGCCCCGGGCTCCCTGGCGGGTGAGGAACGCCGGCAGCAGCTGCGGGTGGCGCAGCAGAACGTCGTGGGTCGACGTCATCAACCGGTGGATCGCGTCGCCGGGATCGCCTCCCGGGTCGGGGCCCGGGGCCTCGACCTGGGCGAGGACCCGGTCCAGCACGCCGTCCACCAGCTCGGTCTTGTCCGCGACGTGGCTGTAGAGCGTGTTCGGTGCGACGCCGAGGCGCTGTGCGACCGCGCGCATCGTCACCGCGCCGTGCTCGGCGATCACGTCGGTGGCGGCGTCGAGGACGCGGTCGCGGCTCAGCCCGGCGCGCCGGCCGGGGCCTCGGGTGCCCTGCATCTTGTCAACTGTACATCGTTCAGTTAAATTGGACACCGTACAGTTCGAAGGAGGAGCCATGGCAGTCAGCACCGCGATCACCGGCACCGCGGCGGGAGTCCCGTTCCGCGCCGTCCCCCCGCAGGGTGACCCCGCGGACGCGCCCGTCGTCGCCGCGTGGCACCTGATGGACGCGCCGCGCACCGAGGCGGCGTTCGCGGCGGCGCTGCCGCTCGCCGGGCTGGACGCGTGGCGGATCTACCTGGGCCTGCCGATGCACGGGGCCCGGTTGCCCGAGGACGGCGTCGACGGGTTGATGAGGCTCGGCTACGAGGACGCCGTGCGGAACCTGTACGGGCCGATCAGCGCGCAGGCGGCGGAGGAGTTCGCGCCCGCCTACGCCGAGCTGCGGAGCCGGCTCGGGTTCCGGGACGGCCCGATCGGGTTGCTCGGTGGGTCGCTCGGTTCGGCCGTCGCGCAGCTCGTGCTCGCGGAGGGCGGCTTCGACGTCGCCGCGGCGGTGCTGGTCAGCCCCATGTCCCAGCTGAGCCCGGTGGTCGAAGCGATGGGCCGCCGGTTCGGGGTCACATATCCCTGGGCGGAGCCGTCGCTCGAGATCGCCCGGCGGCTCGACTTCGTGGCGCGCGCCGACGAGCTGACGGGGTGCCCGGCCACGCTGCTCGTCGTGGGTGAGGAGGACGACGAGCCGGGCTTCCGGGCGCCGGCCCGGCGGCTGCGCGATGCGCTCGCCCAGCGGTCGGTGGAGGCCGGGCTCGTGATCGTGCCGGGAATGGGGCACGTGTTGGCCGAGGAGCCCGGCACGGAGCCTGCGCCGCAGCTGCCCGAGGCCGCCGAGGTGGACCGGCTGGCCGTCGACTGGTTCTCCCGGCACCTGGGGTGACCGGGGCGCGGTGGGGTGTCGCCGCGGTGAGCGGGAGCTGTCAGCCGGAGCGGTCCGGCCCCGCCCGGACGAGCTCGACCCGCAGCAGCACCCGCCGCTCCCGCCGCATGGCCTCCCGGTAGCCGTCCCAGTCGTCGTGCTCGCCGGAGACGCGCCGGTAGTAGTCCACGAGGCCGTCCATCGCGGCCGGCAGGGAGACGATCTCCGTGCGGCCCTCCACCTGGACCCAGCGGCCGAAGAACCCGTCGGGCAGCACGCACAGCCACGACCGCGGGTCGCGACGCAGGTTGCGCACCTTGAGCGCGGTCTCCCGGGTGCTCACGAGCACCCGTCCCCCGTCGTCCACCGCGACCAGCACCGGCGACATCTGCGGGGTGCCGTCCCCGCGGATCGTGGCGAACACGGCCCGGTGCTGCTCGCGGACGACGTCGCGCGCCTCGTCGAGGTCCATCTCACGACCGTAGTGCCACCAGGAGCACCGATGGGCCGCGAGCGCGGCGAGGATCGCCCAGGCCGCTGCGCGGATGCTCGGATCTCATCGCGCCGGGCGCATCCGGAAGGCCACCACCAGTGCGAGCGCGGTGACCACGGCCATGGCCAGGAAGGCGTCGGAGAAGGCGGCTCCCTCGTTGAACTGACACCGATGTGGTTGCAGTTGGGCGCACGAGAACGGCGCAGGTCCGCGGGTTGCTCGCCAGGCTGTCGGCGATCTCCGCGGACGTCAGCGACCGGTCGTTCCAGCGGCCCAGCATCGTGAGCGCGTGGATCGCGACGGCGCTCCGGCTGCTGCGACCCATGTGACCCTCCGCTCGAACTGCAACCGACGTTTGTAGTTCTTGGTCGGTGTCAACGCGCGGCGGGCGAGTACTGGACCGATCCCGGGATCCATTCAACTAAGGTCTGCAGGGTGAAGGCTCTTCGCAGGTTCACCGTCCGCGCCCAGCTGCCGTCCGCGCTGGCTCCGCTGCAGACCCTGGCCACCAACCTGCGGTGGACCTGGCACACCCCCACCCAGGACCTCTTCGCCACGCTCGACCCCGACGCGTGGGAGCGGGCCGGGCACGACCCGGTCCGGCTGCTCGGGGAGATCTCCTCGACGAGGTTCGGAGAGCTGGCGAAGGATGCCGACACGGTCGTCACCGTGCGGGAGCTGGCCGACGACCTCGGGAGCTACCTGCAGGAGCCGCGCTGGTACCAGCTGGAACGCGAGGACGACCCCTCGCTGCCCGCGGCCGTCGGCTACTTCTCGATGGAGTTCGGCGTGAGCGAGGTGCTGCCGAACTACTCCGGCGGCCTCGGCGTGCTCGCGGGTGACCACCTCAAAGCCGCGTCCGACCTCGGCGTGCCACTGATCGGCGTCGGGCTGCTCTACCGCTCCGGGTACTTCCGGCAGTCGCTCTCCCTGGACGGCTGGCAGCTCGAGCACTACCCCGTGCTCGACCCGCAGGGCCTCCCGCTGCAGCTGCTCGCGGACGCCGACGGCGCGCCGGTGCTCGTCGAGGTCGCGATGCCGCGCGGGCGCGTGCTGAAGGCGCGCGTCTGGCAGGCCACGGTCGGGCGCGTGCCGCTGCTGCTGCTCGACTCGGACATCGAGGAGAACGAGCCCGACCTGCGCGGCGTCACCGACCGGCTCTACGGCGGCGACCAGGACCACCGCATCAAGCAGGAGATCCTCGTCGGCATCGGGGGCGTGCGGGCCGTGCGCGCCTTCTGCGCGCTCACCGGGCACCCGGCACCCGAGGTGTTCCACACCAACGAGGGGCACGCCGGCTACCTCGGGCTGGAGCGCATCCGCGAGCTGCACGAGCGGGACGGGCTGTCCTTCGACGAGGCCGTGGCCGCGGTGCGGGCGGGCACCGTCTTCACCACGCACACCCCGGTGCCCGCCGGCATCGACCGGTTCCCGCTCGACCTCGTGAGGCACTACTTCTCGGACGAGATGCTGCCCGGCGTTCCGATGGACCGCGTGCTCGCGCTGGGCGCCGAGGAGAACCCCAACATGTTCAACATGGCGCACATGGGCCTGCGGCTGGCCCAGCGCGCCAACGGCGTCTCCCAGCTGCACGGCGCGGTCTCGCGCGGGATGTTCGGCGCGCTGTGGGCCGGCTTCGACCGCGACGAGGTGCCGATCGGATCGGTCACCAACGGCGTGCACGGTGCCACCTGGGAGGCCCGCGAGGTCACCGCCCTGCTCGGCGACTGCGGCCCGGCCGCGAACCACATGCAGCGCGATCCGGTCTCCGACGAGATGCTGTGGGAGCTGCGGGGCGCGCTGCGTGCGCGGCTGGTGTCGGAGGTGCGCCGCCGGGTGCGGGAGGCGTGGCTGCAACGCGGGGCGTCGCTGCCGGAACTGTCCTGGACCGACCACGTCTTCGACCCCGACGTCCTCACCGTCGGGTTCGCCCGCCGGGTGCCCACCTACAAGCGCCTCACGCTGATGCTGCGCGACAAGGACCGGCTGCGGGACCTGCTGCTCGACCCGCACCGGCCGGTGCAGCTCGTGGTCGCGGGCAAGAGCCACCCCGCCGACGACGGCGGCAAGGCACTGATCCAGGAGATCGTCCGGTTCGCCGACGACCCCGCGGTGCGCCACCGCATCGTCTTCCTGCCCGACTACGACATGTCGATGGCGCGGTACCTCTACTGGGGCTGCGACGTGTGGCTGAACAACCCGCTGCGGCCGCTGGAGGCCTGCGGGACCTCGGGCATGAAGTCGGCGCTGAACGGCGGGCTCAACCTGTCGATCCGCGACGGGTGGTGGGACGAGTTCTACGACGGCGCCAACGGGTGGGCGATCCCCACCGCCGACGGCATCGAGGACCCGCTCCGGCGCGACGACCTCGAGGCCAACGCGCTCTACGAGCTGCTCGCCACGCAGGTGGCGCCCGCGTTCTACGAGCGCGTGGACGGGGTGCCGCCGCGCTGGGTGGAGCTGGTGCGCCACACGCTCACCACCCTGCGGCCGCAGGTGCAGGCCAGCCGGATGGTGCGCGAGTACGTCGAGGACTGGTACGCCCCCGCCGCGCGGGCGGCCGCCCGGATCTCCGGCGACGACTTCCGCCCCGCCCGCGAGCTGGCCGCGTACCGGTCGCGGCTCAACGCGTCCTGGCCGCAGGTGGAGATCACCGGCGTCGACGCGTCCGGGCTGCCGGACACGCCCGAGGTGGGCGCGGAGATGACGGTCCGCGCGTCGGTGCAGCTGGCCGGGCTCGCGCCGGGCGACGTCACCGTCGAGGCGGTCATCGGGCGGGTCGGCGAGACCGACGACCTGGCCGACTCGGTCACCGTCGCGATGGAGCACGTCGGCCTCGCCGAGGGGATGGGCGAGCGGTTCGAGTCGGTGGTCAAGCTGCCGCACGCCGGGCTCACCGGCTACACCGTGCGCGTGCTGCCGTCCCACCCGCTGTTGGCGTCGTCCGCCGAGCTGGCCAAGATCGTCCTGCCGGGCTGAGCCCCGCCGGGTGGGCTGTAGACCGTCAGCCGCAGCGCGGGATCGTCGGTGGCCTGCAGGGTCACGTACTCGTACGCCACCGGGCCGCCGCGCAGGTGGAGCACCTTGCGGCCCGATCCGGCGGCGGCGACCCGGTGCTCGTCCCCACCATCCCGCGAGCTCGGGGCAGCCGTCCCGGAGGCGCCCGGACAGGGCGGTGAACGCCGGGTCCGGCCCGGCCAGGTCGTGGGCCGCCCGGAACTGGGCGACGGCGTGCCGCGCCACCTCGGCCCATCCGGCGCCGAACAGCGTGCGTGCGGCGGTATCGAGGAGCGTCAGCCTGCCCGCGGTCCCGGGGGTGGGCCCGCCCGGGTCCGGTCCGTCGGGCCGGGCGCCACCCGGCTCGCTCCCGGTGACTGGGTGCTGTGCGATCCGACGATCCGGTCCCGCGACGACGCGCTCAGCCCGGACATCACGTTGCAGGGGTGGAGTGCCCGCGGTGGGGCGGGCTGGCGCTGGAGCGCTACTACGGGTGGGGCTCGTTCGCGGAGCGGCTGCTCGTGCCGACCGAGAACACGCATCCGCTCGGGCCGATCGATCCGGCCGACGCGGGCCGGTGGTGCGCGGTGCACGTGTGCCTGGTGCCGTACGGCGGGCTGCACGCCGTCGGGCTGCAGCCGGGAGAGACCGTGCTGGTCAGCGGGGTGACCGGCAACTACGGCAGCGCCGGCGTGGCGACGGCGCTCGCGATGGGGGCCGGTGCCGTCGTCGCTCCGGGGCGCAACGCCGCGATGCTCGCCGAGCTGGAGAAGCGGTTCGGGGCCCGGGTGCGGACCGTCGAGCTGACCGGGGAGGAGGACACCGAGCGGATGCGGGCGGCCGCGGGGCCGGTCGACCTCGTGCTGGACCTGCTGCCGCCGTCGGCCCCGGCGTCCGCGGTGCGGTCAGCGGCGATGGCGGTCCGCAAGTACGGCCGCTTCCATCTCACCGTCCTCCGCCCCTGATCGTCACCAGACGGTGTGGGCGCGTTCCGCAGTTCTCACGTCGGCGAGCCCAGTCGCCCCGGCCGTCGATGGCCACCGCCGTCGGCGGGATCTCGGCACTGTCACGCGCGTTCACGGCTGCCCGGCGCGTTCGGAGGTGGCTGGGTCGGGATCACTACCGAACCCTTGGGGTTGCTCTGGCGGCCGTCCCCGACCGGCGGGCACGCCCGTCTGCGACGAGACCGCCTCCGCCGGTGCCCACGCAACCATCCGGTGGTCCGGATTCCCACCCCGACCCTCCCCGAGAAGTGGTTGCTGCCATCGTTGACCGCGTTCCGCGGAACGCAGTCTGCGAGGCCAGAAAAATTGTCAGACGTCGATGTCATCCTGAGACCGAACACCACGCCGACTCAGGGGAATTCCATGTCTGCCGCCGCTATTGTTTCGCTGCCCACCCCGCTGCAGGGAATGAGTATTGATGATCTGGAATCGGAGCTGTTGGGGTTGGCCGGGCACATCGCCGCCGCCCAGGCCCGCTTCCTGCAGCTGGTGGCCGAGTTCGACGACCGCGACGGGTGGGCCGGTGACGGGATCCGTTCGTGTG